>JAOPYH010000024.1 GCA_025964715.1 Streptosporangiaceae bacterium | reverse complement strand
CGGTAGCTGACTCCCGGCGTCGATCGAGAGGTCGGCGTCGAAGTGGAGTGACAAGCGTCCTTCGGGGGCGTGCGATCGACCGGTCCGCAGCATGAAGCGAAGCCTGCAGCGTCGTCAGTTAATCCCTGTAGGGTGCCAAAACTGACGCGTAGCTTCTGGTCAGGTCCTTTGCAGTTCCAGGTGATCATGGCATGCTCGGACCGCATGGCGTTGCGCGTGCTGTACCTGACCTTCATCCGGCTGCTCGGACTGCTTCTGCTGCTGTCACGGTCGGAGAATGCCAAGAACGTTGAGCTCCTCACGCTGCGCCACGAAGTCGCGGTGTTGCGCCGGCAGATCGGCACCCGGCCGCACCTGACGTGGCCGGACCGCGCCGTGCTCGCAGCCCTGGCCCGATACCTCCCGAGCAGGCTGCGCCGCCACCGCCTGGTGACCCCCGGCACCCTCATAGCCTGGCACCGCCGACTGCTCCGGTGGAAATGGAAACAGAAACCCGCCCGGACCGGACGCCCGCCGATCTCCGAAGAACTCACCGCACTCATCCTGCGCCTGGCCCGCGAGAACCCGACATGGGGATACACCCGCATCCAGGGCGAACTGCGACGCCTCGGCCACCGCGTCGCGGCTTCCACCATCCGACGCACCCTACGCAGCGCCGGCCTGGGCCCCGCACCCCGACCCAGCCGCAGCACCCCGACGTGGCGGGAGTTCCTGCGCGCCCAGGCCTCCGGACTGCTCGCCGCCGACTTCTTCCACGTCGACACGGTGACCCTGAGGCGGCTGTAAGTGTTCTACGCCATGGAGGTCGGCACCCGCACTTCTCGGCGTGACCGCTCACCCCACCGCGGCCTGGGCCACCGAGCTCGCCCGCAACCTCCTCACCGACCTCGGCCAACGCGCTGCCGACTTCCGTTACCTCCTGCGCGACCGCGACAGCAAGTACACCCAGTTCTTCGACGCCGTCTTCACCGCGGACGGCATCGAGATCCTGAAGAGCGCGCCGCAGACCCCGCGGATGAACGCCCACGCCGAAAGGGCCATACGCACGATCCGGGCCGAATGCACCGACCGGTCACTGATCTACAACGAACAGCACCTGAGGCACGTCCTCGCCGAATACGCCGAACACCATAACACCGGCCGGCCCCACCGCGCCCTGCAACTCCGCGCTCCCAGCGACGACCCCAACGTCATCCCCTTCCCCGCACAACGCATCCAGCGCCACAACATCCTCAACGGACTCATCCACGAGTACCGCAACGCCACGTGAGGAAGATCAGCCAAACCGGCGAACGCCCAGGTCAGCGCATGCACAGGACTTTTGGAACCCCACAGGGGTCGATGTCGGCCTGGTTGAGGATGTTCCACACGGTGGAGGGCGCTATCTGGTGGCCGAGGCGGGTGAGTTCGCCGTGGATGCGCCGGTGGCCCCATCCCGGGTTCTCGGCAGCCATGCGCTGGATCTGGGCTTTGACCACGGCGGCTGTGGGCGGGCGTCCGGGTCGGCGTCGCTGACTGTAGTCCCACTTCTTCGCTACGAGTTTGCGGTGCCAGGCCGGCAGCGTGGCGGGGGTGATCGGGAAGACCTGGGCCCAGCGGCGGCGCGGTATCAGGTGCGAGAGCGTGGCGAACCACAGGCGGTCGGCTGGTTCGTAGCGCACGCGCGGGACGTGTCGGTGCAGGACCGCGTTCTCCTGCCGCAGCACCAGCAACTCCGCGTCCTTGGAGACGTCACGCCGCAGTAGCAACGCCGGCAGCGACAGTAGGCGGCGGGTGACGGCGTACACCGTGGACATGATCACGAAACATGGTCCCAGACGAGGGAGCCGCTGCTCAGGGACCTGGGCTCCGGGTTCCTCACAGCGACGGGCTACAGAGCCAGGCGCGTGTTTTTGAGCCCTACAGCACCGATGGGACGACGCCTGAGGAGAAGGCCGCGCTCACCTTTGGATGACGGATCGGCGAGGGTAGTGATCACCTTCTTGCCGCGGACGGAGAGTCACCCGATCCGGGGCCAGTTCCCGTCGCGTTTCTCGGCTCGATCGGTGGGATCAGCACCACACCCCCACATCTACTCTGTCCCTTCTCGGCCAGCGCGCTGGGCGCACCGAATGGGCGCAGATCAGGGCTGGGGTGTCGTGGCAGGCCGGGGCCACCGGCCGGTGCACGGCGGCGCCGGCCGGACGAGCCGCGCGTCGTGGAGGAGTGGGACGACTTCACCCATCAGGCGGTCGGCATTGCGCCGACCCTCGCTGCGGCCCAGGAGTGGGTGAACGACCTCCATATCGGGGACGACCCGGCCGCGTGATCACCCCTGGTGAAGGTCGTCACGCTTGGTGCTCGCAGACGGAAAGTCCTCCGCGGTAATCGGGGACAACGTGGACGGTTCCGGCATGTTGTCCTCGTCGTACTCCCCCTCGCTCACCCCGGGGATCTCGGACAGCAGCCCTCCAGCAACGACCTCCGCCTCGTTGCGCCAGTACAGCTGCGGCATCACCGGCCCGGGATCCTGCTCATGTATCAGCGCGCACCACACCAGCTGCAGCAGATCCTTCCCCTCCGGGAACTCCAACCCCGGCACATCCTGGGCGAACAGCTGGAGAATCGGCACCATCGGCACCGCGCCCGGGACAATCTCGGTGCGGTTGCGCCAGTCGGGCCCGTACGTCCAGTGGTCTTCCTGCGCGCAGTACGGCCACGGCTCGTCCGCGGGCCACAGCAGCTCGCCTCCCAGCGAACTCTCCCGCACGCCAGGTTCGCCGGGCTCCGGGTTGAGGAGGATGGTTTCCCGGGCAAGGCCCGCGTACTCCGGTATCAGGGTGCGCAGATCCTTCGCAGGCAGCTCGGGTGTGTCTCCGGGCATCGTGGCTCCTCAAGCGTACGAAGATCGACGGGACGCTGCGGGCACGTTAGTACGTGCCACCGACAACCCCATACAGCAACGGCCGCCTCATCACACCCCCTAGATCTTGCCGCACGGGACTCGCAACATAACCGCGGCGCTCTGGGCCGTCTGTGGGCCGTGAAAGGGTGCTCAACGTAGACCAGTGCTGACAAGCGTCGACGGTTCGATCTCAGGTCAGCACACGGGAGGATTGCAATGCCCGAGGCCAACGCGACCGCTGGTCACTTCTTCGGCTACTGATCTAGTCCCTACGCCCGACCTCTTCGCAGCCAAGTAACGCATCCACACACGCCGTTGAGTACGCGGTCGGCCCGGTGGTCGCGACGGAACGGGGCGTGCAGCCACGGGAGCTGTCGCGCCCGCTGGTCGTCAGTAGCGGTGGCCGGGCCAGTGCGGATCCGTCCAGCGGTCCTCGCCGGTAAGTCCGAGCAAACGTATCCGGTGCTGCAGATCCGCCGATGCGCCCGACTCGCGGAGCCGCACCGCAGCGTGGCCGACGAGCCAGGCGACCAGTTCGGCGCGCATCTCCTCCTCGTCGTGCTCGTACCAGCCCACGCTCCACGGCAGGCTGTCTCCCAGGAGCTCGTACTCCCATTCCGCCGCCGCCTCGGCGAGACATCGGTCGCTGAGGTACCCGGTCTGCTTCTCCCATTCGGCAAGCCAGGGGCCGAGCGTTCCGGACGCCTCGGCACACATCACGAAGACCTGGTGCGCCGGGATGACCGCATCCGGATCAGTGAGGCTCTGCGCCCACCAGGCATGCAGAAACTCGCGTACCGGACCGGCGTGATCGTCAGGCCACTGCTGCCAGCGGCCGCGGGCGAAGGAGTGCCCGGCCTCTTCCAGTCCGAACAGGGGTTCCGCGCGACCGGCGACCAGGACCGTGCCGAACTGCGGCAGGATGCGGCGCAGCACGGCTGCGTGATCGGTCCAGTCGATGGCCCGCCAGGTCCGGCGCAGGAGGTCCGGCTCCAGCTCCACGTCCGGCGTCTTCAGAAGGGAGAGCTCCTCCAGGCTGCCCCAGTGGCATTCGCAGTTGTGCTCGTCCGGATGTGCGGTCATGCCGTGGAAGGTGACGGCGAGGTTGTCCAGGGCGGCGCTGAGGCGGCGGCGTGCGGGATGGTCGGCGAGATGCATGATGTGCCCGGCCTTCGAGGACTCCGTACGGCTTCCGCCGGCCGAAGGTCACCACTTTACCGGGTGAGGCGGGGCAGGCGCTGGCCGCCCTGGAATGGGTGCGAACCCTGGTGAGCATGCCAGAAGACCGCCATCGAGGCCTGTCGGTGCGGCCCGTAACACGACTCCTTTGGCCTGTGCACCGACTGCGGGCTACGCGGCCGCATCCAACACCGCTGCGCCGCCGACGACCCCGACCGCGCCCGCGAGTCCATCCGCGCCCCCCACGCCCAGCCCTGGAAGTGGCACTCCTCGAGTACGAACAAATCAAGTCGACAGGCACACAGGTCACCGAAGGGGGTCGTCTGACTGAGCGTCGCGCTCAGCCACAGGGGGATTGTGGTCGGGCAGCCGGATCACAGCGCGTTGTGACTCTGCTCTTCATTCGGCCTCGGTGAGTGGCTTAGGCGAGTGGCTCCGTGGCATCCGGCCACGGTGCCTCCGCAGAAACCCGTTGGCGGACCACGGCGACCGCTTGCTAGTCTCCCGGAGGCCGTGCGACAGAACGAGGAGGTGGTACCCGTGAACGCAGTATCGACATGGGTGCTCCCCTCCGGAGTCACGGTCGGGCGATAGGTCGTCCGGGAGCGCCGCTCTGAGCACTCCCGAAAGGCACGACCATGCACTTCACTTCTGAGCAGCGCCTCGACGACGGCGTCCTCGAGCGCGAATTCACCCTTGGCGAGATCCCCGGCATCCTGTGGACGCCCGCATCCGCACCGGCGCCGCTGATCCTGATCGGCCACCCCCCACTCGGACTGCGCAAGATGTACCTCCGGCTGGTGGCGCGGGCCCGGCACTCCGCGGCGGAGGGCTTCGCCACGGCCACCATCGAGCTCCCCGGAAGCGGCGACCGGCCCCGTTGGCCCGCTGCCGAGCAGGCCCGCGCTGACCTGCGCCGGGCGATGGAGGCCGGCGAGCCGGTCAGCGACGAGATCGTCGACGCCCTCATCCTCCCGCTGGTCGACAAGGCGGTCCCGGAATGGCAGGCCGCCCTGGACGCCATCCTGTCGCTGCCCGAGATCGGCGGCCCGGTCGGGTACTCGGGGGGAGTGATCTCCATCGGAATCCGGCTTGCGGTGGTCGAGCCGCGCATCGTGGCCGCCGGTTTCTTCGCCGGGAGTTTCGTGCCTCGCGCCATATTCGAGGAGGCCCGCCAGGTCACCATTCCGCTGCATGTCCTGTTGCAGTGGGACGACGAAGGGAACGACCGACAGGCGGCCCTGGACCTCTTCGACGCCTTCGGCTCCAAGGAGAAGTCCCTGCACGCCAATATGGGCGGGCACACCGGCGTCCCGCAGTTCGCGGGGGACGCCGCGGCCCAGTTCTTCACCCGGCACCTGAAGTGAGGCCGGGCCGTCAGACGGGCAGCAGACGGTAGCTGATGTCGGCCGGCATGCCGCTCATCGAGGACAGGTCCCGGCCCTCCTCGATGG
>JAOPYH010000020.1 GCA_025964715.1 Streptosporangiaceae bacterium | reverse complement strand
CGGGGATTGCTCGCACGTCTCCGAATTCTGACAGTAGACGCTGTGCCTCCGCGCACGTGTCTGCGTTGCGTGAGCTGATGACGACGCGGGCGCCCGCCTGGAGAAGGCCGCGCGCTATCATCATCCCAATGCCTCTGGTGCCGCCAGTGACAAGGGCGTACTTTCCCCTCAGGTCGAAAAGTTCTGTGTGAGTGGTGAACTGGTTCTCCGCCATTGGTCTCCGTCCCTTCTGTCGTAAAAGAATGCGCCGACACGGTCGCGTATTCGGGGCAGCTGAATTGAATGATGATGGTAAAGCTGCAGTGCGTTTCCATGGAGTGTTGTCGACGCTTTCGACTCAACCAGGTTGACAGGCGTTTTGGACGTCGGGGAGACCCTGGTGATACAGGTACTGTCAGAACCCCCCTTCCCTGGTGCGCTGAGTCCGGATCACCCCGGCTTGATGCCCGTGGATGGTTCACCCAGAAACGAAGAAGTGCCTTGCGACCTGCGATGATGGGGTTTGTCTAGGACCACATCAGGCACGATCGACAAGGCACTTCCGAGATGCAAAGTTCCCATGCCGCAGCGGCGGTCTCATCCGCGTTCGACGACCCGAACCTGATCGCGTACGGCGGACTGGAGCCGGTGGTGCGGCTGGCCGAGCGGTGCGGTCTGCCCAAGCTGGCCGGCGAGCACGTCCGGCTGCCCGCCTCGAAGGACGGCACCGGCGCCTTCCCAGCGGCGAAACTGATGTCGCTGGTGGGCGGCATGGCCGCGGGCGCCGACAGCATCGACGACATGGACCGGCTGCGGCACGGCGCGATGGGCCGCCTGTTCTCCGGAGTGCGGGCCCCGTCCACGCTGGGGTCGTTCCTGCGCTCCTTCACCCACGGGCATGTGAAGCAACTGCACGCCGTGGCCCGCCGGTTCCTGCACGAACTGGCCCGTCACACCCCGCTGCTGCCCGGCGCGGACCAGGCCGCCTACGTGGACATCGACGACACCATCCGCCGCACCCACGGCTACGCCAAACAGGGCGCCGGATACGGATACAGCAAGGTCAAGGGCCTGAATGCACGTCGCTTCTCTCGGGCTTGAAGTCGAGTGGACGTGACGGGCGCCACGTTTTCCCAGCTCAGTGGCATGACTCGTTCGGTGCCGTGTGCGCGACAGGTGTCGTGGATACAGGCTCGTTCCGATGCCAGACCGTGGCGCGTTGGCTGTTCAGCGCTGGTGCCAGACCAGCGTGTAGCGCCAGAACAGTCGCCGGCGCAGCCGTGCGCCGGGTAGTTCATGGCGAGCCTCGCGCACGATGTCTGCGAAATTCATGGTCGCTGGCCGGGTCGGGGCAG
Organism: Streptosporangiaceae bacterium; assembly: GCA_025964715.1. GTDB lineage: Bacteria > Actinomycetota > Actinomycetes > Streptosporangiales > Streptosporangiaceae > Actinomadura_C. Next base: position 4,273 of record JAOPYH010000020.1, on the reverse strand, counting down.
TCATCGAGGTCGGTCGCGGTGACTTGCGGCCCTTGTTCTTGATCCATGCCATGGCGACATTCGACGGAATGGCGACGGCGTCGATCAGGTAGTCGCTCCGAGACTGTGGGCGGTAGAGACCGATGACGACCAGGGCTCCGCCGGGCGCCAGGTGCTGTCGAAAGCGGGTTAGGGCGTCGCTAAACGGTAGGTGATGGATGGTGGCGACACATGTGATGACGTCGTAGGGGCCAGGGGGTATCTCGTTCAGTCGCACTGACAAGGATGTGGTGATCAAGTAAGACGTCGGTCGCCGACCAGGCCGCTTCCCGTGACACGGGATTCGAGTTGACTGCCTAGTCACTCTCTTATATTGTCGGGTCATGGCCAGACCGCGTAGTGAGGATCGACGGACCGCAATCTTGGCGGCGGCGACCCGTGCCGTCGCCTCCCAGGGGCTCGGAGCATCGACGGCATCGATCGCGAAGGAGGCAGGCGTCTCCAACGGCTCGCTGTTCGTTTACTTCGACACGAAAGCGACCCTGCTTAACGAGCTCTTCGTCTCCCTTAAGACCGAGATGGCGCAGACGTCCCTGATAGGCCTCCCCGTCGAGGGTGAACCCCGTGAGCAGATGCTCCACGTGTGGACACAGTGGATGCGCTGGGCGGTGGCCAGTCCGGACAAGCGGCGCGCAGTCGCGCAACTCCTGGTGTCGGACGACATCACCGCCGCAAGCCATGAGTTGGTGAACATCGCGTTCGGCGCCATGGCGGACCTGCTGGAGCGAAGCCGGGCAGGTGGCCCGATGCAGAATGCACCGCTCAGCTTCGTCCTCACCCTTACCAACTCCATCGCCGAGACCACGATCGACACAGTGATCCGCGAACCCGCCGACGCCGAGAGCCTCACCCGCCTCGCGTTCGACGCCACCTGGCGGGTCATCGCCGGCGCCTGACACCCGCCACCGCTCGACCCCGTCACGGCAGAACCTCCACCGCAAAGGACACCGACATGGCAGCCCAAGGGCAACGCACGCCCGCCCCGGCGTGGATCGTCACCGGACCTACCTCCGGAATCGGCCGCTACGCCGCACTGGAGCTCGCCCAGCACGGCATCGTGGTGCTGGTGGGTCGGGATCCGGACAAGCTCAAGGGAGTGGAAGCCGAGATCAACTCGCGGACCGGGGGCCACGCCGTATCAGTCATCTGCGACTTCTCCGACATCCCGAGCGTGCGCCGCGCCGCCGCACAGATCGCCGCACTCGGCCTACCGCTCGCCGGCCTGCTCAACAACGCGGGCGTCATGCCCAACCGCGTCGAGAAGAACCCCCAGGGATGGGACCTTGCCTTCACGACCAACCACCTCGGACCGTTCGCGCTCACAGAAGCCCTTATTCCGCAACTGCCCGACCACGCGAACGTCGTCTTCACCTGCTCATCCGCCGAAGACCCGGACTGCAAGCCCGCAGTCACCGTCGGCTTCCGCGGTGCGCGCTACATCTCCGCCGAAGCCAGCACGCGCGGCGAATGGAAGCCCGGCGGATCATCCAACCCCGGCTTCGACGCCTACGCCACCTCCAAGCAAGGAAACCTCGCCACCGTCCTCGCCTTCGCACGCGAGATCCCGCGCCTGCGGTTCTTCGCGGTCGAACCCGGCTTCAACCCCGGTACCGGCCTTGGCCGCGACGCGAGTCCGGCGCTGAAGTTCCTGGCGAAGTACGTGCTGTCGCCGCTGGCCCCTTTCATCAAGCACTGGAGCACCCCCAAGCGCGCCGCTCGACTACTCACCAAGGCACTGACGACGCAATCGCAGGCGTCAGGCGTGTACTACGACGATAACGGCAAGCCCATGCTCGGCTCGGTCCAGGTGCGTGATCCCGCATTCAGCGACCGAGTCGTCGCAGAGACCCGCGTCCTGCTTGCCCAGATTCCCAGGCATACCCGCTAATGCTGTGACCGCGCGTGCGTAAACGGCTTCGTGGACCACGCGGACGCCATTCGATGCTCCTGTATTTACCAAATTGTTCATACTGCCCTTGACAGGGTTATCGGCGAGGAGAAAAGTCCATGACCGAAATCAAACACAGGCACGTCGACGTCAACGGTATTCGCATGCATCTCGTAGAGGCCGGTGCAGGCCCGCTGGTGCTGTTGCTGCACGGTTTCCCGGAGACCTCCCACTCGTGGCGCCACCAGCTGATCGCGCTCGCCGAGGCTGGATACCATGCCGTGGCACCCGACCAGCGTGGATACCCGGGAACTGAGAGGCCGCCGTCGGTCCACGACTACACGATTCACCACCTTGCCGGCGACGCCATCGGGTTGATCAACGCCCACGGCGTGCCCGACGCGGTGGTCGTCGGACACGACTGGGGTTCGCTCGTGGCGGCGGCAGTCGCCCAGCAGAGGCCGGACCTCTTGCGCGGGGTCGCAGTGCTGAGTGTCCCGTTCCAGCAGCGTGGCAGCGTCAAACCGTTGGATGGCGTGCGAGCGGCATACGGCAACAACTTCTACCAGCTTTACTTCCAGGAGCCTGGTGTCGCGGAGCGTGAGCTGGAGGACGGAACGGCAGAGGTGCTCCGCAAAATCCTCTACTGGTACTCCGGTGACTCGCCGGTGGTGCAGAAGTTCATTTGCGATGAGAACGGTCTGACCGGTTCTCTGGTGGCGCCGGAGACCTTGCCGGGTTGGCTGTCCGAGAAGGACATCGCGGTCTACGCGGAGGCATTCGCGAAGGAAGGCTTCACCGGGCCGCTGAACTGGTATCGCAACACCGACCGTAACTGGGAGCTGACCACGTCCTGGACGGGGGCGCGAATCACGACGCCCGCGATGTATCTGGGTGGCGACCGTGATCCGGCGGTGCATTGGTTCGACCGGGCCACCCTGGAACGCGAGATGGCGTCGGCGGTGGCGAACCTGACATCGTTCACCCTGATCGAGGGCGCGGGCCACTGGATCCAGCAGGAACGCCCGGAAGAGACGAACGCCGCGCTGATCGCTTTTGTTAGGTCCGTCGACTGAACCCGGCGTCGACAACAGCACCCGCCACGCCGACAGACGCCGGTCGGCACCGTCAGGCGACGTCGATGACCACCTTCCCGAAGACGCCTCCGGCGCGGTGTTTGCTGAAGGCAACTGGCACGTCGTCGAAATCAAAGCGACTGTCGATGATTGGGTGAAGGTCGTGCTTCCTGCGGGACGAACCCCTTGTCCTGCGGGTGCGTCGGACGGTCTCGACGTCGATGCCCAGGAGGGTGCCGGGGGCGGCGACCTGGTTCTTGAAGCCCTGGTCGACCAGCACCTTCTCGACGGCTACAGAGGTCGGTCGTCTGGGGCACCGTCGTCGGGTGACCGCTGACGGCGATGATGCGGTCAGCAGTTGAGCTGGGCCATCAGCTCACGGTTCGCGGCGCGGGCGGCTTCGAGGTCTTCGTCCCGTTCCGCAAGTTCGCCGCGGAGGTCGAGAATCTGCTGTTCCAGCTCGGTGGCGCGGCGTGTGAGCGTCTCGATGTCGGCCGGGGCGCTGAGACCGGATGCTTCCCAAGCCGTCTGGCCCAGAGCCTCGGACAGGCGCCGTTCGAGCCGGGTGATGTGCGCGGCCAGTCTTCCGTTGCGGGCCGTGAGGTTCGCGACGTCGGCCAGCAGCGACTTGCGGCTGACCTGCGTTCCGGCAGTCGTGCTGGGCAGGGGCTGGCCCGCGCGAGCGATGACGGCTGCGTGCAGATCACCGTGGCGGTGAATCAGGCTGCGGTGCACGCCGGCGGCACGGGCGACCGAGGAAACGCTGATCTCCTCGCCGGCGGAGGCCAGTTGGTCGAGGGCTTTGAACACTCGGTTTCTTCGACGGTCGGAGTCAGCGGCCCGCACTCGGGTCAGGTGGTCCGGTGATGCGCTCACGCGTCACGCTCCAGCCGCAGGTCCGGCTCGGGCGGACGGATGCCGGGCATGCCCAGGGAGACGGTGCGGGACTGCCGACGTCATCAACGCCTGCCGGGCCCTGGGTGCCCGCTTCTCCATCACCATGCGGATGAACGCCTCCGTCAAGGCCACCATCGCCCGCATCGACGAGGACGCCTGGACACCGATCAAATATCCCCAAGCGGTCTGGGACGAGGAGGGCCAGTGCTGGATCTCCGACGCCGAGATAGCCGAGATCCCAGGTGATCGGCTCGGGCGGCACGCCGCACCGCTACGTGTGGCCATCCGAGATGGACGTCATGGCCAAGATGGCCGGACTCGGCCTCGTCAGCCGGTACGCCGACTGGGACCGATCGCCGTTCACCGGTGAGAG
>JAOPYH010000542.1 GCA_025964715.1 Streptosporangiaceae bacterium | reverse complement strand
TGGACCTGTTCGGGCACCTGCCGCTGCCGTTGGGCGTGCTCGGTCACGAGGGGTCCACGGTCGTGGTGGGCCTCAACGGGCTGCGGATGCTGTCCGGGCGCGCCTGGCGCCCGAGCGGCCCGGCTGGCGTCCGGGGGCGTGCCGCCGAGCCGGCCGTGGCCGACATCGCGGCCCGGTGAGCGCCGGACCGAATAGAAGAAAGCACAGCTGAAGAGTGGTGGGGCGGGTGGTGTCCTGGCCCAGGACATCGGCATGGGGTGTCTCACGACATCGTCATAGATCCGGGCTCGACCATGCCGGGTGTCCAAGCGCCGTTTGGTGATCACCGCTGTCCTCGCCGGGTCTTCGCAATCAGAGGTCGCCCGCACCTACGGCGTCTCGCAGAGCTGGATCGGCCGACTCATGGCCCGGTACACCGCCGAGGGGGAGGCCGCGTTCGAGCCCGGTGCCGGCGGCCACGCAGCTCGCCCCGGGCGACCGCACCGGACACGGTCGAGTTGGTGCTGCGGCTGCGCAAGCAGCTGGCCGACTCCGGACTGGACGCCGGCGCGGACACCATCGGCTGGCACCTGACCCACCGGCACCAGCGCACGTTGTCGCGGGCCACGATCCACCGGATCCTCACCCGCGCCGGCGCGGTCGTCCCCGAGCCGGCCAAACGGCCGAAGGCCTCCTACCTGCGCTTCGCCGCCGAGCAACCGAACGAGACCTGGCAGTCGGACTTCACCCACTACCGGCTGGGCACCGGCGCCGACACCGAGATCATCACCTGGCTCGACGACCACTCCCGGCTGGCACTCCATGTCAGCGCGCACCCCCGGATCACCGGCCCGATCGTGCTGGCCACCTTCCGCCAGGCCTGCCACCAGCACGGATACCCGGCGTCCACGCTCACCGACAACGGCACGGTCTACACCACCCGCTTCGCCGGTGGCGGCGGCGGCCGCAACCGCCTCGAGCACGAACTGCGCCGGCTCCACATCACACAGAAGAACTCCCGCCCGAACCACCCGACCACCTGCGGCAAGGTCGAACGCTTCCAGCAGACCCTGAAGAAGTGGCTGGCTGCCCAACCACTCCAGCCGGCCACGATCGTCGAGTTACAGGCCCTCATCGACCTCTTCGTCGACGCCTACAACCAGCACCGCCCGCACCGCTCGCTGCCGCAGCGGGCCACCCCGGCCACCGCCTACGCCGCCCGCCCCAAAGCCACACCCGGCACGGACCGCAGCGCCGATACCCACGACCGGGTCCGCACCGACAAGATCGACAAAACCGGCTGCGTCACCCTGCGCCTGGCCGGCCGCCTGCACCACATCGGCATCGGCCGAACCCAAACCGGAACCCACGTCCTGCTCCTCGTCCAGGACCTCGACGTTCGCGTCATCGACGCCGCCACCGGCGAACTGCTGCGCGAGCTCACCATCGACCCAAGCCGCGACTACCAGCCCACCGGCAGACCACCCGGTCCAGCCCCGAAAAAGCACTAGCGCGGACCCACGAATCGTGGGTCCGGGCTATGCCGATGTCCTGCGACATCACAGTGGTGGGGCGGGTGTGGGCTGTGTCAAGGATCCTGGACAGGTCCTCGGGTTGATCACGCTGCGGCGTTTGCCGCGGTTCGGTAGTCGGTGAGTGCTTCGAACGGCGTTCGGTAGCCGAGGGTCGAGTGCAGTCGCCGGCGGTTGTAGAAGACCTCGATGTATTCGGCGACAGCGAAGCGTGCCCGCGCTCGGGTGGCGAATGTCTGCCGGTAGTACATCTCGTTCTTCAGGGTCGCGAAGAACGATTCGGCGGCGGCGTTGTCCCAGCACACCCCGGTTCGCCCTCGGCTTCGGCGGATACGGTTTCGGGCGGTGAATGCGTCGAACTCGGCCGATGTGTACTGAGTTCCCCTATCGGAATGGAAAATTGCCTCAGCGGCGACGTGGCCGCCGTCGATCGCCATCTGCAGGGCGTCGGTGACCAGGGCGGTCCGCATGTGCGCGGCGGTCTGCCAGCCCACCACCATCCGGGTGGCCAGATCGATGACGGTGGCCAGGTACAGCCAGCCTTCACCGGTGCGCAGGTAGGTGATGTCCCCGACCAGCCGCTGCCCGGGAGCGTCCGCGGTGAAGTCCCGTTCCAGCAGGTCCGGCGCCGCCACCGGCTCCTTGCCGGGCACGGTGGTGCGCTTGTAGGCCCGCGGCTGGACCGCGGCCAGGCCCAGCTCGCGCATCAGATCGGCGACCAACCCGACCGAGCACTCGATGCCTCTACGGTTGAGCGCGGCGGTGATCCGCCGGCACCCCGACGTCTGCCGCGAGGCCCCGAACTCGTTGGTCACCTCGACGGCCAGCACCCGACGGCGGCCCCGAGTCGGGGTCTCCACCCGGTTGGCCCAGGCGTAGAAACTCGACCGCGGCACCTTCAGCAGCCGGCACATGAACGCGATCGGATAGTTGGCCTTCTCCGCATCGATCACCGCGCAGCGCTCGGCTACGGCTGCGTCCGCGCGAAGAAGGCCGCCGCTTTTTTCAGGAACTCGTTCTCCATCCGCAGTCGGCGGATTTCGTCTTCCATTTCCTTCACGCGGGCGCGCTCCACTGGGCTCAAGTCCGGAACGGGCTCCGGATTATCGCGTCGCCAGATGTTGAGCCAGTTGCCCAGCGTGCCATCGTTGATCCCCAGGTCACGGGCGACCTCGGCGATGGGCTTGCCGGTCTCGAGCACCATCTGGACGGCTTCGGCCTTGAACTGCGGGCTGAACCTGCGCCGCTGCTCTGGCATGGACAGATCCTCTCAGCAGAGAGTCACTGTCCAAGATCGTTGGTACACCCCA
>JAOPYH010000174.1 GCA_025964715.1 Streptosporangiaceae bacterium | reverse complement strand
TTCCCGTCGATGGTGCGCCTGAAGGACAGCTCTAATACCTATGCTAATCTCCGAAGACCCTGAGTATGGGTTTGAGCCCCCATCGTCTAGCGGCCTAGGACGCCGCCCTTTCAAGGCGGTAGCACGGGTTCGAATCCCGTTGGGGGTACATCACACAAAGGCCCAGGTCAGAGAAACATTCTCTGCCTGGGCCTCGTCCGTTCCAGAGGCGCTCTATCGCTTGCGTGCCCGTTGCGTGCCCGATCGGCTCTTGGGCTTCTCGAGTTCGGCCTTGGTCATCGCGCTGAGGGTGTCCGCGATCTCCTGGTGACGCTCCTCCGTTGCGTGCAGGTAGATCATGGCCGCGCGGTCGCTGACATGGCCCATTCGTTCCTTGAGTTCGGGAAGTGTCGCGCCGGCGATGGCGGCCAAGGTGCTACCCGTATGCCGCAGATCGTGAAAGCGGATACCAGTCAGCCCGGCATCCCGTAGGGCCTTGCGCCAGATGCGCTGGAACCCGGTCCGCCGCAGCATCGCCCCTCGCTCCCCCACGAAGACCAGGCCCGTATCACCGTTCTCGGCGAAGCGCTCCAGGTGCGAGCGCAGATCGGCCAGGATCACCGAGGGAAGCGGGAGCGTCCTGGTCCCGGCTTCGGTCTTGGGTGGTCCGAAGTGCAACGGTTTGCCCGCGACCTCGATCAAGGTGCGTTCGACCCGGACCGTGCGTGCGTCGAGGTCGAGATCCTTGCGGCGTAGTGCGACGGCCTCACCCCATCGCAGGTTCGCGAACATCGTCAGCAGCACCAGCGCGCGGAACCGCGGTCCGATCACCTCGGCCAGGGTGTAGACCTGACCGATGCTCAGGACCGGCCGTTCCGGAGCGTTTTCCGAGCCCCCGCCCTTGATCTGGCAGGGGTTGCGCTTGAGGAGCCCATCCCCCACGGCCGTGTTCATGATCGCTTTGAGCAGCCGGTAGGACTTGGCCAACGTCGCCTCTCCGACCCCGCCATCGACGAGCTTCTTACGCCACCGGCGCACATGCGGATCTTTGATGTCGCCCACTGCGAGGGCTCCGAAGGTCGGAACGAGATACAAGCGGACGACGCCCTCGTAGCGTTCGATCGTCTTGACGCGCAACCCTGGTCGCTCGCTGACCCAGGCCTCGGCGTACTCCTTGAACGAGACCCGCCCGGCGTCCGGGTTGAGCCAATCGCCCGAGACGATCTCAGCCTCTTTCAAGGTAAGCCACCGATTCGCCTCGGTCTTGCTCGGGAACGTGTGGGGAGCCGACCGGTCGATCCCGTCAGGTCCCCGGTAGCGGACTTGCCATCGGCCGGAGGGGAGTTGCCGGACTCTTCCGAAACGCCGCTTGGCCATCAGGCCGCCTTCCTTCCACTGATGCGCAGGGTGACGGGTTCGACGAGCCCGGCCGCGATGAACTCACGAAGGGCGGATTCAGGGATGCGGACGAACCGCCCGACCTTGACGAAGCGGATGCGTCGCTCGGCGATGAGCCGCCGGGGAAACCGTTCGGACGTGGCGAGGAGCTCGGCCACCTGGGCGACGGTCAGGAGCCGGTCAGTGTCGGTCAACGGCGTCATCTCCTTGTTTTGGGCTCCCGTGTGTGGAGTCGAGGGGTGGCAACGGCTTGCCGGTCAGGGCGGCGGTGAGGAACACCTCTCCGGGGGTGAGTCCTTGGCCGAGGTAGCGCCAGTGGGCGATGACGAGCACCTGGTCGTCGTCGAAGGGCAGGCGGCCGGTGGTGATGTCGTGTTCGCGCTGGTTGTGGTCGATCCGGGCGGCCCGCAGCGCGCCGAGGGTGGTCGAGTAGCGGCGGGATTTGGTTGAGAAGTGGCCGCGGAAGCCGAGCATGTGTGCCCACTCGGTCAGCCGGAGGTCTGCCATGTCCTCGAGGGCGCCCAGGCACAGGCACTCGCCGATGAGCCGCCGGGCATGGCCGGACACCGGCAGGTCGGCCAGGTCATCGGTGGCCCGTAGCCGCCGGTCCAGGGTCCCGACGCATTCAGCGGCTTTGGTGGCGTATTTGGCGATGTAGCCGGCCACGGCTTGGTCGGTGAGTTCGCCGGAGGTGGTGATAGGGCGGACGTCGACCTGCGCCCCCCAGGTCAGCGACCGAGCGGGAAGGCCGGGCGCGGCCGGGGTCGACACGGTCACGGCGTGCGCGGCCTGCTTCACGGCGTCGGCCAGGACCTCATGGGTGGCCCAGCCGGGAGGCGGGAAAGCGGGTCCGTCGGGTCCGTCGAAGCGGATGACGGCGTGGAAGTGGACGACGCCGCGCCTTTGGTATTCGGCGACCTTGGCGAAGGACAGGGTCAGCACGTCACGCAGTTCGCGGACCAGCAGCCCCGCGGTTTTGGCGACACGCCGCCGTAGCGCGAGGGTGAACCGTCGCAACAGTTCCGGGGCCAAGGCGTTGAACAGGACCGAGCCGGTGTGGTCGTAGCAGTCGGGGCACAGCGGCTCACCGAGCCGGGGATCATCAGAAGAGTGCCGGACGGTGCAGGCCAGGGTGCGCCCGTGCGGGCACGGCTGTGCGTCGCGTCGGGGGTGGCAGGGCCGGACGGTGCCGGCCTTTTCCTTCCGGGCGTGGACCGGCCCGAACGAGGGTGCGGTCAAGGTGACGAACGCGGCCGGGTGTTCGGTGACGGTGTCGGGGACGCCTTTGCCGCCGACCAGACCTGCCCGCACCAGTTGGTAGGTGTCGGCCCGGTAGATCTCCGCGCAGGCGGGGCAGCGGGACGCGCGCCGGGTCTTGCAGGCCACCCGCAGCGCCCCGCCGGGTTGTCCGGCGGTGGAGTAGTGGTGGAGCAGGTCGCCGGTCATGGGGTCGCGGTATTCGACCCGGCCGCGTAGGTGGATGGGTTGGGCGCATCCGCCGGTCGCGCGGGCTTGGGCGGCCCAGCGGTGGAAGTCGTGGCGGTTGGCGCGGTCGGCCATATCGCGGGCGGCGAGCGCGGTCACGGCAGGGTGCGGCACGATGGGCGGGTCTCCTATCCCGTCAGTGGCGGTGTGGGGGTGGGTCCCCGGACGTGGCTCATGTGCTTGGCGGCTTGTGCTGCCACGTCCGGGGGCGTCTAGCTGTGGCCGGAGCCCTCGCAGTCCGGACAGGTCTCACCCAGGGAGGCGACGCCGGTCCCCCCGCACGAGCAGCACTGCCACAGCCGGACCGGCGGGGTCAGAGCCGGGCGGTCCTCATCGGCGGGCATCAGGCGGCCCTGCCGGTGCCTGTGGTGACGTTGTTGCGGTAGCTCATCCGGGCCTCGTGGTCGGCCATGGCGCGCGAGGGGATGTGCACGGCCCGGTAGGAGATGCGGCCGAAGGTCTTGGCCACCGAGTAATGGCCACCCCGGACGGTGTCATCGCGCACCGGCGAGCCGAGCAGAGCCGCGATGCGGTCGACCTCAGCCACCGCGGAGGCGTCGGTCTCGGTCCGGACGTGGAAGCTGTAGTCCTGCCCGTACTCGCACACCGGGACGGCCGGGTTGGCCTCCAGGAAGTCGGCGAGTGCGCGCAGGCCGGTGATGGTCTGGTGCCGGGCGAACAGATCACCAGGGACGATCGGGTTGGGTCGAGCGGTCACAACGGGCTCCTTTTCAGGCGGTTTCGGGGGTGGGGCGGATCTGGCGCAGCAGGTCGGAGGCGAGCTGGTTGGAGACCCCCAGCCGGGCGCGGAGCGCATCGCGGGTGATGGGGCGCCCGTGCTTGCTCTGGTGGTCGGTGGCGACCCGGCGGGCGTAGTCGACCAACGCCGCCGCCGGACCACCCGAGGACGACACCGGAGAGGACTCCGGAGACGTGGTGGACTCGTCCGGGATCGGGATCTCGGTCTGCGCCTCGTCCCGCTCGGTTCGGACAGCGGGAGCAGCCGGGACGGCGGGGACGGCGGCGGCGAGCTCGGGACGGGGATCGTCCTGGACCTCAGGGGATGCGGACGACGCAGAGGCCGGAGAGGACACGGGCGGTTGACCAAAGGAGGGCGGAGCAGCCATGGCCGGGAGCGGCGCAGCCGCCCGGGACGGGCGGACACCGGAGGCCCGCCGTTCGAGCATCGAGACGGCGACGAGGAATCCGCCCGCCGGGGTGGCGGCCGATAGCCATCCCCATACGGTGGGTTCGGCTTGGGCCAGGTTGGCGGCCAGGGACAGCAGGATGCCGCCGACCAGGACCACGGTCGGCCACGACAACCGAGCGGTCTCCCGGCCGGTGCGCTTGTCCCGTTGCCGTTCGCGGGCGGCCATGACGCAGGTCAGGTCGATGCACACGGCCACGGCCCAGGCCATCCAGCCGTGTTGGCCGTGTTCGGTGGCGGTGTCGCGGATGTGGGTGAACGACCCCGCCGCCGCGATGGCGGCCAGGATCACCACCGGTCCGGAGTCGGCCACCGCTGCCAAAGGCCGGCGGCTCATGCCGCCTCCCCCGTGACCTCGGCGAGCAGCGCCGCGAGCTCGGGGTCACAGCGGTGGATCTCGGCCAGCTCCTCGGCCTCATCCAGCCGGGCCGGGAGGACGGTCTCGGTGCAGCGGCGGCAGGCGACCAGGTACAGCTCTCGTCCTTCGTCCCACTCCACCGACACCGGGCCCGGGACGCCATAGGACGAGGCGGGACGAGCGGACGAGGCGGGGACGGGACGGGGACGGAGCGCGATCACGGTGGCGGTCATGGCGGCCTCCAGGGCGGTTTCAGGCATGGGAGGGGTAGGGACGTGGCGTGATCGGGGCTCACGCCGAGCCGCTGAGGAGATGAGCAGCCGGTTATGCGGCTTGGCCGTCAGGCCAGTGCGGCAGCGCCGTAGGTGGCCCGCTGATGACCGACTCCCAGGACGGGGTCAGGTGGGCGAAGTCGCGGGCGGCTTGTTCGGCTTCGTGTTCGCTGACGTAGACCGAGCGTGCGCGGTGCCAGGAGCCGTCTTGTCCGGCGATGACGGCCACGCCGGGGGTTTCGGCGGGGATGGCCCGTGCCGCATCGAGTGCGGCCGGGTCGAGGTCGCCCAGGGTCATGGTGGCGGTCTCGGGGTCGTTGACCCGGTGGCAGACCCGGCCGGAGAGCTGGGAGCGGAGGGCGGTGACGCCGGGTCCGAGGTCGGAGCCGATCCGCTGTCCGCACACGATCAGATAGACCGCGAAGGCCCGGCCGAGCTGAGCCACCCGCAGCAACGCCGTCCCGGTCTTGGCGACCTCGTCCTTTTCTGACTTGTCGGCCATCAGGAACAGCTCGGCGACCTCGTCCACCAGGACCACGACCGGCACCGGCCGCAGACCCTCGGCCAGCCCCCACACGTTGCGGGCACCGTGCTCCCGGCAGGTGGCCATCCGGTTGCCCAACTCCCCCACCAGGTCATCGAGGATATCGACGCATTCCTTGCGGCTGGTGGCCAGCGCCGACAGCCGCGGGGCATAGGGGGTGAACTCCACGCCGCCTTTGAGGTCGAAGCCCACCAGCGCCACCGGCTGCGGCGCCAAGCCCTTGATGATGGCGTTAGCAAGGTTGGACTTGCCCGACTGCGTCGCTCCGGCGTTGAGCAAGTGCGGGACCGTCTTGAAGTCGATCACCCAATCCGACCCGTTTTCCAGCTTGCCCGGCCGCACCGTCAGCAGCTCCCCGGTCTCCGGGGCTACCGCCACCTTGGTCAACGGGTCGCGCATCGTCGCGGCCAACGTGACCCGTCCGGGCTTGGAGCCAACCACCCGGACCGCGTGCACCCGCCAGGCGTGCGCGAGCCGTTCGGAGGCGTCGGCGTAGTCGCCGGGGATCTGCCCATCATGCAGCTTGACGTGGACCCGCCAGCCGAGCGCGGTCGGCCACAGCAGCCCGAGCCGCGGAGCGCGCTCGACATCGATGCGACGCAGCCGGCGGCGCTGCTCGACCACGGTCGCCGCGCTGCGAGCGGCCAAGCCGACCACCGGGAGCGCGTCGAGGGTCAGCCGCCAGCGGCGACGCCTACGGGTGAGCTTGCAGCCGGAGGCGACATGCATCCAGGTCAGGTAGACCCGCAGGGCCTTGACCGGGAACTCCACCGCGTACCAGAACGACACCGGGCGCCAGTGCCGCCAGGCCCAGAGGCCGACCGCCGCAGCGGCCAGACCCCCAGGCACCAGCAACAGAGTCGAATCCGTCATGACGGCGGCCTCAGACAGCCGCGACGGACGGGGCGGCAAGGACGATGGAGGCGGCCCGGTAGGCGATCCCCCACCGCTTCTCACCGCCCCGGAACTGCTCCCAGGGAAACCCGATCAGACCCACTGGGGTGACGATCTGTCCGAGCGTGATCTCCGGGTCGCCGGAGACGTTGACGTTGATGATCTCGGCCCGTCCGGTCGCCTCATCGGCCACCGACAGCCCGACCTGAAACACCGTCCGGCCCTGCTTGTCCATCTTGACCTCGCCGGTCTGCTGGTTCACCAGCCGCGGACGCGGAGCCGACACGCACACGAACGCCAGCGCGGACGTGTCGACGGGGATGGGGATGTTGCGCATGCTGAATACACCTCTCGTCAGCCCGCTGTGCGGGCATGGGGGGACGAGGGGAGAACACGCTTGATCAGGGCAAACGCGGTAGCATCGAAGCGCCAACTCGCGGTGCTAACCGCATCCGGCCTGGGCGGGTTCTCCCGCTCAGGCCACATTCATGTGTGGCCTCTTGCCGCCTTCGTTGAGCGGTGTTGCTGATTCCGCCTCTGAAACGCGACAAGCGTTCGTGTTGGCTGTCACCTCCTGTGTGGAAGATCGTTTTGCGCCAACACGAACGCTACTGCGCACTCAGAATGTTGTCTAGTACTTTAAGTACCAGACCACGTACTTTTTCTACGTGCCTACCCGATCGGCGAGTCCCCGCAGGTCAGCGCTTTGGGGTTCCTGCATGGTCAGCAGGTCGGAGACGAGCTGACGCACCACTCGGTGGTTTTGGATCTGTTCGGGGGTTACGGTCTCCGCTTCCAGTAGCACCAAGGTTGCCTCGTCGACGTGACGGCGTTGGGTATGGGCGCGCGCTACGTCGATGAGCATGCGCGCCCGCCGCTCGGCTGACAGCCCTGAGGGGTCGACCGATGCGGCGACCCGCAGCGCCTGTCCGGCGTCACCTACCTCGACAGCCACGGCGATCTCATGAAGGGCGACGTTGGCCGGCCCGAACTCGGTGTTGTAGTCGTTGCGCCCCTCGCCGAGTCGCTCGGCGATATCGCGAGCGCGCGCCAGGTGCTCGTAGGCGGCGTCGGCGTCGTTGACGCGGGAGGCGGCAACGGCCCGTTGCAGGGTGAGACCACCCCACAACGACATGGCCTCGGGTCGTCCCTCCTCGGCCAGGAACCACAGCGCGTCAGCGGCGGTCCGGGCGGTCTCCTCGGCCTGGTCGAAATGGCGTGCCCCGAGGAAGACGAAGCCGAGCCGGAAGGCGCCGGCCGCCATCATCAGCGGGTCGCCCGATCGCTCGGCCGCCACGATCGCGCGGTCGGCGGCGATCCATGCAGCCTCTGGCTCGGCCAGCTTGGCCAGTGCCGCCGAGCACGCCTGGTAGGTCACGGCCAGCAGCTCGAAGAGTTCGGGCCGTCGCCCGTCCGGAGCCGACCGCACCGCGGTTTCCAACGCGGGGACCAAGTCCCGAAGCAGTTCAGTTAGCTCCACATACCTGCTGTCGTGGACCAGTTCCCAGGCTTTGTCCACCCGTGCGCGGACCTGCGGAGTCGTGGGCACGGGGGAGGTGTGCAGCATGGCCCGCAGTGAGTGAGCGCCCGACAGCACCAGGCGCAGACCGGCCGCGCCCGGGATCTCTTCGTTAGCAGCGGCGACCACCGGAGCCTCGGCCGCCAACTCCGAGAGGGGCATGTCCAAGACCTCGGCGACCTTCTCCAGCACCGACATCCGGTCGACCTTGCGCACACCTCGCTCGACCTGCGACACCCACGCCACCGACCGGTCGATCAGCCGGGCCAGCTCAGGCTGAGACAACCCTCGCCGCCGACGATGCTGGGCGATCTTCCGCCCGAGCGCCTTCTGATACTCGGTGTCGCTCACCCGTCGGTTCCCTTGCCCGTCTGCAAGCTCAGGAAGTCCACCGCGTACGTGGAGACATACAGCTCACGCGCACTCAGGAACCGCTTGGTGTGCTCCTGCTGCTCATGCGCATCGAAGGCCGCCCGGTCGGCGTACAGCTCATAGAACATCCGCTGCAACGGCTCACCCTCAACACGGTGCACCGCGTACACCAGCGTCCCCGGCTCATGGGCCTTGATCTGCTCGACCGTGTCGGCCACCAGATGATCGAAGTCCTCAGCGCTGGCCTCGTCCTTGCAGGTGAACCGCACCACTAGCCCGAACAATCGTGCCTCCTCATTCCGTAAGGCGTCTTACGCGTCGCACTCATTGTTCTACACAAGCACCAAAAATCCTTGGTATGTGAGGTACTGTACCCGTACTTTTAGTACTCATTCCAGGGTCAGAGCGTCCTGACCTGCGTGATCGCGAGGTGAAGCGGGTCATGCCTACCGCCGACAACCACCCACAGAACGGCTACAGCTGGTACCGCACCTTCCCCGGCACGCCTGAGCAGGTCTGTGAAGCCCGCCGCTTCGTCCGGGCGCACCTCCCGCACCACCCTGACGCTGAACTCGTCGCGAGCGAGCTGGCTACCAACACCGTCTTGCACAGCGAGTCAGGCCGGCCAGGTGGCACCTTCAAGGTCCGCATCGAACTACGCGCAGACGACAGCGCCCGTATGGAGTTCGACGACGCCGGCGGCCCCTCCGAGTTCGGCACCCCTCGACATGACCGCGAAGGCGGAAGAGGACTCACCCTCGTCCAGGTGCTCACTACCGACTGGGGCGTCAAGGGAGACGCCAACGGCCGCACCGTATGGACCGAGTTCTCTCCATGAAGGCCTACTGGGAAGACGCAGCGCCAGGACTCAAACTCCTCCGGGCCACCTTCCCGAACTGGGGCTTCCTCTATGATCCGTTCGCCTTCAGGTGGATCGCGGTACACGGCCAAGGCCCAACCATCACCGCCGACACCCCCGAAGACCTCGCCGAACGACTCCCCGCCACCGCCTGACCCACCCCTCGCCGCCCCTGCTCCGGAACGTCCGCCCGGTCCGGAGCAGGGGCTCTTTCGTCGCCCGGCGGCCGTCATGACGAAAACCCCGGTAGCCACGCCACCCCTTATAGAACCCCAGCAAAACTGCCCGTCCCCGGGATGTCAGCCCGGTCTCATTGAATCCGGCCCGTTTGCTTCCTTGTCTCATTAAGGTCGGCCCGTCGATCTTGTGGTGACGGCTCGCCGTTTTGCATGAGCAGGAGTGTGGGATGCACCTACGTGATGTTGAGCTCGGCGATGTCGACGCCTACGTGAGGATGCGGTGCGACCCGGTGATGATGGCCGAACTCGGTGGCCCGCATCCCCGGGAGGGGATTGAGGAGAAGGTCTGGCGCGACGTCCAGGACGTGGCATCGGACACCGCACGGATTAAGATGATCATTCCCAGCGAGGACACGCCTGATGTGGTCGCTGGAATCGTGACGCTGTGGTCGCACGACGCCGAGGGCGAGGGCGAGCTGTTGTCCGAGATCGGCTGGATGGTGCTGCCGGAGTTCCAGGGGCGCGGCCTGGGCAAGCTCGCTGTCCGGACATTGCTTGAGATCACCCGCGAACAGGACCGCTGGGGACTCGTGCACGCGTTTCCGGGGGTGACGAACGCCCCGTCGAACGGGATCTGCCGCTCCCTTGGCTTCAGGTTGGTCGAAGAGCGGGAGGTCATCTTCGCTGGCCTGGCCCTGCGAGGAAACCACTGGATCATCGACCCTCGCACCGACCTGATCAGCAAGGCCGTGTGATGACGATCTGCAGTGACGGACAGCCTCCCGCAGACCATCTCAATGAATCAGGCCCACCCACGTCAGCGCCTCTAGGCCGGCCGCCTTCGGTGAGAACGGGCAAAACCCCTGACACTGTCCGAGGGGACGGGCCGCGGATGAGAACTTTCTCTACGTCTTCAAGGGCGCCCCGCTGCGCGGACCGCCAGCCGACCGGCCCAGCGCGCCGGGCATGCGGCCTCTCCGGGCCGGTCCCGCCGCGCTGACCGGTCGGCCGACATCGGAGCCATGTTGCACATATGAATGTCGCGCATAACGGAGTTAGCAGCGGGTGGTCGCAGACGGCCGTAGTCTCTCGTGCCATGTCATCGGATCTCGCTACATCTCTCCTAACCGGAGCGTTTGGACTCGGTGGAGGCCTCGGCGGCGTCCTTTTGAGCAGCGGGCTTGCACAGCGTGGGGAGAGGCGTCGGCTCACAGCCGAAGACGAGCGACGATGGCTCGCGGATCGGCGCGGCATCTACGCAAGCTACCTCGGCCTTGCCGAGTCCATGCATAAAGAGATCGACAGATTCGCGGTGTTCCTCTCCTATGACGGGACAAAGGCGATCTCCGACGAGGAGGAGGAGATGATCGGGGAGAGCTTGCGGGAGTACTTCATGAAGTGGGAGGACGAGCTTCAACCTGCACTCGGACAGGTACGGCTCATGGGGACGCCCAAGGTTGTCGACCTAGCCGAGCGCGTAGCAGTCGCTCTCATGGAGATCACCTCAGAGGTAGAGCTCCGGAAGACGTTCACCGACTACTACCCGGGTTGGTTCCAGGTTGGAGACCTTCTCCGAGTCCTGCTGAACGCCATGCGCAAAGAGCTTGGGCTACCGGAGACCAGCTCATCTCGGGACCAGGATTGGCCGTGGCTGCCCGAGCGGCCGAGTCGCGAGTCGTACGTCCAGAAGCATCCAAGGCCGTCGGCAGAGGCACAGGGCTGAAGCCTCTGAACCGTATGTAGAGCCTGAACGCCGTAACGATCGCTGTGGGCGGCTGGGCACCGTTCGGGCCTGGGGCGATCGCTGCCGCGCCGCTTCCGGTCCTCGGGCCGTGGCCGGCCCTGCGGTCCGGGTCGACTTGCCCTCGGATCCGATGGTCCTCACCGCGCAAATGTGGCTAGTCGCCGTGCGCCTGCGTCATCGGATGGCCACATGTTGTGTTTCGACATCCGACACGCCACAACATCTAGGTCTCGTGAGTTGCGTGCGTCACACCGAGCTGCTCTACTGAGATCACCAAAAAACAGGCCCCTGCTGACAGGGGCCACGTGAGAGGTGAGCCACCCGGTACAGGGGCCTGGCTGCGTTGCTACCGCTCCAGGACTCTATAGGCGATGCTGCGTGATTCCAAGATGCATCGCCATCCGGGTGGTCTCACCTCGGAAAGCGAGCAGAAGTGGGAAAGGCGAACTCCCGAGATGTCGTCCAGCAAGGCGACGGTACCTGGTCGGTAACTAAGCCCGGTGGCGGCCGCGCGAGCGCGACAGCGGACACTCAGGACAAGGCGATCCGACGCGGCACCGAGATTCTGAGGAACGACGGCGGCGGCGAGCTTCGCATCCACGGCACGGACGGGCAGGTCCGTGACCAACGGACCGTCTCGCCGGGGAACGACCCCTACCCGCCCAAGGGCTGATCCACGGCTTCGGGATTACCGATCAAAGCGTCTGTCTCAGGGCTTGTCAGTCGTTGAGGTGGAAACTTGATCACGTGCCCAGAGCATGCCCGGAGGGGCGGTGGCCCGCCGGTATCCACGGGGTCGCACGGGGCAATACGTAGATCGGCCCCTGACCAGGTCTTCCCCGGTCAGGGGCCGATCTCCGCGGTGTGGCGGGTGTTGGGTTCGAACCAACGTAGGCTGAGCCGACGGTTTTACAGAATTCCTCCCGTCCCTACGAGGACGAGACGAGTCGTAGGGATGCTGGCTTTGAGGCGGCTTTGCTCTCAGCGCCTCCCGTGACAGGAACCATGGCTAGACCGAAGGCGAATTCACTCAGCATGTCGCCAGGGATGTGGAGTTCGTTGGTGATCTGGCGTGGCCCAATGCCTTTGGCACGTAGAACACGGAAGACCTTGTCCAAAAGCTGCGAGGTCTCGCGGGCGATGCCGTCAGGCTCGCCTTTTTTAAAGCCTCGTTTCCCGAGTTCGATGCATGTCCGCCGATAGTACCAATCAGACAGAATTTCTAGATCGTGAAGCTGGTAAGCCAGGCCGAGTGCGGACACCTTCCAAATGTGCTTAGCCTTGAGGATCTGGTCCACGAATGGTGATGCGGGCATGTGAGCTCTGACGCTCTCGGGTGGCATGAGGAAATGCCTGGCGAAGGTGTTGGCCTCTTCTTCGGCCTGGGGATGATCGACTGCACGTTCTTCAAAATGAAGGATGAGATGGCCGAGCTCATGTGCCGCATCGAATCGGCTGCGTTCTGCGCTCTTGCCTGTGTTGAGGAACATGAAGGGCGTGGACCCTCTGTACAAGCAAAAGGCATCCACATCTTGATACTCGGGGGCGAGCGAGAAGACGCGAACCCCGTGTGCCTCAAGCAGATGGATCATGTTCGAAACAGGTGCAAAGCCCAGCCCCCACCGGGCTCGGACCATGGCGGCCGCCGTCGCTGGATCGGGCTTGCCCAGGGTAGGCAGGTCAGGTTCTGGTAGGCGAAGACGGGTGGAGATCCAGTCATGTAGTTCGACAACGAGTTCGCCACCACTCAGCGCCATGTTCCGTTGCCGTGCCCGCAACTTGCTTCGCGCACGGAAGGATACGTCCGTCTGCGCGATCGGATCGGTCTCCTTCGCATAGAAGAAGCTAACAGGGAAACCGAGCGCTGAGGCGATCCGCTTGACTACTGCTTCAGAAGGCTCCTGTCTATCGTTTTCATAGTTGGAGAGGCTCTGTGCGCTCACGTTGACTATGTCTGAGAGCTCAACGTGGGTGAGCCCTCGACGCTTGCGTGCCAGCGCGATGCGAGATGAAGTAACCATGATTCCCTTGGGATGGTGCAGTTTTACGGGATGGGAATCGCGCGGCTAGTGCTCTTCGACTGGAACCTCGAACTCGGTCGGGCCATCATCGGTGCCTTCGATGTAGCCAATAACTCCTTCGAATTCCAGCGGCGGCAGGCAGATCCGCGGATCCCACCTCACCACGTAGCCTTGAATGTCGAGTTTGACCGCTAGGGACAACTCACTGTGGACCGTGACCTTCCCCTTACTGCTGCGCCGCCGGCAGGTGACTAGGAACCAGGTATCAAGGTTGGAGATTTCCTCGTCGTCAAGCACGGCGTCCTGCGGGCTCGACGGAAGGTCGAACAGTGCATCTTGCTGGTTCTGTATGACCAGGCTCTGCTTGATCTCCCCAACAGGTCGTTTACTTCGCGGTTGGCGCATCCCAGGTACACCTGTCTGCGCGTCGCCCAGGACTACGCCGATAGCTATGGTCTTGGCCTCGTTCACCACCAAGGGGAGACCGTTGACGTTGTAACGTTTCCATCCCTTCTCGCTCCGCAGGATCTCGCGAAGCCTCCGGACACGCCCGAAGTAATCGCGGCTACCGCCCGCGTTGGGAGGATCGTCAGGGGTCGAGGTTCGGCGCTCGGCCTCTCCTGCCTGGATGGCCTCATGAAAGAACTCGATCTTCAGCCCGGCCAGCGCATCCAGTTGCTGAGCCGGGTCTTGCTGTAGTGCAGGAGCCGCATCGGGCATCTGACCTCCAGTTGATCATGCTCTTATAAAAATCCTCCCACATTCGAGGGGGCATTTCTATAAGCGCGTGATCGGCGTGTCGCTGTGGCGGTCGGGCGGTCACCGGCTGAG
>JAOPYH010000170.1 GCA_025964715.1 Streptosporangiaceae bacterium | reverse complement strand
CGCGCACCGCCGTGCGGCTGAGCGCGGGCGAGCTTGACTCCGCCACCCTGATCGCCGGTGCGGTCGACCTGGTGAACTCGCAGTCCTCGAACGTGCCACGGGAACGTTCGGTGACGGCCAGCCCGTTGCCCTTGGTGCGGGCCGTCCGGCAGCGCCGCAGCAACGGATCCGCGCCGGCGGCCAGCACGATGCCGGGGCCGGCGGTGGTGTCGGTGACCGAGACCTCCTCCAGGGTCGGACGCGAGCCGCTGGTCACGTAGACGCCCACCGCGCAGTCCCGCACGCTGGTGCGCAGCACCCGGGTGGCGCTCTCCCCCTCCAGGGCGATGGCCGGTTTGGCCGTCGTGGCGATGTCGCAGTCCTCGACCGTGCCCTGCGCCTCGCCGTTGGCCAGCACGCCGTTGCCGCGGGCGTCCCGCAGCCGGCAGCCGCGGATGGTGGATCGGGAGTTCTCGCCCAGGACGACGGCGGAGGTGCCGAGGTTCTCGATCAGGCAATCCTCGATGACGCTTCCCGTGTCGGCGGTGTCCACGATCCCCGCGCCCTCGGTGTTGGTGATCCGGCACCCGCGCATCGCCAGCGAACCGGCTCCGCGGGCGAGCACGGCCGTCCAGCCTGAACCGGCCACCGTGCAGCCCTCCATGGCGACCTGACCGCGCGCGGCATCCACCACGGGCACGTCCCCCCCGCCACCGCGCAGGGTGAGGTCGGTCAGCATCACCGCGTCCGCCAGGAGCATCACCGCCGTGCCGCTCCGCGGGCAGATCTCCACGCTGCCCCGCTCTCCCTCGGCGACGATGGTCACCCGGGTACGGATGACAAGGCTCTCGGCGTAGCGGCCGGGCCGGACATGGATCACCGATCCAGTACGTGCCGCGGCCAGCGCCTCCTCGATCGTCCGGAAACCACCGGGCTCATCCGGGGAGACCGTGAGCAACTGCCGAGACACGCTTGACCCTCCTTGGGGCGGTGCGATGCGGTAGGTCGAACTGGTCGGAACGGAGTTGGGCGGGAGCACCGCAGCCCCATGATGCCGCTAGCACGGGCCGCTTGGCACCCTCCCCCGCAACGGCTCTGACCAGCCCGAATACTCGCGGCGCACGACAAGAAAACGACAAGACGGACCCTCTACCCTCCGCCTATGCGACGTGTCTCCCGGCGCCTGCGCGCCGTGGCGTCGGTGGCCGCCACCACGGTTCCGTTGCTCTGGTCCGCCCTTCCCGGAGCCGCTTCGGCCGCCGCTTCCAGGTCCCCGTCCACCGCCGATCCGGGCCCCGTCGCCCTGCCCGTCATCCCCTCGGTCCTGGCCCCCGGCCAGCCCTGCACCGGGGCGTCCCCGACGCAGGTCCACGCCCAGCCGTGGACGGTGCGGGCACTCAGCCTGCCCCGGGCCTGGCAGCTCACCCGGGGCTCCGGGGTCACCGTCGCGATGGTGGACACCGGGGTCGCCACGGACGTCCCAGCCCTGGCCGGCCGGGTCACCGCGGCGGGCGACGCGGGCCACGACTGCGTCGGGCACGGCAGCTTCGCGGCCGGCCTGATCGCCGGGGGCGTCGACGACGCCGGCGGTGGAGGAGTCGCCCCCCAGGCCCGGATCCTCGCCGTGCGCGGCACCGGCCCGCGCGGCGGCACCACCCCCGGCGCGGTCGCGACGGGGATCCGCTCCGCCGTGGAAGGCGGAGCGCGGATCGTCTACGTCGGCGCGGCCCTGACCACGGGCAAGGACGAACTGACGGCCGCGGTCGCCTACGCCACCAGCAAGGACGCCCTCGTCGTCGCGCCCGCCGCGCCCGACGTCGCCCCCGCCCCGGCCGGCGCCGCGACCCCCGACACGACCGCGCGGCCCTACTACCCGGCCTTCATCCCCCAGGTGGTCGCGGTCGAGGACTACGGACCGGACGGTTCCCGCCCCAAGGGAGCGCCGGACGTGTTCGCGGCCGACCTGGCCGCGCCCGGCGACGCGGTGGTGAGCGTCGGCCCCAAGGGCCCGGGACGCTTCATCGGCTCCGGCTCCTCGCTGGCGGCGGCCAGTGCCGCCGGAGCGGCGGCGCTGGTGCGGGCCTACCAGCCCCTGCTGACGGCCGCCCAGGTCGAACGCCGGCTGGTCGCGACCGCCTATCCGGCGGCCACGCCGATCCTGGACACGTACGCCGCCGTGGCCAGCGTGTCCTCCACCGTCACCGGCACCCCGCCGGAGCCGGCGGCTTCCGTCAGGATGCCCGGCCACGTCTCCTCCGCGCCGCGTAACCGCGCGCTCATCATCGCCGCCGTGGGCGGCGGGCTCCTGGCGCTGGCGGTCGCCGCAGCGGCCGTCGCCCCGCTCGGCCGGGCCAGGCACTGGCGTCCGGCCGGGGACGAGACAGGGTGAGCGCCGCCGAGCGACCTTCACCGGCGGGCGGCCCCGCCCAGCCCTGGACGCCCATGGCCAACGGCGTCCGCATCAGTCCCCGCTGAAGATCGCGGTGTGGGGGGTGCGCAGGTCCAACGGGCTGACGACTATGTCAGACTTTGGCCGGGCACGATCTACGTTTCGCCGTCGGGGCTCACTCGCGGCCAGGCAACGACGCGGTCGGCACCACGGCTGAGGCACAGGCAGGGGAAGGACACCGATGGCGCCATACGACTACATCATCGTGGGAGGCGGCACGTCCGGTTCCGTCCTCGCCAGCGAGCTCAGCAAGGATCCGGCCGCGCGCGTGCTGCTGCTGGAGGCCGGCAAGCGGGACCGCAGCCCCGTGTTCCACATCCCCAAGGGATTCGCGTTCACGATCGGCAATCCCCAGCACTCGTTCGTCTACGAGACCGAGCCGTTCGGCCCGCTTGGCCAGACGGAGCAATGGTCGCGGGGACGCGTGCTCGGCGGCTCGAGTGCCATCAACGGGATGGTCTACAACCGTGGCGCCAAGCCCGACTGGGACTCCATCGTCGAGCGAGGAAACCCCGGCTGGGGCTGGGACGAGATTCTTCCGGTCTACAAGGAGATCGAGGACCACCAGCTGGGTGCGTCGGACATGCGGGGCGCCGGCGGCCCGCTCCATATCAGCGTCCAGCAGAACGGCGACCCGGTCAACGAGGCCATGCTGGAGGCCGCCGGCAACATCGGGCTCAAGCGCGTGGACGACCTCAACTCCTCCGACGAGGAGCGCGTCGGCTACGTGCCGGCGAACATCAGGAAGGGCCTCCGCCAGAGCACCAGCAAGGTTTTCCTCAAACCCGCCGAGAAGCGCTCGAACCTCACCGTGCGGACCGAAGCGCTGGTCACCCGGGTGATCATCGAAGGCGACCGGGCCGTCGGGGTGGCGATCGCTTCGGGCGACACCGTGGAGGAGATCCGGGCCGACAAGGAGGTCATCCTGTCGCTCGGCAACATGGAGACGCCCAAGCTGCTCGAGCTGTCCGGGATCGGCGGCGCCGACGTGCTGAAGGCCGCCGGCATCGATGTGGTCCTGGATCGCCCGCTGGTCGGCGAGGACATGATCGAGCACCGGTACGCCACGCTGCAGGTTCGGCTCAACGACCCGAAACTGGGCTACAACGCCCGGTTGAGCAGCGGGCTCGGCCAGGCGACCTCCGGCCTGAAGTATCTTCTCAGCCGCAACGGCCCGGTCGCGTCGGCCGCGTACGACCTCGTCGGTTTCATGAAGAGCAACCCGGCCGAGCCGCGGGTGGACGCCCAGATCCTGATGACGCCGTTCACACAGGGCATCAAGCCGCTGGACCTGACGCTGGAGAGCCGGCCGGGAGCCTCGATCCTCGGCTACCCGCTGCGGCCCACGAGCACCGGCCGTCTGCACGTGGTGTCCAAGGACCCACGGGTGAATCCGCGGGTCACGACCAACTACGCCTTCAACGACCCGGACCGCAAGAAGTTCACTGACATATTCCGGCGCATGAGGGAAATCGCCGCCCAGCACCCGTTCGTCGACATGATCAAGGCCGAGACCGAGCCGGGCTGGGCGGTCCAGGACGACGAGTCGATCGTCAACCACGTGCTGCTCAACGGCGGCACCAGCTTCCACGCCTACGGCGCCTGCAAGATGGGCCCGGGCGACGAGGCCGTCACGGATCCCCGGTTGCGGGTACGCGGCGTCGAGGGTCTGCGCATCATGGATGCGTCGATCCTGCCTGTCATGGTCGCAGGCAACCTCAACGCTCCCCTGATGGCCATGTCGGTACGGGCGGCGCGGATGATCCTCGAAGACGCCTGACCCAGAGCTCCTGAAGCAAAGCCGGTGCGGGAGGTTTTCGGCCGCGCGGAGGCGAAGCCGAGGCTAGGGCGAGTGTGAGGCCCCGGTGTTCCCGCCGGGGGTGCCGCCGAGTGGCGGCGGCGGTTGCGGGGCGGGTGATCGCGTGCCGATCGGGCCGGTGGGCACTCCGGTCGGGAAGGACCCCTGGCTGGGTGAGGGGTCGGAGGTGCCACTGGGGTAGGGCGTCGGCGTGGTCTGCGGCGTGAGCTCGGGTGTCGGGGTCGATGGCGTTGGAGTGGCGGCCGGGGTGGCTTCGCCCGAGGCCGGTGGCCCGGGGGTGGGGCGTACGCCGGGGAGGACGGGGTGGACGGATGTGCCCTGGCCGGCCTTGCCCTGCACGGTGTTCGCCAACGGCCTTCCGGTGGACAGCTCGAAGACGGTGACGAGCCCTATCACGACCAGGAAGACCCCGGCCGCCGCACCGGTCAGGACGTACCACTTCGGCCAGGGCCGACTGCCCATGCTGCCGGCCGCGGTGCCGATAGCGGCCGGGGCGTCGCTATCTCCGTCTTCGCCGCCGGCGCCGACTGCGCCCCGGCTCCCCGCCGCGGGGGCCCGCGCGGGTATCTTCGCGACGATCTGTTCCCTGCCGCGGTCCAAGAAGTGCCGGTAGATCGTGGCTCCGACGGTGGACAGCACGCTGACCGCGCCGGCCCCGATGAGGGTGCCACCGACTCCGAAGTAGGAAGCCGCCACTGTGGCCGTCACAGTTGCAGCGGCGCTGGCGATGAGCTGTGTGACGCTGAGCTCGAATTTGGGCTGGCCCGGCATGCTCCCCCTTCTCCGGCCTGGCGTATGAACCTCTCCAGCCAACACCGGCCCGGCCATGGATGGCGTGTGACCGCCGAGGCTTGGCACAGGCTTTGACGTCACCCGGCCCGGGGCTGATTCCAAGCGCCGGGCATGAGGCGGGCGCTAGAGGCGACCTCGTGTCGTCCAGCACGGAAGCACAGCGACACGACCACACACCGCCTGCCTCAACGTACACCAACACACGTCCTGACCAGCGCGGCGGCTCTGCCGCGCCCAGCTCATCCCCACTCCTGACACGCACGCCCGCTCCTCCGCCTGAGCGTTTGATGCACCGCACGGACGCCGCCGAGCCGGGTTTCCTCGAGGCCGCCGCTGCGAGCGGCGCGTCCGGACCGGATGAGTAGGGGCTACTCATGCGGCCGGCCATTAATTCAGGGACCGTGAGGTGAACCCAGGAATACGTCGTTTCACAGTCCGTGAGGTGAAGCACGATGTCCAGCACTGAAGAGGCCAACTCACCAAAGAACGAGGAATGTTCGACGCTAGGCCTCCCCGAGGCCAGCGACCCACGAGCGGCGGCGCGCTACGACGCCGAATCCGTCACTATTCGGTTTGGGCGAATCGACGATGGAGACTGCACCTTCCATTGGTCTATTCTGTGGCTGTATTCGGATGGCCAAGCAGCACTTCAAGGCTACGTGGCCACCGACAGCTCCGGAGACGTATGGATCGTGCGCGGAATGGCACTCCTCGACCGAAACGGAGTTGAGCTCTACCGAATTCCTCAGTTCAATGGCCCGCAGATGGATATGCCAGATCACAATTACGCATTCAACGCCTACCCGCTGTATTACCCGTCATATCTTTATCCGCACATCGTCAACGCGAGGATGTACCACCACTGCTAAATGGTACGGGAGCTTGAAGGGAAAGAGGTGTCCAGCAATGCCCCAGGAAACTCCGACCGGCCAGCCTACGCACCGATTCGCCGGTGGCACAGACTCTGGTCCTAGCCCGTCGATCAGCATTCGCACCCGTAGGTGGCAGACGGCAGCCGACATCATCGTCCAGGGAACGAGCTTTACAGCACACGGAGACGTCGTCCTCTCTCTGTTCGGCATCCCCGGCCATGACGAGGCACCTATTGTGACAACCTGGCAGGCCGGGAACAACGGAGTGCTCCATTTCGAAGCCCAGTTTGGCCTCGTTTGGGGCGACGCCCAGGACGCCAACGGAGCCATATTCGTCATAGCTCGTGACGAAGGGACTGGCAATGCGGGATTCGCTCGCCTTGCAGGCGGAGCGGCCGCTTGGGTCGTCGTGGTCCACTGACCGTTTCTGCTCTGGCCGGCCGCTTGGCAGGATGCGGGCGATGAGTCAGGTGCGGCCGAGTTCAGTAAGGATCTTGGCGCGCAGTTGTACTTCTCCGTCCTCGCCGTAGTCGCAGAACGGACGGTGACCGTCGAGGGCCGCCAAGTGGGCGAGCCGTTCGGTGACGATCTCGCCTTCCATCGCGCAGCCGTGAGAGCAGCCTCCATGGACGCCTCCCTCAGGGACGGGTGCCGAACGATGGACGTCCGGTCAGTTCGGGGAGAACCCGGTACGCATCCCGTACCCAGTCGCACAGCAGGGGCCTGCTGTCGCGGGGGTCGATCAGGTCCTGGACCCCGAACCGCTCGGCCGTGCGGAACGGCGAGCCGATCGCCGCCAGCTCCTGGCGGATCCGTTCGATCTCCGCCTCCGGATCGTCGGCCTTCTGGAGCTGCGCGCGGAACGCCGCCTCGATACCGCCCCGCGCGGGCAACGATCCCCAGTCGCCCGACGGCCAGGCCCAGCTCCGGCCCGCCCGGTGCCGGTTGACCAGGCCCGCGCCACCGACGCCGTACACCCGCCGCACGATGAGCTCCGCCTGCGGAACCCTGGCCTGGTATACGGCGGCGATAGCGCGGGCGCCGTACCGGATCGTGCCGCGCTCCTCCGCGACCCGGCCGATCGTCATACCGCCCTGGTCCGTAAGGCTGATGATCGGGAGGTGGAACGTCTCGCACAGGTCGGTCAGGCGCGTGATCGCCTGGGCTCCCTCGACTGTCATGGTGGAGCCCTTGTACGGGTCGGTGGCAAGGACGCCGACCGGATGGCCGTCCAGCCGGGCGAGCGCGGTGACGGTTCCGCCGCCGTACTCGGCGTAGGTGAACACCGAATCCCGGTCGAAGATGGCCTCCATGATGGGCTTGATCCGGTAGGGCCTGCGGGTGCTGCGTGGCACAGCCGCGGACAGGGCCTCTTCGCGGCGTTGCGCGGGATCGTCGCAGGGCCGGACGGGCGGCAGTTCGTACACGCTGCCCGGCAGGTAGGAGAGGAAGCCGCGGATGAGCTCGAATGCCTCGTCCTCGGTGTCCACGAACCGCTCGATGGTGCCGTTACGGCTGTGCACCGCGGCACCGCCGAGCTCTTCCTTTGTAAGGTCCTCGCCGGTGCCGCCGTGAACGACCGGCGGGCCGGCCGTGAACAGCTGGCCGATGTTCCTCACCATGACGGCCAGGTGCGACATGACCAGGCGTGCCGCGCCGAGCCCGACTGTCGGGCCGAGGCACGCCGCCACCACCGGTACGAGGGACAGGTTGTCGACCACGGCGTCCCAGGCCGGGTTCACCGGCAGATAGGTGTATCCCGCCTCCTGCGCCATCTTGACGCTGCCGCCGCCGCTCGCGCCGTCCAGCAGGCGCACGACCGGCAGCCGCATCTCGCCCGCGTAGTGCTCCGAGTGGATCTGCTTGGCATGGATGGCCGCGTCGCCGGAGCCACCTCGGACCGTGAAGTCGTCGGCGCCGAGCATCACGGGCCGGCCGTCGAGACGGGCCGTGCCCGTGACGAAGTTGGCCGGCAGGACCGAGGTCAAACGGCCGTCGCCGTCATAGTCCCCGAATCCGGTCAGGGCCCCGATCTCGGCGAAGCTTCCGGGGTCGGTGAGCCGGTCGATGCGCTCGCGGACGGTATACCGGCCGGAGGCGTGCTGGCGCTCCACCTTGTCCACACCGCCCATGGCCCGGGCCCGCTCATGGCGACGGCGGATCTCCTCGATCTCGGGCATCCAGTCCTCGCCTCGATCGCTCATGCGCTTCCCCTTCACCGGGTTTCACTGATCGCGGTCTCCCACCGGAGACCAGGCGTCGAAGGCGGCCAGCAGGTCGTTCGTCCATCGGGCGAGAATGCGCCGCCCTTCGTCCGCGGACGCACCGGTGGGGTCGCCGAGGATCCCGCTCGGACTGACGGCTCGCACCCCCGATCTCAACAGCGTGGGCATGATCTCAGCCAGCGGGCGGGTGTTGCCAGGCCGGGCGCGCTCGGCCCTGACGGCGTCCGGGCGCAACGTGAGCATCACGGAGGTCTCGAGCCGGCCGGCGTGGCTGTCGTCCACGGACCCCGAGGGCGACCACGCATGCACCACACGACCTTCCTTCCGCAACCGCGTGATGGCGCGGCGCAGCGGCTGGGCGTTGCCGCCATGAGCGGAGACGAGCAACACGCCGGCGAAGGCGTCGGCCGAGCGGACCAGCTCGATCAGCAATCGCTCCAGCGCCTCCTGCCCGATCGACAGCGTTCCGGAGAATCCCGCGTGCTCGCCACTCGATCCATAGGGGATCTCCGGTGCCAGGACCACGCCCGCGCGGGCCTGCCCGAGACGTTCGCACAGCGCGACCGCGATGTCGGTGTCCACGGTGAACGGCAGGTGGGGACCGTGTTGTTCGGTCGAGCCGAGGGGAACGACGAGCACGCTCCCGCCAGCGCATTCGGCGACCTCCTGCCACGTGAGCGCGGCCAGCCGGCGAGGCCCGTCCGCGTTCACGCCGGCCGCTCCCCCGCCCCGGCGGTGCTCACCCCGTCGCGGCCCGGCCAGTTCCCCAGGTCGGGCATCAAGGGCGTGGCGGTGCGGTGTCGGATCACTCCCCACCACACACCCGCGCCGTAGGCCGCGTCGTCCACAATCCGCGCGGCGACCCACTGTGGCAGGCGGACCGGAGGTCGCTCCCGATACCAGTCCCATACGTGTCGTCCGAAGGCGGCGGCGAGCAACAGGCGCCCGCGGCGGGTCGAAGCGAGCACCGCTATCGAGACCGGTGCCCACGGACGGGTGACGGCATCGGCGAACAGCCGGCCGGCCCCCAGGTGACCGAACAGCGCCAGCCGCAGCGACTCGGTAGCCGGTACACCCACCCTGCCGAGCTTGCGGGGCAACAGGCCAGCGGTCGTGACGGCGACACCGGCTCCCACCAGCGGTCGCCCCCACGCCACTGCGGCCCAGGACACCGCGCTCCAGATCGACACCTTGAGCGGGGCGACCGCCTTACCGTGCCGCAACGCGAGCGGGGCGGCCGAGGTGCCGTACTCGAAGCGCTGCCGCGCCCACGCGCTCCACCGTGTACGGGGCGCATGGTGGACCACGGATGCCGGCTCGTAGCGCACCTGCCGGCCGCTCGCGTTCAAGCGCCACACCAGGTCGACGTCCTCACCGAACCGCAGCCGCTCGTCGAATCCGCCGTGGTCGCGCAGGGCCGAGGTGCGGACGACCAGCGCCGCGGACGGCACATAGCTGACCCGGCTTCCCGGCCGCACCGGTGCGGCCGTACCGCCCAGGTCCAGTGAGGAACGCGACTGCTCATAGCGCGCCAGGGCTGAGGGCCCGGGCGTGCTGCGCACGCGCGGTGCCACGGCGGCGACGTCGGGGTCCTCGAAGTGGACCAGCAACGGCCGCAGCCACCCCGGCTCGGGAGCCACATCCGCATCCACGAACGCCACGAGTTCGGTCGTGGCGAGCCTCCAGCCACTGTTGCGCGCGGCCGCCGGCCCCCTGGGGCAGTCATGCCACAGGGTCGCGGCGGGGACCGGCACCCGGGATCCGTCATCCACCACGATCACCGCGGCTAGCTCTTTCAGGGCGGAGAGCAGGGGGGGCAGAGCCTCTGCGTGGTCGCGTACCGGCACCACTGCCGTGACGTCCTGGGCCGAAAGGGCGGCGGTCTCGTACGCCGGGTGTGCGATGCCGGCGCGGACCAATCGCGCGGCGAGCCTGCGGTGCGAGGGCTTGTCGGCGACGCGCTCGCCGTCGAACCAGCCGCTGACGAGACGTGCTCCCGTCTCCGACAGGCGGATCACCTTGAATGGTGAGCCGCCGAGCAGCACACGCCCGTCCGCCCGGCGGCGCGTTCCCGCCTCGGCACGCAGGCGGAGCACGGTCATGCGGTGAATCCACCGTCGGCGTGGACCACGGTGCCGGTGATGGCGGAGGAACTCTCGCCGCACAACCAGCAGACGGCGGCGGCCACCTCCTCTGGCTCCAGCAGCCGTTCGACCAGCTGGTGTCCGGCGAATTCCTCCACGTCCGCGAGATCGTAGAGGGCGGCGCTCGCGTCGAGCATGGCGGTACGAGTGGAGCCGGGCGACACGGCGGTGGCCGTCACGCCCGTGCCGCGCAGGTCGGTGGCGAGCCCGCGGATCAGTCCGACGACGGCGTGCTTGGCGGCGTTGTATCCGGCCAGATGCCACAGCCCGCGATGACCGGCCGCGGAGGCGAGCGCAACGAACCGGCCTGAGCGTGGCTCGGGGCGTCGCAACAAGGCGGGCACGCAGGCTCGTGCCAGGTTGAACCCGCCGCGGACCCCGTTGTCGAACAGGGCGTCCCATTCACTGTCGGTGGTCTCCCACAGGGGCCGGCCGCCCGCCATCACGGCCGCGGCCGCCACCGCGGCGTCGAGGCCGCCGAACTCGCGCTCCGCCAGGTCGACGGCCTCCTTCAGCGCGTCGGGGTCGCGTACGTCCGCGACAACGCCCCGTACCGAGCCGGGCCAACGCGCGGTGAGAGCGTTCAGCTCCTCCTTGGTACCGAGCGGGTAGCCGACGCCGGGCAGGTCCGCGCACAGGTCCACGGCCACGACCCGCCAGCCCTCCTCGGCCAGCCGGCTCACCACCGCCGCACCGATGCCGCGTGCGGCTCCGGTCACGATCGCCACTCGCTCAGTCATCGCTCTCCTCCGACAGGTAACCGTGCTCGCGCAGGTATCCGAGCAGCTCCTCGGCCGCCTGCGCCGGGGTGGACGGTACGACGACCCGGGGCGGAGGGCGTTCCGCCAGGGCCCCGGTCAACTCGAGCATCCGCAGTCGCGCGTCGGCACCGTCGGGAGCCGGCAGCACCCGGGCCCGTGGCCGGTAGGGCCGGACGGCCTTCACCCCCACCGTGCCCCCGGCCCCCGCATCCACTGCGATGTGCGGGATCTCGGCGCCCCTGGCGGCGAGCATCGCGGGTAGGGCGGCCCGTCTCAGGCGCACCGCGGTCGGCTCGACCGAACACACGGCCGGCAATGGCACCGCGAGGCTCTCGCGGCGGCCTCCGTCGAGCCGCCGCAGAGCCCGCAGGCCGATGCCGCCCACGTCGGTGTCCAGGTCCAGGAGCCCGAGGGCCTGCGCGGCACCGAGCCGCTCGGCCAGGTGGGCGGGCGTGCTTCCGGTTCCACGATCGATCGAATGATCACCACACACCACGAGGTCCACCTGCCCGTATCGCGCCGTCAGCCCGGCACTCAGGACCCGGGCGGTCTCGGCGCCGTCCTCCAGCGCCGGATCGGTCGCTGACGGGCTGCCGATGCGCAGCACCTCGTCCGCGCCCGCGGCCAGGGCCTGCCGCAGCATCTCCTCGGCGGCGGCCGGCCCGGCCGTCACGGCCACGCACCGGCCGCCGAGCTTCCCGGCCAGGCGGAGTGCGTGCTCCAGTGCGCACAGGTCGGCCTCGCTCGCCCCGCCGGCGCGTGTATCGGTGTGCACCTGCCCGGTCAGTGAATCGACCCGCGGACGGGTGTCGACCCAGCGCAGCGCCGCGACCACCAGCATCGTCATCATCCCTTCCGGAAGACGACGCCCTGCCCGCCGTCGGGGTAGGTCCAGCTGATCGCGCCTTCGCCGTCGCAGACCTGGTAGCAGGTGCCGCATTCGAAGCAGTGCTCGTAGTTGAACAGGATCCCGCCCTCGGCCGTCGGCACGAAGAGATCGGCCGGGCAGGCGTGGACGCAGGCCTTGGTGGTGCAGGACCGGCAAACGTCGGAGTCGACCGTGATGTGCGGCCGCGACGACACCCGGAAATCGACTGTCGCCATGCGGTCCTCGAAGGCGATGTCGCGGTAGCGGGGTTCTACGCCCGTGCCGGCGACAGGCTCCTGGGCCGTCATCCGAACGACCTCAGGCCCACGAGCCCGTCCCGGACAAGATCACGCATCCGGACGTCGTGTGCTCTCGCACTGCGGCGCAGGAGCCTGCGCAGACCTGGCTTGGGAGCCGGATTCTCCACGGTGAACAGTCCTTGTACGAGATCGCAGATCAGGCCCGGGTAGCTGTTCTGGGTGCGGTGGGACAGCACCAGGTCGGGGACCCTGCGGAGCTTGCGGTGGTCGGCGAGCACGAATGACTCCTGAAGCATCGTCCGGTAACCGGAGAGCCCGGACTTGGAGGTGTCCCCGGATTTCAGTGCGGCCGCGGCGGCGCGGCCGGCGTACATGCCGGCACCGAGCGCAAAGTTCACGCCCTCCAGCCAGATCCCGGCCGCCAGGCACATCGCGGCGGCGTCACCGGCCACGAGGATCCCGTCACCCGCGAGGTCGGGCATGCTGCGGTAGCCGCCCTCGGGAATGAGGTGCGCGGAATACTCCTGCAACGTGCCGCCGCGCACCAATGGTGCGATCGCCGGGTGCTGTTTCAGGTCCGCGATGAGCTCTTCGGGGCGAACCTTCGACGCGGCGAGACCAGTGAGCCCGAGGACGACGCCCAGGCTCACCGACTCCAGGTTGGTGTAGAGGAACCCGCCGCCCGGAATGCCGCGGGTGCATCCGAGGATCTCGATGTCCGCGCCGTCCTTGCCACTCAGCCCGAACCGCTCTTCGATCACCTCGCGTGGCAGCGCGATGGTCTCTTTCACGCCGAGCGTGGTGTGCTCCGCGACCTGCTCGGCCGGGTACATGCCGGCCTCCTTGGCCAGGAAGGAGTTCACGCCGTCGCAGGCGATCACCACCGAGGCGGTCAGGTCGCCGTCCGGCCGATCCGTGCGGACGCCGGCGACCGCGCCCTCCGGACCGCGCAGCAGACCGGTGGCCACCGTGGAGGGCACGAGGACCGCCCCGGCGGCAACGGCCAGATCCGCCAGCCACGTGTCAAGGTCCGCGCGGTGTACGGTCGCACCGTTGTACGGCGGCCGGCCCCAGTCCTGCGCTCGCAGGTCCAGGGTCAGTGCCTGGGTCGGCGTCATGATCATCGTGGCGCGCCGGGTGACCCAGCGCTGGACCGGGATCTGCTCCCACCACCGCGGGATCAGCTCGTCCAGGATTCGGCCGTAGACGACCCCGCCGTAAACGTTCTTGGAGCCGGGGAATGGGCCGCGTTCCACCAGTGCCACGCTGTATCCGGCCCTGGCGGCCTCGAGGGCCGCGGCGGAGCCGGCGGGGCCGGCGCCGACCACCACCACGTCGAACGCGCGAGTGTCGGTGGTCACCTCGGCCGACCTCGATGCCGGGCCGGCGTAGGCGGTCTCGGTCCGCTCATCCACGTAGCACCTCTTCCCCGGCCCGCACGCCGAGTCGCTTGGCCAGCTCTTGCAGCATCGCAGGCGCGTCGGCCACGATGCCCAGATCCGCCATCATGGTCATCGGGCACGCCGGGTCGAGGTTGACGCTGACGACGTGGCGCGGGTCCCCGAGCCCGCCGATGTGCTGCACGGCGCCCGAAACGCCGAAGGCGACGTACAACTCGGGAGCCACCACGACTCCGGTCGTGCCGATCTGACGCTCGTACGACGCCAACCCGGCGTCGGTCACCACCCGGGTCGCTCCCAGCGAGGCACCGAGGCGCCTGGCCACCGCGTCGAGCAGCGCCACCGCGTCCGGGCCGGGCAGTCCCCCCCGGCCGAGGCCGGCGCCCGCGGCGAGGATGCGCGGCGCCTCGGACAGGTCGGTGGTCGCGGGATCGGGCCCGCTGACCGCGATCGTGGTCGCGTCCAGCACCGGGCCGGCGTCCGGCAGGAAGAGTTCCTCGATCCGCGGCGCCCGCGTGACCGGCTCGACGCCGCGCAACCCGGGCTGGAAGGTCGCCACGAAGGGGCCTTCGCTGGTCAGCTCGACGGCCACGCGGCCGCCCCAGCGCACCACCTCGGCACCGGACTCCATGACCCGGATCGCTCCGGCCAGCAACGGCCGGTCCATGGCGGCCGCCAGCCGCGGCGCCAGATCCCTGCCGTCCGGCGAGGCCGGCAACAGGATCGGTCCGCTCGCGGCGAGGACCGGCGCGAGCCGGGAGGCCCAGCCGGCCGGCTTGAACACGCCGATCTCGGCGCACCACACGGCCCGCGCGCCGGTCAGGTCCGCGGCCGCGGTGCCCGGATCCGTTCCTACCAGGACCGCCGTTCCGCCGGCCTCGGCCACCGTCTCATCGGCGCCCAGCGGGAGAACCCCTTCGCGCACGACCACCACGGCGGTCGGCACACCTGCCGGCAGGGCCGTCACAGTGCGCCTCCGACCCGATCGCCCTCGATGACCGCCGCGTGTGCGCGGCGGGGTGTGAGGCAGTCGCCGGCCCGATGGACCTCGAACGGAGCGTCTTTGAGCGCCTGCCACAGTCCGTCCTCCGGTGTCTGGTGGACGGCGCACACGACCCAGTCGACGCCTACCTCGGACATGGCTCCGGTGGTGTGGGTGAGGATCTGGAGCACGACGCCGCCGGATTCGTCCGGCGACGCGGACATCACGACCTCGTCGGTGGTCTGGCGGATGCCCTTGTTGCCCGCACGCACGATGAACATCTCCAGGTCAAGGGTGATGCCGAGGTCCTGGCCGACCACCATTCCGGGGGTGGAGATGCGCACCCGGCAACCCCGGTCGGCCAGCAGCTCCGCCACGGACGTGGCCTGATGGAAGCCGAGCTCGTCCACCACAAGGACCTCGCCGCCGGGCGAGACCCTGCCCTCGAGCACATCCCTCACGTCCACGACCCGGTCCAGGCCCCCGGCCCAGTGCGGTGGCTGGGGGCGGGCGCCGGTGGCGAGCACCACCGCGTCGGGCGACTCCGCCCGCAGCCCCTCGGCCGTGGCGTCCGTCCCGGTCCTGATGTCGACGCCGTGGCGCCGGCACTCGGCGAGGAGGTTGCGCACCAGGTCCAGGAACTCGGCCCGGCCGGGCACGGTCGCCGCCACCGCGGCCTGCCCGCCGGTGGCGGCCTCCCGCTCGAACAGCGTCACGTGATGGCCTCGCCGCGCCGCCGTCGACGCGGCCTGCAGCCCGGCCGGGCCGCCGCCCACGACCACCACGCGCCTGCCTCTGGCCCGTGGGGCGGGGAGCGGGACGGCCTCACGTCCGCTGCGCGGGTTCTCGATGCAGCCCAGCCACCGGTTGAGGCCCATCCGGCCGACGC
Source organism: Streptosporangiaceae bacterium (assembly GCA_025964715.1). Classification (GTDB taxonomy): domain Bacteria; phylum Actinomycetota; class Actinomycetes; order Streptosporangiales; family Streptosporangiaceae; genus Actinomadura_C. The sequence goes on along the minus strand of JAOPYH010000170.1, from coordinate 22,739 downwards.
ACTCCTGGTTGCAGGACAGACAGGTCCGGATCTCCGTGGCGTATCCGGCCCGTGCCTTGGCCATGAAGTCGGGGTCGGCGATCTGCCCGCGCACCACCCCGACGAGGTCGCAGTGCCCCTCGGCCAGGGCCCGCTCCGCCTGCACCGGGTCCTTGATGCGGCCGACGCCGATCACCGGCAGACGTACGGCCCGGCGCATCGCGTTGGCGATGAACAGGGCGTAGCCGGGTGGGACCGCCATCGACGCCTCGATCATGTACAGCGTCGAGGTGGCCACGCCGATCGAGGTGTTGATGTAGTCGACCTTGCCGGTCGCCTCCACCATCCGCGCGACCTGGACCGCCTCGTCGATGGTGGTGCCGCCCTCGATCAGCTCGTCACCGCACAGCCGTACGCCGAGTGCGCGATTCGTGCCGATCGCCTCGCGCACGGCATCGATGATCTCCAGCAGGATCCGTGCCCTGTTCTCGAGCGGGCCGCCGTAGCCGTCGGTGCGCCGGTTCGTGGCCGGGGACAGGAAGCCGCGCACGATGGAGGAGTGCGAGCATTGCAGCTCCACTCCGTCGAACCCGCCCTCGGCGCAGTGCCCCGCCACCGTGGCGTACCCGGCCACGATCTCGGCGATCTCGGAAAGGTCGACGGCCTTGGGCACCTCTCGGAACATCGGGTCGGGCACGGCTGAGGGCGCCCATACCGGCAGCCGCGAGTACATCCCCGAGGCCTGGCCGCCGTTGTGGTTGAGCTGCGCGAAGATCGGCACGCCGTGGGCGTGCACCGCCTCGGTGATGCGCCGGTATCCGGGGATGACGGAGCGGTGAAACCCGTGGATCAGCTTCTCGTACGGCCAGTCCGTCGGATGCGTCGAGTGCTCCTCCGTGATGACCAGCCCGACACCGCCGGCCGCCCGGGCGGCGTAGTAGGCCGCGTGCTGTTCACTCGGCAGCCCGTCCTGCGCGTAGTTGGTCAGGTGCGCGGAGAACACAACCCTGTTGGCCACCGTCACCGGTCCCACGCGCAGCGGCGAGAACAGATGGCGATACCGCCCGCCGCCCATCAGAGGGACTCCCCCGCCAGAACGAGGGCGCTCCCGTGCGTGCCGCCGATCGCGAGCGCGGCCCGCCTGCCTTCCAGGACCGCCTCGTGAACCGTCCGGGGCGCCACGCAGTCACCCGAGCAGACCGATCCCGGCCGGGCGAGTGCCAGTGTCCGATCCGGCAGCCGGTGCCCGCAGTGGACGACCAGGGCGGCCGGCTCCTCCCGGCGTTCCCCGGTGAAGCGGTCCTCCAGGACCACTCGGCCGGCGCCGGCCTTCCGCAACAGCGAGTTCTTATGAAGGACAACGCCGGCGCGCTGCAATCGGGTGTTCGCATCCGCCAGATCACCGGTCAGCGCCAGTTGCATGCCCACCACATGGTCCTGCGTCACGATCGCGGTCTCCCGGCCGGCTCCGGCCAGCAGCTCTGCGATCCCCACGCCGACGGGATCACCGACCGGGTCGAACACCACCACGGGCCCAGGCGGCAGGTCGCCGAGGAGGCCTTTCTCGGCGGCCGTCAGCAGCTCGACCACATCGACCACGTGTGCGCCGCCGGCGACCTGATAGTCCCTGGGTCCGGGCACGGCACCGGTGGCCAGCAGGACCGATGCGCCTGCGTGCGCCGCGAGGTCGAGGTCCTCGGGCCTGGCGGTGACGCCGGTCTCGACCACCACACCCAGCCGCCTGATCTCCGCTTCCAGCCAGTCGGCGAGCTTGCCGAGCCGGGTTCTGCCGCCGACCAGCGCCGCCGAGCGCAGTGCGCCGCCCAGCCGCGCCGAACGCTCCAGCAGCCGCACGCGGTGGCCACGGAGCGCGAGGACCCGGGCCGCCTCCATCCCGGCTGGGCCGCCGCCGACGACGAGCGCCTCCCCGGCGTGCGGGGCCGGCCCGCCCACCGCGGGATCCGCCGACTCGTGCCCGCTGCGCGGTTCGGAGATGCAGCTCACGACCGGGTTGCGGTTGTCCCGGACCCGGCACTTCTGGTTGCTCAGCACGCAGGGCCGGATCCGCGCGCCCTCGCCGGCGCGCCACAGCCACACCAGGTCAGGGTCGGCTATCTGCGCCCTGGTCATCTCCACCAGGTCGGCCACGCCGTCGTCCAGCGCCCACTGTGCCTGTGCGGGGTCCACGACCGAACCCTGCAGGACGACCTGGGTGGCTCCGCCGACCGCCGCTCGGATCGATCGGCACAGGTCGATGTTGAATCCTGGCTCGGTGTGCAGATCGGGCCGGGTGACCGAGGTGCCCATCGCCGAGCCGCGGACCACTACCAGGTAGTCGGCCAGGCCGGCCAGGTCCCGGCCCAGGCCGGCCGCCTGTTCCGGCGTGATTCCCGCCCATGGCGCGAGCTCGTCGCAGGACAGCCGCAGGCCGAGGAGCCGATCCGCGCCGATCGCATCACGTACAACGCCCAGCGCTTCCCGGGCCAGCAGCGCCCGATCGCTCCCATAGGAGTCCGTACGCAGGTTGGTAAGGCCGGACAGGAACTGCCGCAGCAGGCTGTGCTGACCGGCGTCGATCTCCACGCCGTCCAGCTCGGACCGGACGGCCAGCGCGGCCGCCGCCGCGAAGCCCTCGAGGAGCCGCTCGATCTCGGTCTCCTCCATCTCCATCGGAAGCTCACGGCTCGCGACGTCCGGAACCCGCGAAGGCGCCCACAACGCGGACTGTGAGTACGCCGACGAGCCCTGCGACCCGGCATGCCCCAGGCTCGCGACCACGACCGTCCCGTATGGACGGCAGGCCGCGACGGTGGCCGCCCAGCCCGGTCCGCAGTCGGCGGCCAGCGGAGCGCGCTCGTAGGGCCAGTCACTGGCGTGCACGCTCGCGGTTTCGGCGACGATGACACCGGCTCCGCCGGCGGCGCGGCGCTCGTAGTAGGCCACGTGGCGCCGCGAGATCTCGCGGCGCCTGGCCAGGTTCGTCTCGTGCGGCCCGAACAGCACCCGGCTGGGTGCCGTCCGACCGGCCAGCACGATGGGGTCGGTGAGCAGTGTGTCCTTCTTCCGGTCAGGCGGTGGGGCGGAAGCCCGCCAGCGGGCTGGCATCGCAGCCGCGGTCCGGCGGCGCCGCGACTGGCGCGCCCCACCCGATCTGTACCGGCACCGCACGGGTGGTGCGGGCCGGACGGGCGCGGTGCGAATGGTCACCGCTGGGACGGGGGACCGAAGCCGCCCGGGAGGACGCGAGCGCCGCCTCTCCGTACCCTTGGACGCATTCCGGGTCCGGGCCATCGAGCGGAAGGCCGGTGAAGAACTTCGCGGCCATGCACCCGCCGCGGCACGAGTCGAAGGCCGAGCAGGACGTACACGCCCCTCCGCTCTGCGGTGCGCGCAGCTCGGCGAACAGCGGCGAGTCGCGCCAGACTTCCCCGAACCCGCCAGGTGAGCGGACGTTGCCCGCGAGGAACTGCTCGTGGATGGCGAAGGGACAGGCGTACACGTCACCGATCGGGTCGATCAGGCATACCACCCGGCCGGCCCCGCACAGGTTCAGTCCTGGCAGCGGGGTCGAGCCGAGCGCGTTGAGGTGGAAGAACGAGTCACCGGTCAGCACCCGCTCCCCATGCGCCACCAGCCAGTCATAGAGCTCGCGCTGCTGCCCGGCGGTCGGGTGCAGGTCGTTCCACACATCAGCGCCACGCCCGGCGGGACGCAGCCGGGTGATCCGCAGCTGCGCCCCGTACTCCTGCGCGATCGCCGCGAAGTGGTCGAGCTGGCCGACGTTCTGCCGGGTCACGACCACGCTGATCTTGAAGTCGCGGAAGCCCGCGTCCGCAAGGTTGCGCATCGCCGCCATGGCGGTGTCGAAGGACCCCGCGCCGCGGACGGCGTCGTTGACCTCAGCAGTCGCACCGTCCAGGGAGATCTGCACGTCCACGTAGTCGCTCGCGGCAAGCCACCGCGCCCGCTCTGGCGTCATCTTGATGCCGTTGGTGGAGAACTTCACGCCGACCTGGTGCGCGGTCGCGTAGTCCACCAGCTCCCAGAAGTCCGGGCGTACGGTGGGTTCGCCGCCACCGATGTTCACATAGAACACCTGCATCCGCTGCAGCTCGTCGATCACCGCCTTGCACTGTGCCGTGTCCAGCTCTCGGGGATCACGGCGGCCTGAGGACGACAGGCAGTGCACGCAGGACAGGTTGCAGGCGTAGGTCAGCTCCCACGTCAGGCAGATCGGTGCGTCCAGCCCATGCTGGAAGTGGTCGACGAGCTTCATCAGATGGACTCCCGAGGTTGGATGGTCTGCGCTTCGGCGAGTCCGGCGAGAGCGTTGAGGTAGGCGGAGCGCTGCTCGGCCGGCACGCCCACATCGTCCAGCGCGGCATGGACGGTGGCGTGCGCGTCCAGTCTCCGCACCACCTCGACCATCTCGACCGTCTTCAGAAACGACAGGCGCCTGGTGCCGAAGTGGTAGGCCAGCGCGCCGAATGGCTCAGGACGCAGGGAGACCTGCGGCGAACAACGGTACGGCCGATCCGGATCGAACACCGGAGTTCTCCGATCAGTAGACGCCGCACATACCGTCGATGGAGACCTCCTCGACGAGCAGGTCCTCCTCCACGAGCTCCTGCACCTCCGGGTGCTCCTCGGCGGTCGGGACGTTCTGCGAGTCCGACATGACATGCTCCTCTCACGCGGCGGGCGACCACGATGCTCGGATATTGGCACCCGGTGCCGATACGATATTGACACCCGGTGCCAAAGGGAAGAGGTCATGGAACAGAAGTTCTCGAATTCCGCCGCCGGCGAGTCCGCGGGGCGCGCCGGGCGCAAGCGTGTGACCTCTGCCGCCGAGCTTGAGCACATCGCCTTCGAGCTGTTCACCAGCCGCGGTTTCGACCGGACCACGGTGAACGACATCGCCGCGGCGGCCGGCATCGGACGCCGCACCTTCTTCCGTTACTTCCCCTCCAAGAACGACATCGCGTGGGGCGACTTCGAAGGACAGCTCAGGCAGATGCGAGAGCGGTTGTTCGCCTCTCCACCGCAGCGGCCGCTGATGGAGGCCATACGTGAGGCGCTCCTGGACTTCAACCGGGTGGACACCGCCGAGCTGCCGTGGCTCCGGCGGCGCATGGAGCTGATCCTCACCGTCCCGGCGCTCCAAGCGCACTCGACGCTTCGGTATGCGGCGTGGCGCCAAGTCCTCGCGGAGTACATCGGCCACCGCATGGGCCTGCGCGACGACTCGGTCGCACCACAGACGATCGCCTACGCCACCCTCGGGGTGGCCATCGCCGCGTACGAACAGTGGCTACGACGCGATGACACCGACCTGATCCATCTGCTTGACACGGCCATGCGGGAACTGGCCTCGGCCTTCTCCGCGTCGAACGTGGCCGCCCCCGCGCAGGGTCCGGTCGCTCGATGAGCACCTGCGGCGCCCGTATCGCGTCGCACTCGCGAACAGTATGATTAATACACCAGATGCCGCCGCGAACAAGGGGAGTTCATGGTCGCGACCCCCAAGTCGACCGTAGTGCGGGTGCCCAAGGCCGGGGAAATGATCGCCGCTCAGCTGCGGCGGCAGATCGTGACGGGGACGCTGCGCGAAGGCGACGCGTTGCCGTCGGAGACGGCCCTGATGGAACAGTTCGGGGTGTCCCGGCCGACGCTTCGTGAGGCCTTCCGGATCCTGGAGTCGGAGCAGATCATCCAGGTCCGGCGGGGCGCACGGGGCGGGGCGCACGTGCTGGTGCCGGACACCGCCGCCGTCGGACGCTACGCGGGAACGCTGTTGCAGTACCGCGGCACGACGCTCGCCGACGTCCACGAGGCACGGGCACACCTCGAGGCTGCCGGGGTCGGGATCCTCGCCAAGCGGCGGACCGCCGCCGACCTGCGCGCGCTGGACGAGGCCCTGGCCGACGGCGAGGCCCTGCTGAGCGATCCGGTCACCTACGCCGAGCAGCACGACCTGCGGTTCCACCGGCTGCTGATGCAGCTGGCGGGCAACCAGACCATGGTCGTGCTGCTGGACACGCTGTTCTCGATCGTCGAGCTGCACACCCGGTCCTTCATCAACGCTCACCTCGGGGACGAGGACTCCGAGTGGACGGTCCGCGCCACGCAGCGCGCCCACGCGAAGGTCGTCGAGCTGATCCGCCAGAAGGCGAGCCCCAAGGCGTCGGACTTCTGGACCAGGCACCTGACCAAGGTCGGCGAGTTCATGATCACAAGCCCGACGGAGACCGTGCTCGACGTGCTCTCCTGACCGAGCCGAGGCCGGAAGCTCTCAGCCAGGCGCTCGACGGATCACACGTCGACGCGGTCGGATCGAAGGCCGCGCACGAGTTCCCGCCGCAGGAGCTTGCCGGTCGGCGTGTGCGGCAGCTCGGTCCGGAACACGACGTCGTCCGGCGTCCGCGAACCGCGAAGGCGGGCCCGCGCATAGTCCTTGACCTGGCCGGCGTCCAGTTCGGCCCCGGGCTCGGTCACCACGATCGCGACGATCCGCGCCCCCCAATCGTCGTCGGGCACGCCGACGACCGCGACCTCCCTGACCGCGGGATGCAGCACGATGACGTCCTCGATCTCGGCCGGGGCGATGTTCTCGCCGCCCCGGATGATCGTGTCGTCGGTCCGGCCGGAGATGAACAGATAGCCCTCGCCGTCGAAGCGGCCCTGGTCCCGGGTGTGGAACCACCCGTCGCCGTCCAGCGAGGACCCGGCGCCGAGGTACTCGCCGGACACCTGGTCGCCTCTGACCCAGAGCTCACCGACCTCACCGGCACCCAGCACCGCGCCGGACTCGTCGCGGATCTGGCCCTCGACTCCGGGCACGAGGCGCCCGGCCGAGGCGAGCCGGTCCCGGATCGCCGGGCTCACGGCGGTCAGGGCGGCACGGTGATCCTCCGGGCCGAGCATCGCTATCGTCGAGCTCGTCTCGGTCAGGCCGTAGGCGTTGGTGAAGTCCGTGCCGGGCAACGACTTCAGCGCCTGTTCGAGCACGGGCCGCGGCATCCGCGCACCCCCGTAGGCGATGGACCGCAGCGTGGGCAGCGACGCCGGCCTTCCCCCGAGGTGCTCGACGATCCTGGCCAGCATCGTGGGCACCAGCATCGCCTGCGTGATCGCCTCGGCCCGCACGAGCTCCAGCCAGTCCGGGGCGGAGAAGTTCGGCAGGTACACCATTCTGCGGCCCGCGAAGGTGTTCGTCAGCACGGTGCCGACACCGGCCACGTGGTAGGGGGGCACGCTGATGAGCGCGGCGTCGTCCTCCGCGGACGAACCGAACTCGACGGTCTGCAGGACGTACGACACCAGGTGCGAGTGGCGGAGGACCGCGCCCTTGGGCTTCGACGTGGTCCCGCTGGTGTACAGCACGACGGCGGGCCGTTCATCGTCGATGTCACGCGGCGGCGCCGGGTCGGCCGCGCCGGCGGCCGCCAGCCACTCGGGGCTGGTGAGGACCGTGCCCGGCACGCCTCGCACGGTCTCCGCGCACTGCTCGTCCACGATGAGGAAGGGACGCTTCCCCAGCCCGGCCGCGAGTTCGGCGATCTGCTGGGCGGGCAGGCGATAGTTCAACGGGGTGAAGGGGATACCCGCGAGGGCCGAGGCGAACAGGCCGGTCGGGAACGCGGACCCGCCGACCCCGACGAAGCCCACGGCGTCGGCGCCGCGAAGCACACTCGCGCCGCCCCCGGCCAGAAGGGCCAGCGCGCCGGCCGTCAGGGAATCGGATCTGGTCCCGACCAGGACCCGATCCGGCATTGTGGAAGCGATCGTGTCCAGCAGCATCGCGACGCCCATGAAACCTCCAGGGAAAGTTCCCAAGCAGACTGCGTTCACCAGGTCGATCCCTGGAGCACCGTACAAATGTAGGCTGAATATCTGTCTATATGCAGGGCCCGGCGCCGCTACCTCGGGCTGAACCGCTGGGCACCGTCGAGACGGATGGTCTCGCCGTTGAGGTAGGGGTTCTCGAGGACGTGCGCGACGAGTGACGCGTACTCCTCGGGCTTGCCGAGCCGCTTCGGATTCGGGATGTTGCCGGCGAACTTCGCCAGCGCCTCCTCGCCCACCGACTCCATGATCGGCGTCCGCATGGTGCCCGGCGCGACCGTCACCACCCGGATGCCCAGCGAACCGAGATCGCGCGCTGCGACGATCGTCAGCCCGACGACCCCCGCCTTGGCCGCCGCATAGGCCGACTGTCCGATCTGCCCCTCGAACGCGGCGATGCTGGCCGTGGCCACGACCGCCCCGCGCTGCCCATCGCCGTCCGGCTCGGTCCTGGCGATCGCCGCCGCCGCCAGCCGCAGCACGTTGTAGGTGCCGGTCAGGTACAGCTGGATCGTCCTGGTGAAGCCGTCCAGCGTGGCGGGCGTGCCGTCGCGCTTGACCACCTTCTCAGCCACACCGAACCCGCCGTGCGCGATGACCGCGTAACGGAAGGTGCCCAGTTTCTCGGCCTCCGCGACGGCATGGAGGACGCTCTCCTCGTCGGTGACGTCGGTCCGCACGTAGGTCACCTTCGGGCCGAGGTCGGCGGCCAGCTTCTCCGCCCTCTCGTCGGAGAGGTCCGCGATCACCACCGATGCGCCCGCGTCGACGAGCCTGCGAACCGCGGCCTCGCCGAGCCCACCGGCCCCGCCCGTCACCAGAACAACACTGTCCGCCAGCTTCACCGTTACTCCAAGATCCAGCATGCACGACTAGGTCAATTATTCAGCTATATGGCTCGTGTTCGCGTCAGCCATCGCTCGGCGCGGGGCGCCAGCACGCCGCCAGGAGGCCGATAGCACCGAGAACGCCGGCACCACCGGCGATGGCGACGCCGACTCCGCCGTCCAGCGCGGTGTCGAGGCCCAGCAGGTGGTCCACCGACGCGACCCCCGGGCCCAGCAGGCCGAGCACCACACAGGCCACCGCGAGGACGAGCACGTATTCAAAACCGTCCTTGAACACGAAGAACCCGTTCTTACGGTGCACCGCGATCCCCGCGACGGTCATCGTGCCCACAACAAAGGCAGCACACAGCGGGGTGAGCAGGCCCACCACGAGGCCCAGGCCACAGGCCAGCTCGCCTGCGCCGCTGAGCATGGCGTGCACTTTGGCCGGCCGCAGGCCCATCGAGGCGAACCATCGGGTGGTGCCCGCCAGCCCCCCGCCGCCGAAGACGTGGTTGTAGCCGTGCGCCGCCATCGTCAACCCGACAAGGAGACGCAGCACCAGGGCTGCGATGTCTACCGTGGTCATGCCGCGTCGAGCAGCTCGAGGATCGTGGCATTGGCCTGGCCGCCGCCCTCGCACATGGTCTGGAGTCCGTAACGGATCCCGTTGTCCCGCAGGTGGTGCACGAGCGTGGTCATCAACCGGGCGCCGCTGCCGCCGAGCGGGTGGCCGAGCGCTATCGCGCCCCCGTTGGGGTTCAGCGCCTTCGGGTCGGCGCCGAACTCCGCCAACCATGCGAGCGGCACCGGCGCGAACGCCTCGTTGACCTCGAAGGCCCCGATCTCGGACACGTCCAGCCCGCTACGGTCCAGCGCCTTGCGGGTGGCCGGGATCGGCGCGGTCAGCATGATGACGGGGTCGTCCGCGGCCACCACTGCGGTGTGCACCCTGGCGATCGGCACCAGCCCCAGCTGGGCGGCCTTCTCGCTGGTCATCATCAGCAGAGCGGCGGCGCCGTCACTGATCTGGGAACTGTTGCCGGCGTGGATGACGCCGTCCGGCTTGAACACCGTCCGCAGCTTCGCCAGCGACTCGAGGCTGCCACCTCGCCGGATGCCCTCGTCCGCGGCGACCACGGTCCCGTCGTGCAGCGTGATGGGAACGAGCTGGGCCGCGAACCGGCCGTCGTCCTGCGCCGCGGCGGCCCTCTCGTGGGAGAGAAGGGCGAACTCGTCCAGCCGCGTCCGCGACAGGCCCCACCGTTCGGCGATGGTCTCGGCGCCGATCCCCTGGTTGGGCGCCACCCCGCCGAGCCGGGAGTCCAGGGCAGATCCGAACGGGTTGGCGTCCCCCACCACGGCGGTCATCGGTACCCGGCTCATGGACTCGGCGCCACCGGCCACCACCACGTCATACTGCCCACTGATCAGCCCGGCGGCCGCGAAGTGCACCGACTGCTGTGAGGAGCCGCATTGGCGGTCCACCGTCGTGCCGGGCACGCTCAGCGGCCAGCCGGCGCTGAGCACCGCGTTGCGGGCCATGTCCATCGTCTGCTCGCCGGCCTGGGCCACGCAGCCCCAGATCACGTCGTCGACCACGACCGGGTCGATACCGGAACGCTCGGCGAGCGCCTCGAGCACCCGTGCCGACAGGTCCACGGGATGCACTCCGGACAGCGCGCCGTTACGCTTCCCGACCGGGGTCCGCATCGCCGCCACGATCACCGCGTCACGCATGGCATTCCTCCTTGAAGGCCGACCTGACCGACACTGAGCCGGTCGATACTGGGGTCATCGGGACCGGGGCCATCAGGCGCCGGTCCACCGTGGTTCGCGCTTCTCCGCGAACGCCACCGCGCCCTCCTTGGCGTCGGCGCTGGCGAACACCCGCGCCGCCGCGGCGGAGATCTCGTCCCGGCCGGCACCCCGGGCCTGCGCGACCATCAATGCCTTCGTGACCTGCACGGCCAGGGGCCCGTTGCGGGCGATGGCGCCGGCCAGGGCGAGGGCCTCGGCGAGCACGCGGTCGCCCGGCACGACGCGGTTGACCAGGCCGAGTCTCAGCGCGTGTTGCGCCTCTATGGTCTCCCCGGTGAGCGCCAGCTCCAGCGCGAGCGCGAGGGGAACGCGCCGGGGAAGGTTGGTCCCGCCGCCGGCCGCGACGAGGCCACGCTTGACCTCGGGTAGTCCGAACCTGGCGTGCTCGGCCACGACCGCGAGGTCGCAGGCCAGCATCAGCTCGAACCCGCCCGCGACCGCGGTGCCGTTCACGGCGGCGACGATCGGCTTGGGGTAGACCCGGTCGGTGAAGACCTCGAGGCCGGGACGGGACTCGTCGATCATCTTGCCGCCGGCCGCGAACGCGCGCAGGTCCATGCCCGCGCAGAACACGCGATCCCCGGCACCGGTCAGCACGACCGCGCCGACGTCGCCGTCGTGCTCCGCCGCCACGAGGGCCTCGCCGATACCCGCCATCGTCTCCGCGTCAAGTGCGTTGCGGACCTCGGGCCGGTTGATGGTCACCACGGTCACGGCGTCGTGCTGCTCGACCAGGACGCTCATTGGACAACTCCTCGGCCCCATACAGTTTGATCATTAAGCACTATAGGCCGCCAGGAACCCCCTGGCCAGCGTCCGAACCGCTCCGGTTTAGATCCAACAGGTTAATAGTTGAACCGATCCCTGGCCCAGGAGCGCCGTTCAGTCACTCGCCGGCAGGGGCTTGGCTTCCTTCAGCACGGCCGGCACGCCGTCGACGGTCAGCCCGCTCGTTCCCGGCTTGGTCACCAGCAGCTCGAAGGTGTCCTGCCCGGGCACGGTGTACCGCTTGCCGATCTGCGTTCCGCCGGCGAGATCGGCGACGGCGGTCAGGCCCGGTTCTGGTTCGGCCTGCGGGTCGATCATGGGGTGCCCACCACAGGCCACCACCACGTCACCGGCCGGCGAGCGCACGATGATGACCTCCGTGGCGTCCACCTGGCTGCGCAACCGGCTTCCCGGCTTCAACTTCATGCTGACACTCCTCCTGTGTGGACACCGGCGTCGGTACTGACCTCGGCATCGAGACCGCCGCTGACAAGTGTGGCCGCGGCGTTGCTGCGCCGCTCGCGGCGAAGGCTAGTCCGTCCCGCCATGACGTCCGTCACGGCGCCAGCCCCAGCGCCTCGTTCGGGCAGCAGGCGACGGCCCGTTCCACCTCGGCCAGACGGCCGTCGGTCACGATGGCTGTCCGCAACTCCATTTCGCCGTCGTCGTTCACCTGGAACACGTCGGCGGCTACGGACTGGCACATGCCAAGGCCGATGCACCGGGTGCGGTCGACGATGATCCTCATGTTCTGGCTCCTGATACGGGTGTGCGCCGCCGATGCACTAGCTACCGAGACGCAGGCCTGGCGCGCGGGTGTGGAAGACCTCCGTGGCCAGCACAGCCCCGAGCTTCGTGGCGTCCCAGCGCTTCCCGCCGTTGGTCACGGTGTCTCCCCGGGTCCAGCCGCGCATCAGCGTGATCGTCTCCCCCATCGCGCGGACCACCTGGCCGCTGACGTGCCCCGCCTGCTCGCTGGCGAGCCAGGCCACCACGGGGGAACTGAGCGACGGGTCCTTCGGGTCGAACTGATCCTCGGGGCGTTCATCAGGCTCAGGCGGTGCCTCCGTGCCGGAGAGCGACCCGGACAGCCGGGTGACCCCGCCGGGGCTGATCGCGTTCACTGTGACGCCGATGCCCGCCAGTTCGAGGCTGAGCGTCTGGGTCAGCCCGGCGATCGCCGCCTTGGCCGGGCCGTAGTTCGACTGCCCGAAGTTGCCGAGCAGGCCAGAGACCGAGGTGGTGTTGAAGATGCGGCCGTACACCGGACCGCCTTCGCTCTTGGCGATCGCCCGCCACCGGCGGACCGCCGCGCGGCTGACCAGCCAACTCCCGCGCACGTGCACCCGCATGACGAGGTCGAAGTCCTGCGCGGTCATGTTCCAGATCGCGCGGTCCCGCACGATCCCGGCGTTGTTGACCACGATGTCGAGGTGGCCGAGCTGGTCGAACGCGGTGGCGACCATGGCCTCGACCTGGTCCTCGTCGCCGACGTCGCCGTAGTCGGCGATCGCCTTCCCACCGCGCGCGGCGATGATGTCGACGACCCGGTCCGCGTCGTGGCCGCTGCCCTCACCGGACACGGACGACCCGAGGTCGTTGACGACGACCGTGGCGCCGTGCCTGGCCAGTTCGAGTGCGTGGGCGCGACCGATGCCGTGGCCGGCACCGGTGACGAGGGCGGTCTTGCCTTCCAACAGGGCGGTCATGCGGGTTTCCTTCACGTCTCGGGCGGGCGGTTATCGGGCCGTGGGTGCTTCTCAGGGCGCCGGCCGGAACACCGGGGCGGTGAGTTCGTCGGTGAGGGGCTGGAAATCGACCTTCAGCGCCATGCCGACGCGCAGTTCTGCCTGTTCGCAGCCGACCACGGTGGTCATGACCCGAGGGCCCTCCTCGAGTTCGACCATCGCCGCCACGTAGGGCAGCCTGTCCCGGAAGGGCGCGAGGTCGTTCATGTACACGGTCGAGTAGGTGTAGAGGGTCGCGCGCCCGGAGGCCGGCCACGGCGTGACCTCGTCACTCCAGCAGAACGGGCAGAGCGGCCGGGGATAGTGGTGAACCCGTTCGCAGGCACCGCATTTCGCGATGAGGAACCGGCCCTGGCGATAGCCGTCCCAGTACACGCGGCTGTCATCGTCCACTGTGGGCAGATCGGCGCCGCCCGTGCTCGTGGCCATACTTCAAAACTCCTCTCAGTGGCCGGGGGCTCCGGCGGCTCACCAGCCGCGGTATTCCGGCGGCCTGCGTTCGACGAACGAGCGGATCCCCTCGCCTGAGTCAGCCGCGTAGGACTGGATCTCCTGCGCCATGCCCTCCGCGAGGAATGCCGAGGCGCGGTCTCCGTCGGGCGAGGCGTTGAGCAGCCGCTTGGTCAACGCGATCGCGCTGGTCGGGGCGACGGCGAGACGCTCGGCGAAGTCCTCGGCGGTGGCCGCGAGCTCCTCGGCCGGTACGACCCGGTTGACCAGCCCGAGGGCCAGGGCCTCGGCGGCCGGGACCGCGTCCCCGAAGAAGGCGAGTTCCTTGGCCTTCTGCATGCCGAGCCGGCGCGGCAGCAGGTAGGCCCCGCCACCGTCGACGACCAGGCCCCTGCGTACGAACGACTCGATGAAGGTGGCCTCCTCCGAGGCGACCACGAGGTCGGCGGCCAGGGCGAGGTGCGCGCCGATGCCCGCGGCCGGGCCCTGCACGACCGCGATCACCGGCTTGCCGCAGTCCAGGACCGAGGCGATCAACCGCTGCGCCCCTGTCATGATGCGCCGCATCCCTTCGGTGACCCGTTTCTCACCGCCGGTCCGGCTGCCGGCCAGCGCCTTGACGTCGGCCCCCGCGCAGAAATGCCTGCCCCGGGCCTCGATCACCACCACCCGTACGGCGTGGTCGGCGTCGGCGTCCACGAGCAGCTCGATGATCGCGTCGCGGTCCTGCGGGCGCACCGCGTTGGCGGCCTCCGGACGGTTCAGAATGATCCGCCGGATGCCGCCGGAGTCGGCGTGCAGGACGGCCTCCTCGGCCACCGGTTCGACGCTCATCGCTCACTCCCCACCCGGGCCGGGGTGAACTCGGCGCGCAGGTGCTTGATGCCGTGCAGGAAGTTCGACCGGAGCGGGTCGGGTTCTCCGACCGCCCGGATGTCGGGCAGCAGCTCGAACAGCGTGCGGAAGGCGACGGACAGTTCGAGGCGGGCCAGGTTCGCGCCGAGGCAGTGATGCGGGCCCGGCGAGCCGAACGACACGTGCGGGTTCGGCTCGCGGGTGATGTCGAAGGCGGTCGGATCGGCGAAGTACTTCTCGTCCTGGTTGGCCGAGCGGTACCACAGCACCACCTTGTCGCCCTCGGCGAACTCCTGGTCGCCCAGCCGGACGCCGTCGCGGGTCGCGGTGCGACGCATGTGCAGCACCGGAGAGGCCCAGCGCACCAGTTCCTCGACGGCCCTGGGGGTGTGGGTCTCGACGTCGCCCTGCCACAGCGCGCGCTGCTCGGCGAACCGGGTGAGTGCCACCAGACCGTGGGAGATGGCGTTGCGGGTCGTCTCGTTGCCGGCGCCGACCAGCAGGATGAAGAACGAGGCCAGCTCCTGGGGGGTCAGGTTCTCCCCGTCCCGCGCCGCGACCAATTTGGTGATCAGGTCGTCCTTGGGCTCCCGCGTACGCTCGTCCGCGAGTTCCCGCAGCAGCTCGGCGAGTTGCTCCCCGGCGTTGGTCACCGCCCTGGCGACCCCCCGCGGGGTCTGGTCGGCGACGTACTCGGGATCACTCGCGCCGAGCACGACGTTGGTCTGGTCGAAGATGAACTTCTCGTGGGCACGCGGGATGCCCATCATGTTGTTGACGATCCGCAGCGGCAGCAGGGCCGCGATCTCGGTGACGAAATCGCACTCCCCCCGTTCCGCGACCGAGCCGATGATCTCCCGCGAGGTGTTCGCGATGTCGGCGTGCAGCGCGGCCAGGGTCTTCGCGGTGAAGCCCCGCGACACGATCCGCCGATGACGGGCGTGTTCGGGGTTGTCCATGTCGATGATCGACCCGCGGTACTCCCGCAGCCGGGGTGGCTGGTCGAAGATGTTGGTGCCCCTGCTGGAGCAGAACTCATCGGGGCGCCTGCTGACCTCGGCCACGTCGTCGAGCCGGGTCAGCGCCCAGAAGCCGCCGCCCCTCGGTGCGCCGCCCAGGTCGAGTTCGGGAACGTACGGTCTCGGGCTCTCCGTACGCAACCTGGCGAACAGCGCGTCGCGCTCGGCGACGGGGCGGGTCCACCAGGTGAGGTCGTCGAGCACGTCCTCCGGCAGGCTCTCCAGTATCGTCATCTCGCGGGACCTCCTCGTCGTGGCCGGTTCAACCGGCGGCCGGGTAGCGCAGTACCCCGCGCAGGAAGCGACCGGTGCGCATGTCGGCGTAGCCGTCGTTGATGCCTTCGAGCGGATATGTCCTGGACACGATCCCGTCGAGATCGACCTGGCCGGAACTCCACAGCTCGAGCAGTTTGGGGATGTCGGCGCGCGGGTTCGCGGAGCCGTACAGGGTGCCGACGATCTGCTTCTCGCTCAGCGTCAGGTCCATCAGGTTGACGTTGATGGAGTTCTCCGCCATCGGGTGGATGTTGGTCACCACGAGCCGGCCCCGCTTGGCCGTCATCGCCAGTGCCCGCGCGACCAGCGCGCCGTCGCCGACACCCATGGTGCAGATGAACTTGTCCACGCCACGGTTCCACGTCGCGTCGGTGACGACCGACGGCGCCTCGTCCCAGGAGCCGGCCACATGGGTCGCGCCCATCGCCAGCGCCTGTTCCTTCTTCTCCGTGGCCGGGTCGATCGCCACGATCACTCGGGCGCCGGCGAGCTTCGCGCCCTGGATCGCGGCGGCCCCGATGCCGCCGATGCCCGCGACGGCCACGGTGTCCCCGGGCCGGACCTCGGCGGCGTAGACAGCCGATCCCCAGCCCGTGATGAACCCGCAGCCCAGCAGGCACGCGCGGTCGAGCGGTACGGCCGGGTCGACCTTCACGCAGCTGGCCTCGTGGGCCACGGTGTGGTGGGCGAAGGAGCCGACGAGGCACGCGGTCGACAGGTCCTGGCCCCGGGCATGGTGCCGGGCGGTGCCGTCGGCGATCAGGCGTCCGGAGTACAGGAGCGCCCCGAGGTCGCACAGGCTCTGGTGGCCGGTCGAGCAGGACGGGCAGCGGCCGCACGAGGGCATGAACCCGAACACGACGTGGTCGCCCGGCGCGAGGGACGTCACGTGGGAACCGACCTCCTTCACCACGCCGGCGCCCTCGTGACCGCCGATGCACGGCAGCCGGAAGGGCATGTCCCCGGTGACGATGTGCTCGTCGGAGTGGCACATGCCCGAGGCATGCAGCTCGACGAGCACCTCCTGCGGGCCCGGCGGATCGAGCTCGATGGGCTCGACCGACCACCGCGCTCGGCGCTCCCAGAGCACCGCGGCGAGAGTCTCCACGAATGGTCCTCCTGATCAGTGGGCGGGTAGGACGATCGACTGGGTTTCGACATAGGCGGCGATGCCCTCCGGGCCGCCCTCACGGCCGATTCCGGAGTCGCCGATGCCACCGAACGGGCTGCCGAGGTCCATCGGCGCCGAGGAGTTCACCGCGACCGACCCGGCCCGCAGCCGGCTCGCCACGGCCTCACCCCTGGCCGGATCCGCCGTCCACACGGCACCCGCCAGCCCATAGTCGGAGTCGTTGGCGATGGCGACCGCCTCGTCCTGCGTGTCATAGGGGATGACGGTCGCGACGGGCCCGAAGATCTCCTCGCGCGCG
This sequence comes from Streptosporangiaceae bacterium, assembly GCA_025964715.1. Taxonomy (GTDB): domain Bacteria; phylum Actinomycetota; class Actinomycetes; order Streptosporangiales; family Streptosporangiaceae; genus Actinomadura_C. The sequence continues at coordinate 5,718 of JAOPYH010000170.1, read as the reverse complement.
ATGGCCATCCGGTTGTCCACGTCGGACAGAAGCGTCGGTCGCAGGTACCAGCCACGGTCGAGGCCCGCGGGCCGATCGCCGCCGGTGACGAGGCGGGCTCCGTCGGACACCGCCCTCCGGACGTGGTCCTCGACGCGGTCCCGTGACCTGGCCGAGATCACCGGGCCGAGCTCGGTGCCCGGATCCGCCGGATCGCCGACCGCGAGCGCCGCGACGGCGGCGCCGAGCGCGTCGACCACCTCGGCGTAGCGCGAGCGAGGCGCGAGGATCCGGCCGAGCGCCATGCAGATCTGGCCGCTGTTGTCCATCGCCCCGGCGACGAGCCTGTCGACGGTGCGCTCGTCGAGCCGGACGTCATCGAGCAGCACGGCCGCGGACTTGCCACCCAGCTCAAGCGTGGCGCGGCGCATGTCGTGGCCGCAGAGCGCGCCGATCCGCCGGCCGACGGCCGTCGAACCGGTAAAGCTGATCTTGTCGACACGAGGATCGCGGACCAGGCGCTCACCGGCCTCGGCGCCGCCGGCCACCACGTTGAGCACGCCGTCAGGCAAGCCGATCTCGCTGGCGACCTCGGCCAGCACGAAGGCCGACAGCGGCGCCTCGGGGGACGGCTTGAGCACGACGGTGCAGCCCGCCGCGAGCGCGGGAGCGACCTTGAGCGCGGCGCTGAACAGCGGTGCGTTCCACGGCACGATCGCGCCGACCACCCCGACCGGCATCGCCCGGACCCGGACGTCATTGCCGAACACGCCCGGCCTGGTCTCGATCCACGGGTAGGAGGCGGCGATGCCCCGGTAGGCCCGGAAGACGCCGAGGGCGGTGGCCAGCTGGCCGGTGCGCGCCCAGGTGCGCGGCGAGCCGACCTCGTCGGAGATCAGGGCGATCAGGTCGTCCGAGCGGGCCTTGAGCGCCTTGCCGAACCGGCCCAGCGCGTCGGCCCGGTCCTCCGGGCTCGTGCTCGGCCACGGCCCCTGGTCGAACGCGTCCCGGGCGGCGGCCACGGCGGCGTCGACATCGGCGCCCGTGGCGTCCGGCACGGTGCCGACCACCTCATCAGTGGCCGGGGAGCGGACCTCGATCGTGGCACCCGCCGAGGACGGGCGCCAGCCACCGCCAGTGAAAGCGTGTTCGTAGCTGCGCACACCAGCTCCTCCGATCGGGACGCCTTACTTGCAGCATTCTGACAGTTGTGTCACTCATCCGCAACCAAGTCCACGGCAGATGGAAAGGCTGTCTGCTACCTTGTGGTCGACGAAGCGGCCATAGTGGATACACCGTTCTGACGTCACGTCACGCGAGGTGTCGCCGGAGACGCGAGGGAGTAGCGATGAACGCGCCGGTGGGTGCTCACGGCACCGAGTACGAGGTGGTCGTGGAGCGCGGGAAGATCCAGGAGTTCGCGGCGGCGATGCAGTCGGACAACCCGGCCTACCGGGGACCGGACGCCATCGCGCCGCCGACCTTCTTGACCAGTGGGGCGCTCTGGGCGCCCGAGGGCGCTCGGGTGGACGTCGGTTTCGACCGCAGGCGCCTGCTGCACGGCCAGCAGGAGTACGTCTTCCACGGGCCGCCGCCCCAGGCCGGCCAGGTGCTGACGGCCCTCGAGCGGATCGAGGACCGGTACGAGAAGCCGGGTAAGCGGGGCGGTCGGATGCGGTTCGCCGTCGTGGTCACCGAGTACCGCACCGAGGACGGGACGCTCGTCGCCGAGGGCCGCTCGACGCTCATCGAAACCGCGCCACGGCAGGGAGGTGCCGCGTGACCGACGTCGGCATTCCCCCGCTCCAGGTCGGAGCGCAGGCCCCCACCCGGGACTTCGGCCCGCTGACCACCCGGATGTTCGCCCGATACGCCGGCGCCTCCGGGGATTTCAACCCGATGCACTACGACGACACGCTGGCGCGCTCCGCCGGCTACCCGTCGGTGTTCTCGCAGGGCATGCACTCCGCCGCACTGCTGGCCTCCTACGCCGTAGACTGGCTCGGCGCACACAACGTCCGCCGTTTCCGGGTCCGCTTCGAGGAACAGGTCTGGCCGGGCGACGTGCTCACCTGCTCCGGAGAAGTCACGGCGGTAGAGCAACGGGCCGACGGCCGGCTGGTCACGGCCGACCTGATGGCCACCCGGAGTGACGGCGGCGTCGCGATCCGCGCGTCCTGCGACTTCCTGCTGCCCACATAGCCGTTACCCTGGGATCCGATGGCCACACAGTCAGAAAACGAGACTCTCCGGCGCGAGGGCTACGGACCCACCAGCCTCGTGGTGGGTCAGCGAGGCGCACGCACGCGGCAGAGAATCGTCGAGGAGACGCTCCGGCTGTTCGAGTCGCAGGGATTCCACGCCACCTCGGTTGACGCCATCGCCAAGGCGGCCGGCACCTCCCGCTCCACGCTCTACCAGTACTTCGAGAGCAAGGAGCAGATCTTCGTCGAGCTGCTCGACGAGTGCGGCAGCGCCCTGATGCGCGTGGTCCGGCGGATCGGCCCGCTCGGGCCGACCCGGCTCGGCTTCGACAACCTGCACTGGTGGCTCGGCGAGTGGGCCTACGTGTACGACAAGTACGCCACGATGTTCGTCCAGTGGGCGAGCGTCGACACCCCTGGGACCAGCGTCCGGCCTCTGGTCGCCGGATTCTCCCGGTCCTACAACGCCAGGATCGCGCGCCGCCTGGAGTCCTCCGAGATCTCCGGCCTCGATCCGCTCGACGCGGCTCTGGCACTGACCAGCGCCGTGCACCGGTTCAACTACTTCCGGCACATGGGCTACACGCCGGCGCTGACCGCCGACCAGCTGCTGGACGGCTTGGCGGTCTTCGTCCAGCTGATGCTCTTTCCCGACACCCCGGTCGAGGTCTTCGACGTCGTCGAAATGCCGCCGCAGCGGAAGACCAAGACCACGCGCCCCGCCGCCGCGGCGGAGCGGCACGACGAGGAACCCGAGATACCGGACCGGCTGGCCGAGCTGCGCCCCCGCGCGGCGGCCACCGTGCGGCGGCTGATCGACGCGGGCGCCAAGTTGTTCGCGGATCGCGGATACCACGGCACCGGCGTGGACAACGTGGTCACCGAGGCGGGCTTCGCGCGTGGCACCTTCTACAAGTACTTCGACGAGAAGCTGGACCTGCTGCTGCAACTGACCCGCGAGTGCGCCCAGGAGATGCGAACCCTGGTGGACAGGTTCGCCGTCATCGACCCCACCGGGGACGGCGCGGCGCGGCTGCGGGACTGGCTGGCCGGCTACCTGCCGTTCCACGCCCGCTACCTCGGGATCATGCGCGCCTGGCTGGAGGGCACCTCGCAGGATCCCCGTCTGCTCGGCGTGGTCCGCCGGGCGACCCGGGAGATGCATATCGCGGTGCTGACCGTGCTGGCCCGGGTCGACCGGCCGCACCCGCTCGACCCCGACGTGGCGGCCGTCATCCAGGGCGCACTGCTCGAACGGATCCCCGAGGCGGCGCTGGAGCAGGACGGCGACCGCCCGGCGGCGGAGATCGTGGAACTCATGGCGCGGGTCATCGAGCGCGGCCTGTTCAACCCCGGCCCCGCCCGGTAGCCACCCCACCCGGCCCACAGGGCCGGGAGCCCGTCGGCCTTCACGTTATCGGTGTGTGTTTCAACATATTGTCCTGGCACTCACGTTTCTGACACCATGTATCTGTTAGATGCAGACGTTGGACACCATGCCGCGGCGGGGCCGTGGCGCAACCATTCCGGGTCGCGCAGCGCGTACCGTTCTGACGAGGAGTACACCTCAGATCGGACGGCCGGCGCTGCCAGCGAGACAGGACGTCAAGGATGACAGCGACCACCGGGCAGGGCCGCTCCCGCATACTGCGCGTCTCCCGCGTGATCGAGGAGACCTCGGATGCCAGGTCCCTGGTGTTCGAGGTGCCCGAGGCAGACCGGGGACGTTTCACCTACCGACCGGGCCAGTTCCTCACCCTGCGGGTGCCAAGCGAGCGGACGGGATCGGTCGCCCGCTGCTACTCCCTCGCGAGCTCGCCGCAGCACGACGACGACCTCACCGTCACGGTCAAGCGCACCCGCGACGGCTACGGCTCGAACTGGCTCTGCGACAACGTCTGTGTCGGCACCGAAATCGAGGTGCTGCCGCCGAGCGGGGCGTTCACCCCGAAGGACCTGGACCAGGATTTCCTGCTGTTCGCCGGTGGCAGCGGGATCACCCCGGTGATCTCCATCGTGAAGTCCGCACTGGCCGCGGGATCCGGGGAGATCGTCCTGATCTATGCCAACCGCGACGAGTCCTCGGTGATCTTCAGCGAGCAGCTCGCAACCCTCGCCGCCCGTCACCCGCGTCGGCTGACCGTGATCCACTGGCTCGAGTCCGTGCAGGGCCTGCCGAGCCGGGGGCAGCTCCAAGCGCTGGCCGCGCCGTTCGCCGGCCACGAGAGTTTCGTCTGCGGGCCGGCGCCGTTCATGGCCGCCGTGGCCGACGCGCTGTCCTCCGCCGGCATGCCCAAGGCACGCATACACATGGAGGTCTTCACCTCACTGTCCGGTGACCCGTTCGCCGCACCGCCTGGGCCGCAGCCGGAGCACGACACCGAGGGTGCCGGCCAAAGCGTGATCACCGTGCCGGTCGAGGTGGGCATCGGCGGCCGGACACACACCCTCGACTGGCCCACCACCACTCCCCTGGTCGACTTCCTGCTCGGCAAGGGGATCGCCGCCCCCTACTCCTGCCGAGACGGTGAATGCGGGGCCTGCCAGGCCACCCTGCTCCAAGGCCGGGTCACCATGAAGCGCAACGAGGTGCTCGGCGAGGACGACGTGGCCGAGGGCTACATACTGGGCTGCCAGTCTGTGCCGGATCCGAGCGGCGACAGCAGCGAGACGATCAAGATCGAGTTCTGCTGAACCCGCAGCTGTGGATCACAGCGTCCCCTGCACGGCGGCGGCCTCCCGCAGGGCGATGCGGTCCGTTTTGAGCATCGGCGTCAACGGGAGACTCCCGACGATCTCGACGCGGTCGGGCGCCTTGTAGTCAGCGAGGCGCGCGCGGGTCCACTCCCGGAGCTCGTCGCGGCCCGGCGGGCGGGCCGGGTCGGCCGGCACGACGAAGGCGACGCCGATCTCGCCGATCACCGGGGCCGGCGTGCCGACCACGGCCACCTGGGCTATGCCGGGATGTCCGGACAGGACGTTCTCCACCTCGAGGGGATAAACGTTGTAGCCGCCCCGGATGTAAAGGTCCGAGGCACGGCCGGCCAGCACCAGATCCCCGTCCGGAGTGATCCGGCCGAAGTCGCCGGTCAACAGCCAGCCGTCCGGGGTGAGCACCTCGGCGGTGAGGTCGGGCCGCTCCCAGTAACCACGCATGACACAGCCGCCACGCACCCGGACCCGGCCGACCACCCCGGCGGGTACCGGCCGGCCCTGGTCGTCGGTGACCATGACCGCGACACCCTCCTGCGGGCGGCCGACCGTGCGGAACAGGGTCTCCGGGGGATCACCCGGTTCGGTGCCGCAGATCGTCGGCGACTCGGTCATCGCGTAGCGGACCACCAGCGCGACGCCGAGGCGCTGCACCGTGCGCTCCACGAGTTCGGGCGGGGCCGGGGCCGTGGCCACCACACCGACCCGCAGGTCCGGTAGCAGACCGCCGGCCGGTTCGTCGAGCAACTTCGCCCACTGCGTAGGCACGCCGCCGGCCACGGTGATCCGCTCGTCGCGCAGCACGCGCGCCATGGCGGGCGCC
>JAOPYH010000166.1 GCA_025964715.1 Streptosporangiaceae bacterium | reverse complement strand
CTCAGCCGTCCGGGCGCCTCCGTCCGCCAGAGCCTCAAAGCGCGGGGCCGGAAGGTCTCCCTCTACCGGTTCGAACCTACCGGAGATCTGCCGGGGGCCGGCTGGACCGAGTCGCTGGTCTTCCAGGTCGGAGACTGGGATGTGCTGGTGCCGGTCGGAGCTGAGGGCCAGGCCGAGCCATCGACGGCCACGCTGCAGTCCTACGCCGACCACATCGGCGCCCACCAGACGCGGTCGGGTTTCCCGGTGGTCGACGTCTCGGCTCCGTTCCGACTGGCGAGCACCGGGACGGCTCCCGCCTCCGCACGGTTGACGGACTGGACCGTGATCCCCGGCAGCCCCAACGCAGCGGTGCCGAACATGGTCGACATCATCCCGGGCTCATGCATGGGTACGGGACCCGTGAACAGTCACGGACTTTCCGTATCCCCACCCACGTTCCCGCCCGGTTTGGAAAACGTCAGCGGCCGGCCGAGCGAATGCGTCCTGTGCAGTCCCGTGCTCCCGGTGCACCTCGACGTGGCAGGAACCGGTGCCTTCGCGCACACCATGGCGACCGGCCTCGGAATCAAGACCTCATGACAGCGACGCGGCTCGCTCCAGCGCTGCCAGGAGTGGCCCGATTTCGTAGGAGCCGTCGTGCTTTTCGCCGTTGATGTAGAACGTGGGGGTTCCCTCGACGCCGCTGCGCGCACCGCTGTCGAGGTCCTCCCGGACCCGCTCGGCGTGGACATGCTCGGCGAGCTCCTTTTCGAACCGCTCGACATCCAGGTCGAGTCTCTCCGCATAGCTTCGGAGGTCCTGGTCGCGCAGGTGCTTCTGGTTCTCGTACAGGAGGTCGTGCATCGGCCAGAACCTGCCCTGGGCGGCCGCCGCCTCCGCGGCTTGGGCGGCCTGCTCAGCGTGGGGATGGCGGGGGGTGATCGGGAAGTTGCGGAAGACGAAGCGGAGCTGGCTTCCCATCCGGGCCTGCGCCTCCTTGATGACGGGGTACGCGGCGCCGGAGTACGGGCACTCGTAGTCGCCGTACTCGACCAGCGTCACCACGGCATCTGCCGGCCCCTCCACGTGGTCCCGACCTTCGGAGACGGGCAGGGTCAGGGCATCCTGACCGGGTGTTGCGCTCAATCGGCAGCTCCTTCTCCCCGCGGATATACTTGCGGTTGCAAATACTCTAGCCCGGGTTGATTGCACATGCAACTACCTTCGGAACCGGACGTGGCCGCGCTGCTGGACCGGCTCGTCGCGGATGAGCTACCGACCGGGCGCGGAATGGGGGCGTGGATGGCCCTGCTGCAGGCCCACGCCACCCTCACGCGACAGCTCGCGATCGATCTCGAGAACGAGACCGGTCTGGCCCTGGCCGACTTCGACGTGCTCGGCCGGCTGGCGCACGCTGGCGGGCAACTGCGCATGACCGAGCTGGCGGCCCGCGTCCTCAGCTCACGATCGGGTCTGACCCGCCGCGTCGACCGTCTTGCCGGGGAAGGCCTCGTTCGCCGAGCTACCACCGATGCCGACGCACGGGGCGTGGTGGTCGTGCTGACCGACGCCGGCGTGGCCCGTCTCACCGAGACCGCCCCGGTCCACGTGCGCGGGATCCGCGATCTGTTCGTGGCGCGACTGAATGATCGGGAGCTCGCCATTCTCGAGAGCGCTCTGGGCAAGGTCACGCTCGACTGCACGTTTGGCTGACCAGGCCGCCATGGTGCAGCACGACCACATCATCCTCATGCAAATGCGGGTGTGATACGGACTGAAGGGTGTCGATACCCAACCGTCAGGGTGTCTGGGATCCCTTCACGAGAGAGCCACAGTGGGCAGCCTCACGAGCAGCGCCTCGCAGCCACGACGAGACCCGACCGGATGGAACACGGGTGGATGGCGGGCCCGCGGGCGGTCGGTATCGATGATGTACGGCACGGGTGCCGCCCTCTGTGCCCTATCGCTCGTCTGGAGAACCCCGCCTGCGGTGAACCGGGCGGGCATCCTGGCTGTCGCCGTGGTGGCCGCGGCGGTCCCCTTCGTGGTACTTGCCCTCGGTCGCCGGTTCACGATCTCGCTCTCCCACGCGGCGACACTGTGCGGGTCCGCCTTGATCGGCCTCCTCGTCTACTGGGGTGCCGGCACCTATCTCAGCATCGTCTTCGGGATCTTCCTGGTCTGGGTGGCCCAGTACTCCGCAATGTTCTACGGGCGGAAAGCTGCCCTTGGCCACATCTGGTTTGGGCTCTCCCTGGATGCACTGGCGCTCGCCACCCTCCCGGCATCCCCGGGAAACAGGCTCATGATCTGGCTGATCATCGCCGGGTCGTGCCACGTGATGGTCATCGCCTTTTCGCTCGTCGACCGGATGTCAGCCCGCTACCGGGGCCTGGTGGAGCATTCGGGCGGTGTCGTGGCCATCGTCGACACCGACCTGCGCATCAAGTACCTGGCCGGAGCGCTGGAGCGGCTCTGGGGCCACAAGGCCTCGGTCATCCTCGGCACCTCCCTGCTGGACTGGA
>JAOPYH010000442.1 GCA_025964715.1 Streptosporangiaceae bacterium | reverse complement strand
TAGGACTGGGCCGCGATGGATTCGAGGGTGTAGGACAGATCTGCTCCGGCCGCGTGCGTCCCGACGACGACACTGATCAGAGCGGTCATGAGGCCGTCCTCCTCAGAGGTGACCCCCGGAAACGTCTGTGATCTCGCCGCCGGTGCGCGGCTCCGGCGGCGAGATCACGAGCGTTTGAGGATCAACGCTATCCAGGCAACTGCTGACCGAGGATGACACGTCGTACGGCCCGTTCGGCGGCGTTTCCGTCGTCGAAGGCGCAGAACTTACGGCGGAACTCGGAGCGGGCCTTGGCGGCGACGTCTCCCCAGACGGCGCCCGAGGTGAACGCCTCGACCAGCCCGTGCTCCGTGGTGGCCACCATCCCGGGTGACTCGGCCATGAGGTCGAAGTTCACCCCGCGGGTGCGGACGTAGGTGTCCCAGTCGTTCGCGAAGATCACGATCGGCCGGTCGTCCAGGTTGGCGTAGTCGAACATGATCGACGAATAGTCCGTCAGCAGCACGTCCGACGCCAGGCACAGGTCCTCGACGGTGGGATGCTTCGACACGTCGATGACCCGGCCGGCCGGCCACCCCTGCAGGGTGGCGAGGTCACGGGTGCCGTAGAAGTAGTGGGCCCGGAGCAGGATCACGTAGTCGTCACCGAGCGCGTCCGCCAGCCGGCCGAGATGGACCATGGGCTCGAACTTGCTCATGTAGTCGCGGTGCGTCGGGGCGTAGAGGATCGCCTTCTTGCCGTCCGGGATGCCGATCTCGGCGCGCAGCCGGGCGACCTCCTCCGCGGTGCTGCGGAAGAACCGGTCGTTGCGCGGGTAGCCGATCTCGAGTGTCTCGTGCTTGCCCGGGTAGGAGCGGTCCCACACCTCGGTGGTCAGCGGGTTGGCGGACACGAGGTAGTCCCAGCGGTCCACCCGCTCCAGGAGCTTCTCGAAGTCCAGGTCTCCGGTGCCGAGCGGATAGTTGATCTGCTCGATGCCCATGACCTTCAGCGGCGTGCCGTGCTGGGTCTGCAGATGCACCTGACCGGGCCGCTTGACGATGTCGTCGGGGAAGTTGACGTTGTTGACGAAGTACTTCCCGCGGGCCATCAGGCGCAGGTAGGCGCGGGTATTGACGATCACGTGCGGGATGCCCGGAGGCAGTGTCTCCGCCTGCCTGCGGTTGCGCACGACCCAGACACCGCGCACCTTCGGCGCCAGCTCTCTGGACTTCTCATAGATCGCGGCCGGGTTGCAGGCGTAGCCGCGGTACCAGTAGGCCGCGTAGACCGCCAGGTTCTGGTCGATCGGGAGCCGCAGGTGCACGTGGTAGTAGACCCGCTTCACCCGGCCGCGCAGGAAACGGGCGGTGGCGCGGCCGGCCTTGCGGGTGCGGCGGAACCTGCCGTGCAGCAGGATGCGGCCGATGTTGAGCACCTTCAGGAGGCTGAACATCCTGAACGCGTCCCGCTCCACGAGGCGGTATTTCACGCCTTCGAGGCCCCCTGGCGGGACATAACCGGTCTTCGGCCGGTAGGCGTTGTAAAGCTTGGACATCTCGTGGAAGAACTTCGGCCGCAGCTCGCGCGGCACCCGGTCCTTCTTGGCGAGAACGATCAGCAGGTGCCACATCATCCGCTGGAACATGATCGCCCGGAACTCGTCACCCTTGGCACCGAGCCGGGCCAGGAAGCCGAAGATGGAGCGGTACTGCCCGAACACGTCCAGGTGCTTGGCACTGACGGTCTTGGTGATCGACGCGCCCTGCCGGCGCTGCCGGTAGCAGAGGGTGACCCGGTCGAGCATGCTGATGCGCTCGGCCGCGAAGAGCACCGGATAGGCGACGGGGGAGTCCTCGTAATAGCCCTTGGTGAAGCGCAGGTCGTAGCCGAGCATGAACTCCCGGCGGATGACCCGGTTCCACGCGAACGGGAGGATCTCCAGGAGCTCCATCCGGTCCTTGAGCCGGAAGGTCTCGGGCGCCTCGGGTTCGGCGAACAGCTGTCGCTGGACGCTGCGGTTCACGCGCCCGTCCCAGTAGACCCGGGCGTAGTCGAGCAGCAGGACGTCGGGCAGTGTCTCGGCGAGCCGCCGGAAGACCAGCGGCATGGTGTTCGCGGTGAGGTAGTCGTCACTGTCGATGAACCAGACGTAGTCGCCAGTGGCCATCGACAGGCCGATGTTGCGCGCCTCGCCCAGGCCCACGTTGTCCGCGAGGTGCCGGACCCGGACTCTGGGGTCGCGTTCGGCGTACTCATCGAGAATCTTCCCGCAACCATCCGGTGAGCAATCGTTCACCGCGATGACTTCGAGACTTTGACATTCAGGGTCCAGAATGGAGTCCAGGCATTGCCTTAGATATCCCTCCACTTTGTGTACAGGGACAATGACGCTCAGAGAGATTGTGGAGTCAGCGCTCATCAACTAACCGTTCGGCCTGCTGGATTGGTTCGCGAGTATACCGGGCATATGCCGCCCGGCGTGGTTACGTGGTCATTTCACAGCCGTGCGAGGAGCCATCCCACCGGCGGTTCGACCGCCCATCGGGTGGCGCGCCGCACCAGCTCGGTGGACAGGACTACCGCCAGCACGATGGCCGCGAGGGTGCACAGCAGGACCCCGGGGCGGGACTGTACGGCCGGTTCGTCCATCAGGCCCGTGTAGTCGAAGACCTTGATGACGAGCCCGTGCAGCAAAAAGACGTACATCGTCCGGGTCCCCATGTCGGTGAACCAGGTGCGACGGCCCGGGACCAGGGACAGGAAGGCGCACCCGAGCACGATCGCCAGGGCCAGCGCCGCGAGCCGGCCGGCCATTCCCTCCAGGGTGGACAGCTTCATCGCCGCGTAGTTGTCGTTCCAGTACAGCAGCCGGGCCACCGTACCTCCGATGGAACCGGTGCCCCACAGATAGGCGGCCACGAAGGCGGCGAGCAGGACGGGAACGCCCATCCACCACTTCGTGACCCGGCGTACGGCCGCGACGCGTCCAGGGGCGATGGTGAGCCCGAGAACGAAGAACGGCAGCAGGCCGACCATGCGGCTGACCGTGCCGTCGGAGGTCATGCTCCATCCGCCCATGACGAGGGCGACGGCGACCGAGGTCGCGACCGGGAAGCGCAGGTGCTGCCAGATCGGTGCGGTCAGGCGCCAGCACACCAGGGCCGCGAGGAACCACATCACGTACTGCGGGGCCAGCCAGTCGGCCGCCCGGAAGTGGTGGTCCTTCAGGAAGTACAGCTCTGCGCGGTAGAGCAGGACGAAGATGACGTACGGCGCGAGCACCGTGGGGATGAGGCCCCGGAACTTGCCGGTGGAGCGGGTGTAGCCACGTGAGAAGTAGCCCGTCATGAAGACGAACAGGGGCATGTGGAAGCCGTAGACCGCGAGATAGGCGGCGTGCTCGACGTTGCTTCCGCTCAGCTGGGCCCAGGTATGGCCGACGACCACGAGGATGATCGTCAGGAACTTGGCGTTGTCGAAGAACGGATCCCGCTCCTTGGCCGGTGACGATGGAACCGTCGACGTGGGAGTGGCGGCCGGGACCTGGGGCCCGGTGGGGGTGTATGTCATGGTTCCGTGGGGGTGCGGGGACACAGTAGACGTACGGGCGGTACACGGCCCGTTATGTGACCATATCGACTTGCCCTGATCCGCAAGGCGGTTCCGGACAGATCACTGGGATCTGGTCGGGTCGTCGCCCTGCGTCAGGTGGCCTTGCAGATGTTCCCGTCGGCGCGGATCTCGCCCTGGAGCTTGGGGATCGAGGCACTCTTGCCCTTCACCGGACCCGCGTTCGGACCGATGACCAGGTCCACCACGCCTGGCGTGCCGCCCTGCCGCGGTGCCGCCGTGACGCCGCTGAGCACGCCGGTCAGCGTGGCCGCCTGCTGGTCCGCGCCGGTGCCGTACAACACGCGCGTGGTCGTCTGCGGCGTCGTCGAGGCGACCTGGATCACCTTGAAGCCCTGCGCCGTGAGCTGGTCGGCGTAGCGCTGGGCCAGGCCGTGCACCCCGGTCCCGTTCAGGACCCGGACCCGCACCTGGCTCGGCGGGACCTTGGGCGCGGAGGCACCCGCCTTGGGCGGCTCCTGGATGTCCTTGTCATTGCGGACCATGTTGAAGAACTGGCCGGCGGCCGGCTGGGCGAGCGCCACCCGGTTGGGGTCGGGCGCGTAGGCCGTCCAGGGCGCGGTGACGAAGCGGAGCTTGCCGGCCGACATGCCCTGCATGCTCTGGGCGATCTGCATCATGACGCTCGGGCTCAGGCCGTCGTCGGTCGTCAGCGTCTTGGTACCCGCGTTGAGCAGCGCGTACAGCTTGGCGGGGTTGCCGAGGACGCCCCCGCTCATCGCCGTCTTGGCCACCGAGCCGAGGAACAGTTGCTGCCGCTTGATCCGGGACAGGTCGGAACCATCGCCCATGCCGTGCCGGCTCCGGACGAAGCCGAGGGCGTCCTCACCCTTGACGACCTGGATCCCCTTTTTGAGGTGCAGGTGCGCCTGGGGGTCGTTGACGTCCTTGGGCAGGCAGACCTTCACCCCGCCGAGGGCGTTGATGATGCCCTTGAAGCCGGCGAAGTCCACCTGCGCGAAGTGGTCGATCTTGACGTTCGTCATCGCCTCGATGGTGGCGATCGTGCACGTCGCGCCCGCGATGCTGAAGGCCGAGTTGATCATCCCGGCGGACTGCGGGGCCGACCGGGTCCCGTCCTTCCGCCGGCAGGCCGGGATCGGGACCATGAGGTCACGGGGGAAGCTGATCCCGATGGCCTGGTTACCGCCGGGGGACAGGTGCAGCAGGATCGTGGTGTCCGCGCGGGCCGGCTCGTTCTTCATGCTGCGGCCGTACGACGCGTTCGCCCCCGCCCGGGTGTCCGAGCCGAGCATCAGGATGTTCAGCGACCTGTTCAGCTTCTTGGGCCGGTTGGGACCGATCGCGGCGTCCACGTTTTCGTGGGAGATGTTGCCGTTCAGCTTCCGGTACGCGGCGTACGCGGTGAGGCTGGTGGCGACCATGACCACTGAGAGTCCGATGGACACCCACCCGAGGATGCGCCAACTACGCCGACGTGCCGGCTCGGGTTCGTCCCCGTAATCGGCGTCGTCGACATACTCCATGTACATCGGATTGCTACTCATGAGCTCCACAGGCTAAGTCAGAGGAGGCGGCGTACGGACGCGGTTCTCTCAACCTGTCCGGGCATACCTGCCACTGCGGTCACGTGCTCCAAAGAGATTCGTCGGTCCAGCGTTGCTATGTCGAGGTTTCGTTGAATTATGACCGAACCGTTAGCACTTAGGGGCGCGAGGAGCGCAGCCAAAAGCTCGTCCACTGTGGTAGGGGAAAGGTCCGTGAGAACTCGGCTCCGGGTGTCGAGCTGCCAGTTCTCGGCGGCCTCCCGGGCCCGGCGCACGAGCTCGGCGCCGCTGAATGTGGCGTTCCTCACAGTAACGGCGGGCTCGCCCGGATCGACCGGGTCGTACGGCAGGAACTCGTCGCCGTACGAACGGACCTCGGTGGCGTAGTCCACCACCCCTGGCGGGCAGTCCGCGAGCGGTGCGCCGAATGCGTTCAGCGAGAGCCCGACGACCTCCCGCGCGCTCGCCGCGGCCGGGTGCTCCCGAGACGCGGGGAGCAGGTCCTCGGAGACGACGAGGACGTCGGCCTGGACGTCCGTGAGCTCCTGGACGGGCCCCGGCACCACCACCAGCCCCGCGGACCAGCAGGAGAACAGCCATACGGCGGTCTGCCAGTGCGGCGGCAGGGCGAGCGCGACCCGCTCGCCCGGCTGGGCGTCCAGCCCGTCCACGAGCAGGTTCGCCGTCTTGGCGACCCAGTTGCCGAAGGTCTTTCCCGAGAGCTCGATCCGCTCGCCGGTCGCGTCGTCGTAGAAGGTCACGAGGGGCCGCGCCGGATCGGCGGCGATAGTGGTCTTGAGCAGGTCCGCCGGTGTCTGGTCAGGCATAGCGGAGAGGGTAGGCCAAGGTCACCCTGTCCCGCGCGATGGGGACGACCCCGCCGGTCGCCGCTGAAGGCCGGACCGTTACGTCCGGATCGGACGGTGACGCTACGCTCCGCTTCGATGGTCATGCACACACGGCACGCACAGGATCCGGCCGCCGAGCCGGCGCGGCGGCGGCGCGACACGGGCCCGAGCCGCGCTCTGGCCAGGCTCACGGTCGCCCCCGCGCTGCTGCTCGTCGCCTGGCTCGCCGGGTCACTGCCGCTGCTGCTGACGGGCGTGTTCACGATCGGCCCGGCCCTGGTGTTGTTCGCCATCGTCGCGACGGTGACGCTGGCGCTCGGGTTCCGCGGCCTGCGACGCCGCGAGGCGGCGCCGACCTCGTGGTGGGTGGTCTCGGGTGTGATCGCCGTGACACTCGCCTTCCTCGTCCTCCAGCTGGTGATGTGCTCGGAGCAGATCGTCGTGCGGCGCGATCCGGCCTCCTACGTCCAGTTCGCCACCTGGCTCACCGACCACGGCTCCCTGCCGATCCCGCAGCTGCGGTGGGCGTTCGGCGGTGGCGACCCGGCTCTGACCTACCAGAGCCCCGCCTTCTATCAGCGTGGGACCGAGCTCTATCCGCAGTTCATGGCGGGGCTGCCCATGGTGCTCTCGCTGGGCGGCTGGCTCGGCGGGACGCCCGCCATGGTCTTCATGGCCCCAGTGCTCGGCGCGTGCGCAGTCCTGTCGTTCGCCGGCCTGGTCGCGCGCCTCGTCGGGCCCGGGTGGGCGCCGGCCGGGGCCCTCGCCCTGGCCCTCACGCTCCCGATGCAGTGGGTCTCCCGCTCCACGTACAGCGAGCTCCCGGCGCTGGTGCTGCTGCTCGGCGGGCTGGCGCTCATGCACGACGTCCGGGACCTGCGGTCGGGCGCCGCCCGGATCGGGAGCCTTCTCGCCGGGCTGGCCCTCGGGCTCACCGTCCTGGTCCGCATCGACGGACTCCGGGACATACTCCCCGTCGTGGTCTTCGCCGGTCTGCTGATCGCACGCCGCCGCCCGACCGGCCCCTTCCTGTTCGGGGGGCTGGCGGTGGGAGCCGGGGCCGGAGTGCTCGAGGGCTTCCTGCTGTCCGGCCCGTACCTGAAGTACCTGCACGCGTCACTGAACCCGCTGCTGCTCGTCAGCGCCGCCGTGGTCGCCGGGACGGCAGTCATGGTGGCGCTCATGCGCGGACGGCGCACGCGCATCGTGCTTCGCCGGATCGCCATCCGGCTCTGCTCCGGACGGGGGCCCGACCTGGCGGCCCTCTTCACGGTTCTGGTGCTGATCGCCTTCGCGGTCCGCCCGCATGTGCAGACGGTCGTCCGGATTCCCGGCAACCCCGACGACCGGCTCAACGCCTCCTTCGTCTCGCTGGCCCAGAAGGCCAACGGGCTTGCGGTGGAGTACGGGCGGCAGTACTCCGAGAACTCCCTCTACTGGGTCGCGTGGTACATCGGGGTGCCCGCGCTGCTCCTCGCCGCCGCGGGCGCGGCGCTGCTGGTCCGCCGGCTGATGCGCCGCGGGTCCGCCGAGTGGCTGCTGCCGTTCGCGGTCATCGCCTGGACCACCATCACGACCCTCTGGCGGCCGGGGATCACCCCCGATCACCCGTGGGCCTCCCGGAGGCTCATCTCCATCGTGATCCCGGGGCTCCTGCTCCTGGCGTTCTGGGCCCTCGCGTGGGGAGTGCGGCGGATCCGGCGGATCGGGTACGGCCGGTGGGTCGGGGCCGGGACCGCACTGGCCGGGGTGCTGATCACGCTCGTGCCCATCGTGGTGACCTCCGGCGGGCTGATGTTCAGCAGGACCGAACAGGGTGAGATCAGCGCGGTGCGCTCACTGTGCAAGAGAATCGGCCAGAGCGCCTCGGTGGTCATCGTGGAGCCCGTCACCGCCGACCGCTTCAGCCAGGTCATCCGCGGAATGTGCGGAGTGCCGACCGCGCGGGTCCGGCCCGGCACCAAGGAGCAGGACGTCCGGCGCGTGATCGCGAAGATCTACGCCGCGGGCAGGCGGCCGCTGATCCTCGGGGGCGTCCCGTCCAGCGTCGCGCCGTACGGCGAGGCTCGCCAGGTCCTGCACATCAGGTCCCGCCAGGACGAGCACACCCTCGTGACCCCGCCGAACGGCACCTGGGGCCTCCTCATCGACATCTGGATGAGCGAACCACTGAGACTCTGACGCCGAGGAGAGATGGCAGGTCATCGCGACGGTTCTCGATTGGCAGGACGCTGGTGCGGGCGGAACGGTGGGGCCCAGATCCGGCCGGCGCCGTGTGGTCGTGTGACCGCCGGATGGTCAGACTGTGAAGAGCCGGAGCTTGACGCCGATGGAGTCGGCGAGATGCGTCAGGTCATTGGGGTCGCTGGTGACGACGGACGCTTGGTACTGGACGGCCGTGGCGACGACGATCGCATCCACTGCGTCCGCGGTTCCGGAGGCCCCGCAGGCAATGCCGCCAGCGCGGGCGGTGCGCTCGTCGTCGGGGATGATGTCGCAACCCATGAGCACGCGAGAGATCTGGTGCTGGGGACCGCCGCGCCAGGCCTGAGCGAGGACCACTGCGGGTACGACCGGGCGGATGCGCGCTCGGGTCAGCTCGTCGTGCAACGCGAGGAAGTCACGGGCACGCTGCCGAGACTCTTCGGGTAGCTCGCCGCGCTCGTCTTCGTACTCGGCCACGAGCTCGCGTGCGGCCGCGCGGCCCGCCGCCTGCAGGACCGTGCGGTGTGCCTTCTCAAGCGCGGTCGCAGATGTTCTGGTCGGCGCGGACCTCGCGGGCGCCGGTCGGAGCGGGACCGGGGCCGCGCAGGCCCTTCCAGTCCTTGCCGAGGACGAGGTGGACGACTCCGGCCGGCACGGCTTTGTGCGGCGACGGCTTCACGCCCGGGATGACCTCGGCGAGTGTGACGGCCTGGCGGACGGCGCCCTTGCCGTACAGGATCTGGGTTTTCGCGGCCGTGCCCCTCGCCAGCGGGCCCGGCGTCCCGACCAGCGTGAAGTTCTCGGTTTTCAGCTGGTCGGCCACCTTCGCGGCCGGCACCGCGTGGCCGGCGCCGTTGTAGACCCGCACCTTCACGAGGCGGCGCGGGACTGTGGGCGCGGGCTGCTCGGAGGTCATCGGGCCCACGTTCGGCGGGGTGCTCTGTACGAGCGCGGGGCCGGGGACCTTGGTGTCCCTGCGGACCGCGTCGAAGAGGGGCTGCGCGCGGGACCTGTCCAGCGCGACGCGGTTGGGGTCGGGGGCGTAGGAGCCGAACGGCACGGTGACGAACCGCACCCCGCCGGCGTCCATCCCCTTGAGGCCGCCGGCCAGCTTGCGCATGTCACCGATGCCGAAGTCCTGGTCGGTGCTGATGGACCGCGTCGCCGCGTCGAGGAAACTCAGGAGCTTGGTGGGGTCGGCGAGCATGTCCGTACTCGTGGCCTTCTGCACCACCGCGGACATGAACTTCTTCTGCCGGTCGATGCGGTCCAGGTCGGAGCCGTTGCCCAGCCCTGCGGTACGGGTCCGTACATAGCCGAGCGCGGCGTCTCCCGTGACCGTCTGACGGCCGGCCCTGAGATTCAGGCGTGCCTTGGGGTCGTTGACCGCGTGCGGAAGGCAGACCTCCACGCCGCCGAGCGCGTCGACCACGCGCTTGAACCCGGAGAAGTCGATCACTACGAAGTGGTCGATGTGGATCTGCGTGAGCGCCTCGATGGTCTGCCAGGTGCACGACGCTCCGGCCAGGGCGAACGCGGAATTGATCATCCCGAACTGCGCGGGGACCGGAGGGCCGTTCTTCTTGGTGCACGCCGGGATGTTGACCATCAGGTCGCGCGGGAAGCTCATCCCGATCGCGTGCCCACCGCCCGGAGCCAGGTGCAGCAGGATCGTGGTGTCCGCCCGGGCCCCGTCGAGGTGGCCGTAGGCCGAGTTCCGGCCGGCCCGGCTGTCGGACCCGATCACCAGGATGTTCACCGCCCTCGTCTGCTTCCTCGGGCGCAGCTTGCCGAGCAGGCCGCCGACGTCCTGCTTGTCGATGTTGGCCTGGAGCCTGCGGTAGTAGATGTAGCCCGCACCGCAGGCCATGACTAAGGTCACCGCCAGGGTGAGCGCGGCCCATTTGAGGACGCGTGGGGCCCGGCCGCGCTGCTTCGGCGCCGCGTGCTCTGCGGAGGATTTCACCGTGCCTCCAGAGTCCGGAAGGCTCCGCCGGATGACGCCGGAACCGCGTTGTGTCCCCGGCGCGGCCACGAAGAGGTCTCCGACCGTACACTCAGGGCTAGTATCCTGCCCCTCCGTGAGTACCGAGGACGTACATGTAACGATCGTTCTACCCTGCTACAACGAGCAGGATCACGTTGTCGACGAGGTCGAACGCATCTGCAAGGCGATGGACGCGAGCGGCCAGGCCTATGAGCTGCTGGCCGTCGACGACTGCTCGACCGACGAGACGCTCGAGCGGCTCCAGGTCGCCGCGCCGCTCTTCCCGAACATGCGCGTGATCCCGTTCCGGCACAACAGCGGCTCCGGCACCGTACGGCGGATCGGCTCGCAGCAGGCCCGCGGCGACGTCGTCGTGTGGACCGACGCGGACATGTCCTACCCGAACGAGCGCATCCCCGAGCTCGTGGAGATCCTGGACAACGACCCCCTCATCGACCAGGTCGTCGGGGCGCGGACCACGGAGGAGGGATCGCACAAGGCTCTGCGCGTCCCCGCCAAGTGGTTCATCCGCAAGGTCGCCGAGCGGCTGTCGGGCTCACAGATCCCCGACCTGAACTCGGGGCTTCGCGCGTTCCGGCGCTCGGTCGCGGAGCCCTACCTCAAGCTGCTGCCGCCAGGGTTCTCCTGTGTCACGACCATCACGCTGGCGTTCCTGTCCAACCAGCACCCGGTGCGGTACGTCCCGATCGACTACTTCAAGCGGGCCGGCAAGTCCAAGTTCCACTTCAGCAAGGACGCCTACCGCTACATCCTGCAGGTGCTGCGGATGGTGATGTACTTCAACCCCCTCAAGGTCCTGATGCCGCTGGCGCTGTGGCTGCTCGGCATCGGAGTCCTCAAGGGAGTGTTCGACATGGTCGTCCACTTCGGCTACTTCGCCAACAACACCGTGCTGATCTTCGTCACCGGGCTGCTCATCGCGTCGCTGGCGCTGCTGGCCGACCTCATCGTCCGCTCGCGGGGCGATACGTGAGGATCGCGATCGTCGGCCCCACCTTCCCGTACAAGGGGGGTGGCGCGCACCACACCACCGAGCTGGCGCACCGGCTGGCGGCCGCCGGCCACGAGGTGACGCTGGAGTCGTGGCGCGCGCAGTATCCGTCGTTCCTCTATCCGGGGAAGCAGACGATCCCGGCTCCCGAGGGGACGCCCTTTCCCGGGACCAGCCGGGAGCTGTCCTGGCGCCGGCCGGACGGCTGGCTGAGCGCGGGCCGTCGCCTGCGCTCCCGCGACCTCGTGGTGCTGGCGGTCCTGGCGCCCGTGCAGGTGCCCGCCTACCTCGGCATGCTGTACGGCCTGCGCCGCCGGACGCCGGTCGTGGCGCTGTGCCACAACGTGCTGCCCCATGAGCGCAAGCCCTACGACGTGCCCCTCATGCGGGCGCTGCTGCGCCGGGTGGACGGTGTGCTGGTCCACTCCGCCGAGCAGGCCGAGCTGGCGCGGTCGCTGACCGACCGGCCCGTACGGGTGGCCGAGATGCCGGCCCATCTCCCGACCTCCCCGGTGCCGGGGCGTGTCGCGGGTGCGGCCGGTCCGCGGACCGGCGAGCAGCGGCGGCTGTTGTTCTTCGGGATGGTCCGGCCCTACAAGGGGCTCGACGTCCTGCTCAGGGCGCTGGCCGCCGGCCCCGGCGACGTCGGGCTGACCGTGGCGGGGGAGTTCTGGGGCGGCGAGGACGAGACCCGCGAACTGGTCGCCCGGCTCGGGCTGGCCGGCCGGGTGGATCTGCGGCCCGGCTATGTCCCCGCGCAGGACGTGCCCGGCCTGTTCGGCGCCGCAGACGCCCTCGTGCTGCCCTACCGGTCGGCGACCGCCTCGCAGAACGTCTGGATGGCCTACGAGCACGGCGTCCCTGTCATCGCCACCCGCATCGGAGGTTTCGGCGAGCAGGTCCGTGACGGCGTCGACGGCCTCGTCTGCGAACCCGATGACGTCGGCTCGCTGACCGGCGCGATCGAGCGGTTCTACGCCAGGGGAGAGCCCGCGCGGCTGCGTGCGGGGGTCCGCCCGGTGGACCACGGCCCGCGGTGGGCCGCCTACGTTGACGAACTCCTGGCCACGCCCGCGGGACCGAGCAACGCAGAGCGGCAGGCTGAGACCTAGTCCTCGACGGCCTTCAGGAGCCGGCGCTCGGGCTCGAGCTCTCGAGATCTCTGCCTCGGGCCGCGGCCCCGGTCCGGCCGAGCAGGATCGCCAGCCCTGCCCAGAGCAGGTCGGCGGCCGTCATCACGACCCGCGAGGCGAGGGCCACCACGAGCGGCCCTCCGCCCGGCAGCACAGGTGCCAGCGCCACCACCAGGGCGGCCTCCCGCGCGCCGAGCCCGCCCGGGGCGATGATGACCAGGAAGCCCACCGTGAAGGCGAGCGCGTAGGCCCCGGTGGACAGCAGCGGCCCGGCGTCCCCGAGCGAGCGGGCCAGCAGCCAGGTGTGCGTCCCGAACAGAGCCCACGCGAGCAGGCTCCACCCCACGGCCCGGGCCATCGCACCGAGCCCGACGGCCTCCTCGAGCGGCGGCCGCCGTACGAGCGCGAGAGCACGGTTCAGGAGCGTGGTCACCACACGGGGATGCAGGCACGCGAGCAGCACCGGCGCCAGCGGGAGCAGCCACCAGTAGCGCCGGGTCGCCTCCGCGGAGGTCAGTGGCAGCGTCACCGCGGCCACGGCGCATCCGGTCGCGATCGTGGCGGCCATGGCCAGCAGCGTCGCACCGGCCCCGCGCCGGCGTGGCACGTCGTGCTGGCGGGCGAGTTCGACCTGGCCGACGAGCGCCCACACCGAGCCGGGCACGTACTTCCCGAGCTGGGCCAGGAACATCACCCGGATCGCGGCCGGCAGCGGCAGCGGCGAGCCGAATCCGGCCAGCAGCGTGCGCCAGGCGAGCATGGAGGCGCCCAGCCCGGCCAGCCCCGTGATGAGCGCGCCGCCGATCGCCCACACCGACAGCCGGGCCAGCGCGCCGCCGATCTGGCTCCACTGGGAGAAGATGCCGTACGCGCAGAACGCCAGCGCGACGAGCACGAACGCCAGTCGCGGCCAGCGGCTCGATCGCAGCCGGGAGATCACCTGCCCAGGGTAGGGGGTGTGCGCGCCGCGTCGAGCCCGGACCTGGCGCCGCCTCCGGGATCCGGCCTCTAGAGTTGGGGGGCGATGAAACTCAACGATGCCAAGGCCTTCATCGGCCATCAGGTCCACGTATGCCGCTACCGCGAGGCGGGCACCCTGCTCAGCTGGATGGGCGACGACCTGCGCGGCAAGCGCGTGCTCGACGTCGCCGGTGGCGACGGCTACTGGGCCGGGCAGGCCGCCAAGCGTGGAGCCGAGGCCGTCTCGATCGACCTGGCCCGCGGCAAGATGCTGTACGGCCGGACGCTCGCGCACGCCCCGGCCCTGATCGAGTGTGACGCCCTCGCGCTGCCCTTCGCCGACGCCGGCTTCGACGCCGTCCTGTCCGTCTGCGCCATCGAGCACTTCGACGACGGCGGCAAGTCGCTGGACGAGATGAGCCGGGTGCTGAAGCCGGGCGGCGAGATCCTGATGTCGGCGGACGTGCTGAGCCGGGCCGACGAGTGGCCCAAGCTGCGGGACGCCCACAAGGCGAAGTACTTCGTCAAGCACACGTACACGCACGAGAGCCTCGGGGAGCTGGTCGGCGCGCGCGGCCTCGACCTTGTCGACTACTCCTACCAGTTCCGGGGCCGGGCGGCCGAGCGGCTCTACCTCTCGCTGTCGACCTACGGCGGCAGGGTCGGGTTCAACGCCGCGGCGCCGTTGACCCCCCTGGTGGCCCTGGCCGACCGGCGTGCCGCCAACGACCGCGGGAGCATCGTCTTGATCCGCGCGCGGAAGCGTTTCTGACCCCCAGGCGCGACGAGACGGGCGTAGGCTTCCGGTTTGGGGAGTGATCCCCGCCACATGCCGAGCCTTGGGGAGGATCGTGGCGCTTGGGATTCTCGTGGACGCAACAGCCGTGCCCGCCGACCGCGGTGCGCTCGGGAGGTACGTCGACGGCCTCATCGCCGCCCTCTACGCGGCCGGCGCCGATCTCAGCCTCGCCTGCCAGCGGCCCGACGAGGAACGGTATTCCCGCCTCGCGCCCCGGGCACGCATCGTTTCGGGCCCGGCCGGGATCGTGCACCGGGCGGCGCGGCTCAACTGGGAGCAGACCGGTCTGCCCCGCGTGGCCGAGCTGGTCGGCGCGGACGTCGTGCATCTGCCCTACTACTCGATGCCCATCAATGCCCGGCGTCCCACGGTCGTCACGATCCACGACATGGCGTTCTTCTCGGAGCCGGAGGCGCACAACCCGGTCCGGTCGACTTACATAAGGTCGGCCACCCGTACGGCCTGCCGGCGGGCCACCCGGATCATCGCGCCCTCAAAGGCGACCCGGGACGAGCTCGTACGGCTGCTCGACGCGGACCCGACCCGGATCGACGTGGCCTACCACGGGGTCGACCACGAAGCCTTCCACCGGCCGACGGACGAGGAGCGCCGGCGGTTGTCCGACCGGCTGGGGCTGCACGGCCGGCCCTACATCGCCTTCCTCGGGGCGCTGGAACCGCGCAAGAACGTGCCCAGCCTCATCCGGGGCTGGGTGGAGGCCGCGAGCGGCCTGTCCGAGCCGCCGGCCCTGGTGCTGGCCGGCAGCGGAGGCTGGGATGACGAGGTCGACGCCGCGCTGGCCACCGTTCCGCCGGAGCTGCGCCTCATCCGTCCCGGCTATCTGAGTTGGTCCTCATTGCCCGGCTTGCTAGGCGGTGCCCTCATCGTGGCACTGCCGAGCCGGGGCGAGGGATTCGGGCTCCCGGTGCTGGAGGCCATGGCCTGCGGCGCGCCGGTGCTGACCACCCAGCGGGCCTCGCTGCCCGAGGTCGGTGGTGACGCGGTCGCCTACACCGAACCCGACGCGGCCAGCATCGGCCGCGCGCTTCGCGCCCTCATCGATGACGAGGGGCGGCGCAAAACGCTCGCCGACGCGGCCTATGCGCGCTCGCAGGAGTTCAGCTGGGCGGCCTCGGCCGAGGCGCACCTGGCGTCCTACCAGCGCGCCGTCGAGCAGTGACCTGTGCCGCTCAGAACGAGCGATAGTCCCGGACCGGCATTCGCGGTCCCCGCCTCGGCGGCCGGTCGCCGGACAGCTCCAGCAGCCGGGTGACGCGGTAGCGGTGCCCCGCGTACGGCTCCAGCAGCTCCAGCATCCCGGCGTCGTCGACCTTCCGGCCGGCGAGTGTCCAGCCCACCAGGGCCGGCAGGTGATAGTCGCCGACCGACACCGCGTCGGGATCGCCGAGCGCCCGCTGCCGGATCTCCGCCGAGCTCCAGACGCCGATCCCGGGCAGTGACCGC
The DNA here is from genome assembly GCA_025964715.1 of Streptosporangiaceae bacterium. Lineage (GTDB taxonomy): Bacteria > Actinomycetota > Actinomycetes > Streptosporangiales > Streptosporangiaceae > Actinomadura_C. The sequence continues at coordinate 10,645 of JAOPYH010000442.1, read as the reverse complement.
AGGCGTTCGTCCGCCGCGTCCTCCTCGAGGCGGGCGGCGACCCGGGCGGCGTTCATGATCGTGCGAGCGCGTACGGCCTCCGCCCCGGAGCGGTGCCACTCCCAGGACGGGATGCTGGCCCACACGGCCGGGGGCGGCGGCACCCGCATCTCCGGGGCTCCGGGTGCGGGGTCACCGAAGCGCCACAGCAGATGGCGCCAGGCCCGGAAGGCCTCCAGCCCGACGACCTTCTGCTCCAGCACGGCCGGCACGAGTGCCTCGAAGACCCGCCCGGTGCGGCCGATCCGCAGGCCGGGGCGACGGGCGAACGACACCCGTACGGCCCGGTCCAGGGGGGTGAGCGAACCGGGGTCGTCCTCGGCGCCGAGCAGCGCGGGCACCCCGTCCAGCAGCCAGTCGGCGCCCTGGCCCCAGGCCGCCGCCTCGACGGTGCCGCGGTCCGGGCGGTGCAGGAGCCGCAGGGTGCCGGGACCGTCGGGGGTCATGACCGCTCGCCACACCGCACCGTCCGGCGTGACGCGGAACGCCGGGTCGCGGGAGCCGCGCCGGTGGGGGGACAGCGTCAGCCGCACGTCGAGGCGCCACGGCGGCCGCCATTCACGTGTGAGCTCCGCGATCGGCATGGGCCCAGTGTGCCGCCGGACCCCGCATGCTCGGAGCGGTGTGGCGCAAGGGCCTGCTGAGGTGCGGGCACCCTGCCGGGAACCGGCGGGCCGGCTGCGGCGTATGGTGCCGACATGAGCGATCTCGCTGCGAATTCTCCATCGCCGAACGCCATACGCAGGGCACTCGCACGAGCCCGGGATGGGAAGACCCTCGACCTCGACGAGACCACGGTCCTTCTGCACGCCCGGGGCGATGACCTCGATCGGCTCCTGGAATACGCCTCCCGCTCCCGGGACTCCGGCCTCGCGGCGGCAGGCCGGCCGGGCGTGATCACCTACAGCCGCAAAGTGTTCATCCCGCTGACCCGGCTCTGCCGCGACCGGTGCGGCTACTGCACGTTCGCCACCGTCCCGGGCCGGCTCGACGCCCCCTATCTCAGCCCCGACGAGGTCCTGGAGATCGCCCGGCAGGGCGCCGCCATGGGCTGCAAGGAGGCGCTGTTCACGCTGGGCGACCGGCCCGAGGACCGGTGGACCGCCGCGCGCGAGTGGCTCGATGCCGGCGGCTACGACGACACGCTGTCCTATGTCCGGGCCATGGCGATCCGCGTCCTCGAGGAGACCGGCCTGCTGCCGCACCTCAACCCGGGTGTGCTGACCTGGCGCGACTTCCAGCGGCTCAAGCCGGTCGCCCCGTCGATGGGCATGATGCTGGAGACGACCTCGGCCCGGCTGTTCACCGAGAAGGGTGGCCCGCACTTCGGCTCTCCGGACAAGGACCCGGCGGTGCGGCTGCGCGTGCTCGAGGACGCCGGCCGATGCAACGTGCCCTTCACGACAGGGATCCTCATCGGCATCGGTGAGACGGTGGCGGAACGAGCCGACGCACTGTTCGCGATCCGCAAGACCATGCGGGAGTACGGCGCGGTGCAGGAAGTCATCGTGCAGAACTTCCGGGCCAAGCCCGACACCAAGATGCGTGACACCCCGGATGCCGAGCTGGAGGAGCTCGCGGCCACGATCGCCGTCGCCCGGCTGGTCCTCGGCCCGAAGGCCCGCATCCAGGCACCGCCCAACCTGGTCGACTCGCAGTACGAACTGATGCTGCGGGCCGGCATCGATGACTGGGGCGGCGTCTCGCCGCTCACCCCCGACCATGTCAACCCGGAGCGTCCGTGGCCGCAGATCGAGGACCTGTCCGGCCGGACCGCGGCCGCCGGGTTCACGCTCCGCGAGCGGCTCACGATCTATCCGGAGTACGTCCGGCGCGGCGAGCCGTGGCTCGACCCCCGGCTCAGCGCCCACGTCGCGGCGCTGTCCGACGACCAGGGGCTGGCCCGCGAGGACGTACGGCCGCAGGGGATGCCCTGGCAGGAGCCGGACGGCGGCTTCCTCGAGGCCACCGGACGTACGGACCTGCACGTCGAGATCGACACCAGTGGCCGTACGACCGACCGGCGGGACGACTTCGACGAGGTCTACGGCGACTGGGAGGCCCTCCGGGCCCGTCTCCCGGGCGCGCAGGATCCGGCCGCCCATGACGGCCGTGATCTCGCGGACGTTCGCGGGGGAGCGGTACGGCGGTTCGACGGCGATGTGCGCGCCGCGCTGGCCAGTGCCGAGCGCGACCCCGGCGGGCTGTCCGACGACGAGGCCCTGGCCCTGCTGCACGCCGACGGCGCCGAGCTCGACGCGGTGACGCGCCTGGCCGACGACCTGCGCAAGGACGCCGTCGGCGACGAGGTGACCTACATCGTCACGCGCAACATCAACTTCACCAACGTCTGTTACACCGGCTGCCGGTTCTGCGCCTTCGCGCAGCGGCGCACCGACGCCGACGCCTACACGCTCTCGCTGCGGCAGGTCGGCGACCGCGCCGACGAGGCGTGGGCCGCCGGCGCCACCGAGATCTGCATGCAGGGCGGCATCCACCCGGACCTGCCCGGCACTGCCTATTTCGACCTCGCCCGGGAGGTGAAGCGGCGGGCGCCGGACCTGCATCTGCATTCCTACAGCCCGATGGAGGTCCTCAACGGCGCCAGCCGCGCGGACCTGTCGATCCGGGAGTGGCTGACGGCGGCCAAGGAGGCGGGCGTCGACTCGCTGCCCGGCACCGCCGCGGAGATCCTGGACGACGACGTGCGCTGGGTCCTCACCAAGGGCAAGCTCCCCACCGCGCAGTGGGTCGAGGTCGTCACGACCGCGCACGAGATCGGGCTCCCGACGACCTCGACGATGATGTACGGCCATGTCGACACCCCGGCGCACTGGGTCGCCCACCTTAAGCTGCTGCGCGGCATCCAGGAGCGGACGGGCGGATTCACCGAGTTCGTGCTCCTGCCGTTCGTCCACCACAACGCGCCCATCTACCTCGCCGGACTGGCCCGGCCGGGTCCCACGGCCCGGGAGAACCGGGTGGTGCACGCGCTCTCCCGCATCCTCCTTCACGGTGCGATCGACAACATCCAGTGCTCGTGGGTGAAGCTCGGCGACGAGCTGTGCGCGCAGGTCCTCCAGGGCGGTGTCAACGACCTCGGCGGCACGCTCATGGAGGAGACGATCAGCCGGATGGCCGGCTCCGAGAACGGTTCGTTCAAGACGATGAGCTCCCTGGAGGAGATCGCCGCCCGGGCCGGCCGACCGGCCCGGCAGCGCACCACCACGTACGGTCAGGTGCCGCAGGAGCGCCTCGAGGCCGCACGGCGGACCGACGGCGTGGGCCACTTCCTCCCGCTGGTCACCTGATCCCCGCGGGCCGCGCCGTCAGCGGGTCTCGATGAAGTCCTCCGGCCGGCGCCGCGGGCGTTCGCCGGGGGGCGTGGCGGCGTGGCCGATGCCGACGGCGCCCATCGGGTCCCAGGACTCCGGCACCTCCAGGGCCTCGCGGACGACGTCCGCGCAGAACATCGTGCTCGACACCCAGCAGGAGCCGAGTCCCTCCACCGCCAGGGCGACCAGCAGGTTCTGCACTCCGGCGCCCATCGAGACCAGGAACATCTCGCGCTCGGCATGGGCTCTGCGGGCGTCCGGGTAGTCGTGCGCCCCGTCGGCCACCAGGAACGGGACGACGAGATAGGGCGCGCGCCGCAGCACATCGCCGCGCTTGACGCGCCGGCCGATCGACTCCTCCGAGAAGCCGTCCCGCCGCAGGTCGGCGATCCATGCCTCGCGCATCGCGTCCAGGAGCCGCTCCCGCGACTCCGGCGACTCCACCAGGACGAACCGCCACGGCGTCGTGTGGTGGGGGGCCGGTGCCGTGACGGCTGCCGCCACGGCACGGTGCACCACCCGCGAATCGACTGGCTGGTCGGTGAAGTCGCGAACAGTGCGCCGAGCGTGCAGCACATCGGTTGACCCGTACCGGAACATGTCCTCGGCCGGTGGGCGCACGAGCGCGCGGGCGCCGGGCCCGTCCTGCCCCGTGACCAGGTGGCCGAGCCCCCGTACGACGCCCACCGGCACGCCCGAGAGCTTGCCCTTGACCAGCTCGGCGGCGCCCGCGATCTCGTCGGCGACCGCGGTCACCGTCGCGTCCAGCCGGTTGCCGAACGAGTCCGTGCGGCCGCGCAGGTCGTCGAGGAGCGTCAGTCCGGCGGCGCCGATCGCGGCGTCGACCAGGCCCATGCGCCATGGCCGGCCGAGGGTGTCCGACACGATGACGCCGACGTTCACGCCGAGCAGCTCACGGAGCCGGGCCCGGATCCGGCGGGCCGAGGCGTCCGGGTCCTCGGGCAGCAGCAGCACGGTCCCGCGCGCGGTGTTGGAGGCGTCGACCCCGGCGGCGGCCAGCACGAGGCCGTGCCGGGTCTCGACGATGCGGGTCTCACCGCGCGGATGGGTACGGCGGGCCACCACCCGGACCGTCTCGGCGTCGATGGCCTTCTCCCGGTCGTCGGCCTCGAGCACGCGCCCTTCGGCCTTGCTGACGACCTTCGAGGTCACCACGACGATGTCGCCGTCCAGCAGGGGCGACGGCCGGGGGATGGCGACGGCGATCAGCGCGGCGAGGTCATCCCCGTCCGTGACCTCCGGCAGCCCGGGAACTCCGAGAATCTCCACACGTGCGCTCAACGGGCCAGTCCCCTCGATCTTCGGAAAATTGCAACCCTGCGCCCACCTGGTGAGTCACCGGAGGTCCGTGGCGAGGTCGAGGGCGGCTCGGGCGATGTCCGCGGTGGCGTCCACGTCCGTCATGAGCAGCGGCCGGGACCGCACGGTGATTCCCGGGTCCGCGGGCCGGGTCACGTCGGCCTCGTCCGTGGTGTCCACCAGCCAGCCGTTCAGCAGGTCCGGGCCGTAGTGCGCCGCGACGGCCCCGGCGGAGGTCTCCACACCGATCGCGGAAAGACAGGCGTCGGCCATCCCGCGCACCGGAGCGCCCCCGATGATCGGCGACACGCCGACGACGGTCTTGCCCTCCACCGCGGACCTGATGCCGGGTACGGACAGGATCGTCCCGACGCTCACCACCGGATTGGACGGCGGCAGTAGCACGACGTCGGCGTCGGAGATCGCGTCGAGCACGCCCGGGGCGGGTTTGGCGGCGTCCGAGCCGACGGCGACGATCGACTCGGCCGGGACGGAGGCGCGCAACCGCACCCACCATTCCTGGAAGTGAACGGCGCGCTGTCCCCCGGAGTCGGAGATCACGACATGGGTCTCGACGCGGTCGTCGGTCATCGGGATCAGGCGGATCCGCCGCTCGTCCGGAGCCCCGAGCCAGCGTTCGCAGAGTGCCTCGGTGACGGCCGACAGCGGGTATCCGGCGTCGAGCATCTGCGTGCGCACGATGTGCGTGGCGAAGTCGCGGTCCCCGAGGCCGAACCAGCCCGGCCCGACGCCATAGGCGGCGAGCTCCTCCTTCACCGAGAAGCTCTCGTCGGCCCGTCCCCAGCCCTGCTCCTCGTTGATGCCGCCGCCGAGGGTGTACATCAGGGTGTCCAGGTCCGGGCAGACCCGCAGGCCGAAAAGGCTGATGTCGTCGCCGGTGTTGCCGATCACCGTGATCTCGGCCGCCGGGGCCGCCCGCTCGAGTCCGCGCAGGAAGCGCGCCCCGCCGATGCCTCCGGCCAGGACCACGATCTTCGTGGCCGGGCTCGTCTCCATGCGCATGGGTGCAAGTCTGGCACCTCGCCTCACCCGGCCGGACGCCGGTGCGTCCTGTGAATCGGGTCACCGGATGAGCGGTGTGGGGCCTTGCGGTATGCAAAGCTTGGGCCGAAATCGGCTTATCACTTCTTGGAGTTTCTCGTGAATAAGGAAGGCGTACAGCGACTGCGCGAGCCGGCCGCATGGGCTCTCCTCGCCTCAGCAGGTCTGCAGCTGCTGGCCGGAATCGCCATGTTGATGAGTGGCGGCGGCAAATCGGTGAACGTGCCCGGGGGCGGCCAGATCTCGACCGGTGTGCCCTTCAGTCAGCGTGCCTTCGCGGAGCTGACCACCGGCCAGTTGTTCACTAGCGTGACGGTCGTCGGACTGCTGGCGCTGGCCGTCCTGCTGGTCACGCGGGGCGAGCAGCCGACCCCCAAGGCGCGTCCCATTGTGATGGCGGCGCTGGGCCTGCTCGGCGTCGTCGCGCTGTTCACGGTCATCGTGTGGCTGTCGGCACTCGGTGCGGACACCACTTCACTGCCCAAGGCCGCCGCGTTCCTGTACGGCCTCGCCAAGCTCGCCGTCATCGGGATCGGAGCCCGGTTCGTCTGGACCCTCTTCCATGGCCTGCGGACGGCCGGTCCCGCCCCGCAGCCGGGGACGCCCGGCTACGCCGGCCATGGCCAGCAGCAGTACGCCCAAGGCCAGCAGCAGTACGGCCAGCAGCCCGGCTACGAGCAGCAGGGTTACGACCAGCAGCAGCAGTACGCCCCGCAGGGCTACCCGCAGCAGCAGTACCCCCAGCAGGGCGGCTACCCGCAGCAGCAGTACCCCCAGCAGCAGTACCCCCAGCAGGGCTATCCCCAGCAGGGCTATCCCCAGCAGCAGTACGGGCCCCAGGGCTATGCCCAGCCGGGCCAGCAGCCACCCGCCGAGGGCGACAGTGAAGCAGGTCAGTGGACCAAGGCGTATGGTACCGATGATGACTCACAGCACAGGCCTGACTACGGACAGCAGTATCCTCAGCCTGAGCAGCGAGAGGGAGACGAGGGGAATTGGTACCGCGACGACCGCGGTCGTCACTAATCACGCTCACGACCGGGTCAATATCACGCCTAGGCAGCCCATTCGTACCCCTGAATTTCGTTCCCGCTTGACGGGCGCCGCATCACACGCGTGTAATTTCAGGGGTGTAGTTCTACGCCTTCCCAGGGGGACGGAGCTCGGGGGAAGGCTCGACCAAGGGGCTCCAGGGGGCTAGGAGGTGCGCTGTGAGCGAGGTGCTCATCCCGCTGGCGCACGGCACTGACGCTGAAGAGTTGGGCTGGCAGGAGCGCGCACTGTGCGCCCAGACCGATCCGGAGGCCTTTTTTCCGGAAAAGGGTGGCTCGACTCGTGAGGCCAAGAAGGTGTGCCGGGCTTGCGAGGTACGTGCGGAGTGTTTGGAATATGCGCTCCAGCACGACGAGCGTTTCGGCATTTGGGGGGGTATGTCGGAACGGGAGCGCCGCAAGCTCAAACGGCAAGCAGGCTGACCGATGTCGGCCGCGATGTGACGCGGGGGGTTGGCGGGGGCGCCGGTCCCCGCGGGACGCTTGGCGTAAAGTGGACAGCCGTGCCGGCCGGTCGGGCCGGCGCGGCCGACCACTGAGGCGCGCCGTCCAGGACTCCTCACCATGGCCCCGTCACCAAGCCCTCACCAGGACACCGGCAGAGGCATAGCTCAAGCGGATCATTGTCGACCTCTCTTGATCGCCACGCCGTCACGGCGGTTCTGGTCGCCCATGATGGGGCGCGCTGGCTCCCCGAGACGCTCAAGGCCCTGCTCACCCAGACGCGGCCGGTCCAGCGGCTCGTCGCCGTGGACACCGGGAGCCGTGACCGCGGTCCCGCCGTGCTCTCCGAGGTCGTCGGGGCCGGCAACCTGCTGAGGCTGCCCCGTACATCCGGTTACGGCGAGGCCGTGGCCGAGGCGCTGCGGCATCCCGCCGCGGTGATCCCGGTTCCCGGCGGTGACACCGGCGAGCCCCGGATCGAGTGGGTCTGGCTCATCCATGACGACTGCGCGCCGGCCCACGACGCGCTCGACCGGCTCCTGACCGCCGCAGAGTCCGACCCGAACGCCGCAGTCCTTGGCCCGAAGCTGCGGCACTGGGGTGAGCGCCGGCGGCTGCTCGAGATCGGTGTCAGCATCGACGGTGCGGGACGCCGCTGGACCGGCATGGACCGCGGCGAGCTCGACCAAGGACAGCACGACGGCCTGCGCGACGTCCTGGCGGTCAGCACGGCCGGCATGCTGATCCGCCGGGACGTGTGGGAAGAACTCGGCGGATTCGATCTCGAGTTCGGCCTCTTCCGTGAGGACGTCGACCTCGGCTGGCGGGCGCACGCGCGGGGGCACCGGGTCGTCGCCGTCAGCGACGCCGTGGCCTATCACGCCGAGGCGTCCGCGCGCGGCCTGCGCGAGACGGGCATGGCCGCCGAGCACGGCCGCCGGCGGGACCGGCGCAACGCGCTGTACGTCCTGCTCGCCAATCTCCCCCTTCCGGCGATGCTGCGAGCGCTGGCGCGCAATGTCGTGAGCTCACTGCTGCGCGCGCTGTTCCTCGTGGTCGCCAAGCGGCCCACCGCGGCCCGCGACGAGCTGGGCGCCCTCGGTGACGTGCTGCGGGACCCGGGCCGGCTGCGCCGGGCTCGCGCGCTGCGGTCCCACCACCGCAAGCGGGTCCACCGCAGCATCAAGCGGTTCCAGCCTCGCCGCGTCGCCCTGCGCCGCCTCGCCGAACGCACCGCCGCACTGCGGTCCGCGTCGGCCGGCCGCCATGGGACGGAGGACGGCGGGCCGGCCACGGACCGGCCCGGCCTCGGCCGCCGGCTCCTCGGCGACCCGGGTGTGATCACCGTGCTGGCCCTCCTCGTGCTCGCGATGGTGGCGGAACGGTCCGTGCTCACGGCCGCCGGACGGCTGGGCGGCGGTGCCCTGGTGCCGGCCTGGCGCGGGGCGAGCGATCTGTGGGCGCAGTACGCCGCCGGATGGCATCCGGTCGGCCTGGGCTCGGGGTCGGGATCACCCCCCTACGTCGGGTTCCTCGCCCTGCTCTCCACGCTGCTGTTCGGCAAGCCCTGGCTCGCCGTCATGGTCCTGCTGCTCGGCTGCGTGCCGCTGGCGGGCCTCACCGCCTACATCACCGCTCGCGTCGCCATCCCCGACGCGCCGGCCACGGGCCGCCGGGCACTTCTCACCAGGCGCCGGATCCCCGTGGGGTTCGTACGCGCGTGGATCGCCGTGGCCTACGCGCTGCTGCCCGCCTCGACGGGGGCGGTCTCCGGCGGCCGGCTCGGCACCGCTGTCGTGATCGTGCTGCTCCCGCTCATCGGGTTGCTCATCGCGCGGGTGTTCGGCCTCCCGCGCGGGCTCCGGGCCGGCCGGGCTCCCGCGGCGACCGGCCGGTTCTTCCCCTATCTCACCGCCCGGGGCACGGCCGGCTCCGGCCCGGCGGTCGCGGCCAGGCGGGCCCGGCGGGCCGCGTGGGGAGCCGGGCTCCTGCTGGCCGTCGCCATGGCCTTCGTTCCGCTGATCTGGTTGCTCGCCCTCATCGTCGGTGTGCTGGCATGGGTGGCGTTCGGCTCCGCGGGCCGCGGACTCGACCGCAACCTCGCCATCGCGGTGGGCCTCCCGCCGCTGCTGCTGTTGCCCTGGACCATCGGTCTCCTGGCGCATCCGTCACGGTTCCTGCTCGAGGCGGGGCTCCACCGGCCCGAGCTCGTGGACTCCCGGCTGCACGGCGTGTCGCTGCTGGCGCTCAACCCCGGCGGGCCGGGCACCCCGGCGGTATGGGCCACGCTGGGCCTGCTAGCCATGGCCGTGCTGGCGCTGCCGCTGCGCACCCGCCGCATGTCCGTGCTCGCGGGCTGGATGCTGGCGCTCTTCGGCCTGCTGACCGCGGTCCTGGTGAGCGCCATCACCGTGACGAAGGGTGCCGACCGGGCACCCGCGTGGCCGGGCCCGGCACTGACCTTCGCGGCCGCAGGCGTGCTGCTGGCCGCGACCGCCGCCGCACAGCGCGCCGTGGAGGTCCTGGCCGGCCGCCACCTCACCTACAAGCTGGGCGGGGCCCTCGTCCTGCTCGCCGGGCTCAGCGCCCCCGTCATCGCCGCGGGCGGCTGGGTGGCCGGCGGGTTGGAAGGGCCGCTCGGCGAGGTCGCCACGGACGCCGCCCCGGCGCTCACCAGCACGTCCGTCGGCCCTCGCACGCTCGTGCTCAACCAGGACGCCCACGGGCGGGTGTCCTACACGGTGGTGCGGAGCGAGGAGCCGATGCTGGGCGAGTCCGAGCTGGTCACGAGCGACGCGGCGCGGCGCCGGATGGACGGCATCGTCGCCGAGCTGGCCTCCGGCCACGACGGCGGCGACTCCCGCGCCCTGACCCGCATGGGTGTCCAGCACGTCCTCGTGCCGCATCCCTTCGGGGACCCGCTGACCCAGGTGCTCGACGCCGCGCCGCAGCTGACCCGGCTCGGCCGGACGGACCGGTTCGCGCTGTGGCGGGTGCTCACCCCGGGGGGCCGGCTCATGCTGGTCGACGGGGGGGCCATCACGGCGCTGCCCGCCGGCGGGACCTCCGCGCGGGTACGCATCCCGCCGGGCGCCGCCGGACGCACGCTGCTGCTCGCCGAGCCAGCCGGCGGTGGCTGGCACGCCACTGTCGACGGCCACGGCGTGAAGTCCAGGGTCGTGGACGGGTGGGCGCAGGCTTTCGAGATCCCGGCGGCGGGCGGTGAGTTCGCACTGTCGCGCGGCATGCTGCTGCGCCACCTGTGGATCGCGCTGCAGGCGGCCGGGCTCGTGGTGGCCGTGGTGCTGGCGCTGCCCGGCGGCCAGGTCGACGAGGGGGCCGGGCCCGAGCGGGAACGGCGCCGTACCCGGGGACGGCGGGGCCGCACCCTCG
>JAOPYH010000437.1 GCA_025964715.1 Streptosporangiaceae bacterium | reverse complement strand
GCCCTCGGCGTCGAACACCCACCGGCCGACCGCCGTCGACCAGCGCCACGCTCCCCGCGGGGAGTAGGCCAGCAGCTTGGGCGTGTAGACGCACGGCAGGCGCAGCGCGTGATACCCGACCATGGTCGAGTAGTGCCGCACCGCCCAGCGGCGCACGGCCTTGCGCTGGTCGGGCAGCTTCACCCACTGCGGCAGCACCGGAAGACGGGCCTTGTCCTTGGCCTCCATCCACTCCGCCACCGACGGCGGGTAGACCGCACGCGGCGGGTCGACCGGGGCACCCTCGGCGATGTCGTCGGCCTCGGGGTCGTCGGTGTCGGGAAGCGTGGCCTCCCACTCACCCGGCTTCACCTCGCCGACGGCGAGTGCGTCCGGACCGGGCGCGGGCGCGGGTGTGGCTTTCTTCAGCGGGAACGTCAGGACGTCGGCCGTGTGGCCGTCGGGGTCGTCGGGGGGCGGGAAGGCGTTGTTTTCCGTCACGATGGTCTGTGCTCCTTCATCGGGAGTAGGGCCCGGCCGTCGCTGTAGGAGGTGGGCGGCCGGGCCCGTTCGGTGTGATGAGCTGTGCGGGTCAAGCGGCGAGAGACGGGCTTTCTGCGCAGGTCACACAGCATCCGAGCGAGGTCGGAATGGTGTAACCGGCATCGGTGCGGCACGTGGGGCAGGTGCGGCGGGCGGTATTCGCGAGGGCGAGGGCGGCCCACTTCGCCGGCGTCATCGGCCGCACGGGGAGCGCGCGGTCGATGCGGTAGAGGTAGGCGGTGCGGATTCGGCGGCCGTAGCGGCGGGAGCGCCACATGAGCTGTGCGGCGATGTCCTGCCCGCCCGGCCGCAGCCCGCGCTTGCGGAGTTGGCGGCGGGTGGCGAGCCCCTCCGGCGCGAGGTGGTACGGGTAGGTGGGGATCCCGTACTTCGCGCCGGTGGGGTCGTAGAACCGCATCACGATCCGTCGCCGGTAGCCTCGCGGCCGTCGTCGGAGTCGGGCCGCTCGGCACGCCGCTCAGCTTTGATGGCGTCCCGCAGGGCGCGGGCGTTGGCAGCCGAGGTGTGGACGGCCTTGCGGATGGCTTCGGCCGTCACCTTCGCGTCCGGCCAACCGGCGGCGGCGGTTTGGGCTTCGGCGAGAAGCTCGGACGGGGTGCGGGTCGGTCGGGGGGTTCGGGCCGACTGCGGAACCCGACCGGTCGCCCGACGGGGCGCCGGTACGGCGGCGGCAACGGCCTTCACCGGGGCCGTGTCGGTCGGGGCGGGGGCCGGTTGCTGGCGAGCCGACTCGATGACGGGCAGGTCGGGCACGACGGACAGCAGGGCGGGGGCCGATTCCCGCAGATCAGATACCGACTGATTCGTCAGCATCACAGGTGTTTCATCCTGGTTTGCGGGGCGGTGGTGCAGCACCTTCGCTACCAAGTCGGAGCCGAAGAAAATCGACCCGACTGGCAACGACGTGGCCAGCAGTACGAGAGCCCAGTTGGCGGGTGCCCAGTCGGCCAGCATCATCCGGTGCCCCCCGCCGTGCAGCGCGGGAACCAGACCGTGCACGTAGTTGAGAACCAGCGAGGCGAGCGTGTAGCCGGCCAGCACTCGCAGGGCGAATGTGCGGTCCCGGCCGGTAAGAACCAGGGTGGCGACCAGGGCCAGGGCCATCAGGCCGTCCACGACGAACGGGTACAGCAGTGAGGCTGTACCGTCCGCGCCGACGGTGCGGGCGACGTCCCGCAGGGCGTTCCACGAGACTCGGAACGCCATCCCCACCACGCCCACCAGGGCGATGACGAGGAGGGTTTTGGCGGTGCGGTTCATGCCGCGGCTCCCTTCCGGAAGGAGCGGAGCACGCGGTCCGAGGATCGCAGCAGCGGGACCGTGTGCATGAGTGCTTCGGCGTACACCGCGTCGTACGCGGACACCTCGTCCGTCTCGCCGCGCTCCCGCAGCTCTTCCAGCACCTCACGGGCGACGGCCTCGCGGGCAGCGCGCTCCTCGGGGGACTCACCAGGGACACCGACGAACAGCTCACGGTCGATGCCCACGGACAGCTCATCGAAGCCGTACGCCAGTTCCACGAACTCTGAGGCGGCAACCGCCTGTTGACCTGCAATGAACGTACGCATGACTACTCCTGAAGGCGGTTGGGACTGAAGGAACCAGGGCGGCGGGCTTTCCTTGGCCGGTTGACCACCGCTCCGGCAGGGGGGCAAAGCTGTGCGGGTCGCCGATTTGCAAGGGCGGCCGTGATGCAAGTGGCGCTTGGGCTCCCGGCCTGTGGTGCGCGGCGGGGAGCGGGCCCCATCGACCACACGTGTTCATGTGGCTGGGGCCGCACGCTGTGAAGTTCTCAAGCAACGAGCGCTTCCTTTGGGTCCCTGTCACCGGGCCCGCTGGGCGCTAGCAATACATGTATTACATGTCCTGCACTGCGATCCTGTCAAGCAGACCTGCGGGACTTTCGGGCTTCGCACCGGACTTCTTGGCGCACCATCAGAATTGCTGCAGGTGCGGGGCGTTCATCACCCCGCGCATGGACAGGTCACGGACATCTGGCTAGCCTCAGGAAGTCCTAAGAAGTCCCTCAGGGGGTGGGCATGGCCAATGAACGACTGCGGTCCGCGATCTTGGCGCGCGGGCTATCCGTAGCGGGACTGGCAGAGCGCATCGAGGTAGGTCCGAAGACCGTCGAACGCTGGATCACTCAGGGCAAGGTGCCGTACCGGCGTCACCAGTACGCCGCCGCGTCAGTGCTCGGGGTCAGCGTCGCGACGTTGTGGCCAGACGACGAACGGTCGGTGGATAGTGCCGCGGACCTGAGCAAAGCCGAGATCGTCACGGTGTACCCGCACCGCAATGTGGTCCCCTCGGGTCTCTGGCGAGAGATGTACGAGCGGGCAGAGCACCGGATCGACGTACTCGTCTACGCGGGCCTGTTTCTCTCCGAAGACCCGGTCTTCCTGTCGATCCTCAAAGAGAAAGCCGACAGTGCCAATATCCGCATCTTGCTGGGTGACCCCGACTGCCCCGCCGTGGCACAGCGAGGCATCGATGAAGGTCACCGGATCATGGACGGGAAGATTCGCAACGCGCTCCTCAACTACCGCCCGCTCTTCAAGAGCCATCCCGAGATCGCGTTTCGCCTGCACTGTGCCACCCTGTACAACTCGCTGTACCGAGCTGATGACGAGATGCTCGTCAACACCCACGTTTATGGCATCGGGGCCTACCTCGCGCCGGTACTGCACTTGCGGCGACTCCCGGGCGGCGGGCTCTTCGACACGTACGCCAATAGCATCGAACAGACCTGGGGAGGCGCACGAGCAGTGACCGATCAGGACATCACAGGAGGCTGACCATGGGACGCATTGACTACCTGCACGATCCGGCCGCTCCGCCGGCCAACTCGGTCGTGCCGTCCGTCGTGGCGTTCGTGCAGGATGAGCAGGGACGGGTGCTGATGATCCGTCGCTCGGACAACGGGCTATGGGCACTCCCCGGAGGCGGCCATGACGTAGGCGAATCCATCAGCGACACCGTGATTCGCGAGACGCGGGAAGAGACCGGCATCGAAGTTGAGGTGAGTGACCTCTCAGGTATCTACACCGACCCGGGCCACGTCATGCTCTACGACGACGGCGAGGCCCGGCAGCAGTTCAGCATCTGTTTCCGTGCCCAGCCCGTCGGCGGGGAGCTCCGCACGAGCGACGAAACGACAGAGGTCCGCTGGGTAGACCCAGCGGACCTCAAGGCGTTCGACGTCCACCCGACCATGCGCCTGCGCATCGACCACGCGCTGGACCGTACGCGAACGGTGCCCTACATCGGTTGACGCGCGGCCTTCTGCTCCGACGCGAGGCGTTCCAGCACGCGGGAGCTGCACCCCAGGATCTCAGGCTCTGCCCTGCGGATGAACCGTCCAATGAGGCTGTCCGGCCCGTACCGTCCGGTGATCTCGTTGACGCGGTCCACAGGGTTCGTCGGAGTCCCGTCCGGCGTCGTGTTCATGTCGCAGTAGCACAGGGCGTCGGCGAGGTCGGGGTGCTCCCGGGAGAACTCCCTCAGGAGCTCACCGTGCAGGCCCCGGGCTTCGGCCTCCATCCAAGCGCAGGAGTGATGAGCCACCAGCCGCACGACGCGCTCATCTGCACCCGCTACCTCCCGCAGGTACCGGGCCCCGTCAAGCGGATGAAAGCCGGTCTTGGCGAGGTCGGGTGAGTATCCGATGTCGGGCAGCACGGCAGCCGCCACCAATAGGTCAGCGTCGTCACCCAGAATCGGGGCTAGCGAGCGCGCCCGCTCTGCCACCCCCAGTGAGTGGTTCCCGCGACGGGGGAGAGG
>JAOPYH010000396.1 GCA_025964715.1 Streptosporangiaceae bacterium | reverse complement strand
TGTCGAGCAGCGCGGCGAACAGCGGCCAGGACCGGTAGGCCTCGCGCAGGGTCTCCAGCCCTTCACCGGCGGCCGCCTCGAGACCGCTGCCGAGGCCGTACCACCCGGGCAGGTTGACGCGTGTCTGGGTCCACGCGAACACCCAGGGGATGGCCCGCAGGTCCTCGAGGGACGTCGAGGCCGTGCGCCGTGCGGGGCGGGAGCCGATCCGCAGCTGGGAGATCTCACCGAGCGGGCTCACCCGGGCGAACCACTCGGGGAAACCGTCGTTGTCCACCAGCGACCGGTAGGCCTCCTGCGCGGCGTCCCCGATCCGGTCGGCCAGCCCCCGGAAGCGGGACGCGGCCTCCCGTGCCCGGTCCTCGACCGCGGGGGTCGAGGCCAGCAGCACGGCGTTGGTGACCTGTTCCATATGGCGCTGGGCGATCTCCATGTGGCCGTACCGGGCGAAGATCACCTCGCCCTGCTCGGTGACCTTGAAGCGGCCCGCGACCGATCCCGGAGCCTGGGCAAGGATGGCCCGGTTGGCCGGCCCGCCGCCACGGCCGAGGGAGCCGCCCCGGCCGTGGAAGAGGGTCAGTTTGATCCCGGAGCGTTCGGCCCAGGCCGCGAGCGCCTCCTGGGTGTCGTAAAGCCGCAGGGTGGCGCTGGTCGGGCCGAGCTGCTTGGCGGAGTCGGAGTAACCGAGCATGACCTCCACGCGCCGGCCGGTCTCGGCGAGCCGGGCCTGGACCGCCGGCTGCTCGAGCATGCCCTCGAGTACGGCAGGTGCCCGCTCCAGGTCCTCGCCGGTCTCGAACAGCGGCACCACGTCCAGGACCGGGCCCCCGGCCGGGCCGCCGGCCGCGGCCGCCAGCTCGTAGACGGCCGCGATGTCGTCGGCCGTACGGGTGAAGGACACGATGTAGCGGCTGCACGCCTCGACCCCGAACCGCTCCTGGATCCAGGAGACGACCCGTAGCGTGTCGAGGACCTCCTCGGTCTGCTCCGACAGGGGTCCCCCGGCCCGGACCTCGGCGAGGGCCTTCTCGTGCACCGCGGAGTGCTGCCGGATCTCCAGCTCGGCCAGGTGGAACCCGAACGTCTCGACCTGCCAGACCAGGTGCTGCAGCTCTCCGTACGCCTGCCGGATGGCACCCGCGGACGCGAGGGACTCCTGCACCAGGCGCAGGTCGGCGAGGAGCTCCTGCGGGGAGCCGTAGGCCAGGTCGGCGTCGCGGGTGCGCGTCGCGCCGATCCGGTCCGCCGCGTACAACAGCAGCTGCCGGTGCGGCTCCTCCGGAGACCGCTTGGCGATCTCGGCGATGCGCTCCGGCTGCGCCGCGCGTGCGGCCGCCAGCGCGGTCCTCAGTTCGGCGGAGGGAGTGGTCGTGGACGCGTGGACCGTCAGCCGCCGGCCGAGCCGCAGGCACGCGTTCTCCAGCGCGCGCAGGATGTGGTCGGCCTGGATCATGATGGCCTCGCGGGTCACCTGGGCGGTGACGTGCGGGTTGCCGTCCCGGTCGCCCCCGATCCAGCTGCCGAACCGGAGATAGGCGGGAGCACGCGGCGGGCGTTCCCCCACGCCCTCCGGGTCCAGCGCGGTGTCCATGGCCCGGTAGGTCGCGGGGACGACCCGGAAGATCGTCTCGTCGAAGGCGGCCATCGCGGTGCGGACCTCGTCCAGCGGGTCCATCTGCGTGTGCCGGCGCAGGGCCGTGCGCCACAGCAGGTCGATCTCCTCGAGGAGCCGCCGCTGGACGTCCTGGTGCTCGCTTGCGCCGAGCCCTACATCGTTCAGATCGGTGAGGAGCCCGCTGATGCGCATGATCGCTGTCACGACGGCGCGGCGGCGCGCCTCGGTGGGATGCGCGGTGAAGACGGGCCGCAGCTCCAGCTCGGCGAGCGACTCCTCGAGCCGTTCCGGGCCCGCGGCGCCGATCTCGGCCACCGCGGCGGCCACCGAACTGCGCTGGGGCCTGGCCGGCTCATCGCCGGCGGCCGGTGCGGCGTCGCGTTCACGGAGCGTGCGGATGCGGTGCCGCTCCTCCGCCAGGTTGGTCAGGTGGAAGTAGACGGTGAAGGCCCGGGCGACCAGCTCGGCGCGGTCCAGGGACCAGCCGGCCACGATCGCGGCCACCTCGTCGCCCGTGGTGCCTGCTGTGGTCTCGGCCCCCTGGGTCCGCGGTTCCTGGGTCCGCGGTTCCTGGGTCCGGCGCGCGGCGATGACGCCGCGCCTGAGCTTCTCGACATCGTCCAGCAAATCCTGCCCGCCGTACTCGACGAGGACCCTTCCGAGCAGGGAGCTGAGGAGCCGGACATCCTGCCTCAGCGGTTCGGGCATCTCCTGACGAGCGAAATCGCGATCGGTGGGTTCGGGACGGCCGCCTGCACGGATGTTTTCAGCCACGTGCTCAGCGTAGTCAGCGTGGCCGGGGGGCCGGTGGAGCGGCCCCGTCTGCCGACGGGTGAGTGCCGGTTACCCTTGCTGGCATGGCGACGGAAGCTGTGGACCCCGCGGACGAGATCGACATCCATACCACCGCGGGGAAGGTGGCCGACCTGGAGCGGCGCAGATACGAGGCCGTGCACGCCGGGTCCGCCCGCGCGGTCGAGAAACAACACGCCAAGGGCAAGATGACGGCCCGGGAGCGCATCGACGCCTTCCTCGACCCGGGCTCGTTCGTCGAGTTCGACCAGCTCGCCCGGCACCGGTCCACGAACTTCGGCATGGAGAAGAACCGCCCGTACGGGGACGGAGTGGTCACCGGCCACGGCACGGTGGACGGCCGCCCGGTCGCCGTGTTCAGCCAGGACTTCACGGTCTCGGGGGGCTCGCTCGGCGAGGTCTTCGGCGAGAAGATCTGCAAGGTCATGGATCACGCGCTCAAGACCGGCTGCCCCGTGGTAGGCATCAACGACTCCGGCGGCGCGCGGATCCAGGAGGGCGTCGTCGCGCTGGGCCTCTATGCCGAGATCTTCAAGCGCAACGTCCAGGCCTCCGGCGTGATCCCGCAGATCTCCCTGATCCTCGGCCCCTGCGCCGGCGGCGCTGTCTACTCCCCCGCGATCACGGACTTCGTGGTCATGGTGGACCAGACCTCGCACATGTTCATCACCGGGCCCGACGTCATCAAGACGGTGACGGGCGAGGAGGTGACCTTCGAGGATCTCGGCGGCGCGCACTCGCACAACACCAAGTCCGGGGTCGCGCACTATCAGGCCTCCGACGAGCAGGACGCGATCGACTACGCGAAGGCCCTGCTGTCCTACCTGCCGTCGAACAACCTCGGGGACGCCCCTCCGTTCGAGACGCCGGTCGAGCTCGACGCGCTGGACGAGGCGCTCGACACCTTGATCCCGGACTCGCCCAACCAGCCCTACGACATGCACACCGTGATGGAGCACGTCCTCGACGACGGCGAGTTCCTCGAGGTGCACCCACTGTTCGCGCCGAACATCATCTGCGCCTTCGGCCGGGTCGAGGGACGGTCGGTCGGCATCGTGGCCAACCAGCCAATGCGGTTCGCCGGCACGCTTGACATCGACGCTTCCGAGAAGGCGGCACGCTTTGTGCGGACCTGCGATGCCTTCAACATTCCGGTACTGACATTTGTGGATGTGCCCGGATTCCTCCCTGGTACAGATCAAGAATGGAATGGCATCATTCGGCGCGGCGCCAAGCTGCTGTACGCCTATGCCGAGGCCACCGTCCCACTCGTCACAGTGATCACACGTAAAGCGTACGGCGGTGCTTACGACGTCATGGGTTCAAAGCACCTCGGCGCCGACATCAACCTCGCCTGGCCGACCGCCCAGATCGCCGTGATGGGAGCACAGGGCGCCGTCAACATCCTCTATCGGCGCGAGCTGGCCGCGGCCGACGGCACCGAGGAGCGCCGGGCCGAACTGATCACGGAGTACGAGGACACGCTCGCCAATCCCTACATCGCGGCGGAGCGCGGATACGTCGACGGCGTCATCAAGCCGTCCGAGACGCGCGCTCAGGTCATCAAGGCCCTCCGTGCGCTCCGGGACAAGCGCAAGACACTCCCCCCGAAGAAGCACGGGAACATCCCGCTCTGACAGGAGACTCATGGTCGAGAAACCGTTCCTGCAGGTGGTGCGGGGTGAACCCACCGCCGAGGAGGTCGCCGCGCTGGTCGCGGTGCTGACCGCGCGCTCGAGGGCGGCGCGGCGAGACGGCCGGCGGCCGGTACGCCGTACGTCGGTATGGGCCGACCGTTCCCGCCAGGTCCGTGCGCCACTGACCCCGGGCCCGGGTGCGTGGCGGGCCAGCGCATTCCCGGGTTAACCGTGCCGATGTTTCACTCCGAAGCGGTGTAACAGTGGTTCGTGCCCGGAAAGGCCTCAGCGCGAATAAGCTAGAAAGCCCATGACTACCTCGGAGCTCGTTCCCCAGCCCGCCCGCTATGCGGTCTTCGTCGACGCGGGCTATCTCTACGCGGCCTCCGGGGCGCTTCTGCTCGACGCCACTTCCCGGCGCGAATACCGGGTGGCGGCGGAGAAGCTCATCCGGGCGTTGACCGCCCACGCGGCCGAAGAATTGCGCGGCGAGTTGCTGCGCGTCTACTGGTTCGACGCCGCGCCCAAGCGACAGCCCACGGTGGATCAGCGGGTCATCGCCAACCTTCCCTTGGTGAAACTGCGGCTGGGCAACCTCAACGCCCAGGGGCAGCAGAAGGGCGTCGACGCCCAGCTCCGCGCCGACCTCGAGGCCCTCGCACGACACCGCGCGATCACCGACGCGGTGCTGCTCGCCGGCGACGAGGACATGCTGCCGGCGGTCGAGGCGGCGCAGCGTTACGGGGTGCGCGTCCACCTGTGGGGCGTCGAACCCACGCACGGCTCCAACCAGGCCGAGTGGCTCGTATGGGAGTCGGACACGGTCGAGGTGCTGCCGTCGGACTTCCTGCGCCCCTACTTCAGCAAGGCCGGCGTGATAGCGGTGCCCGCCGGGGAGCCGGCCCGCGACACGGCCGTCGCCCGCACCGCCGCGCCGGTGCCGAAGCCGTCGCAGGTCTTCGCCGGGCGCGCCCCGTCGACGACCGCGGTCCCGCGGCCGGCGATGGCGCCGATGAAGCCGGCGGCCACGCCGCACGGGCCGGGCGACGGGAAACTGGGCCCCGAGCGATCCCAGATGCTCGAGATCGGCGAGCACGTCGCACAGAAGTGGATCTTCGAGCGCGGCCGGGACAACATCCGGGACCTGCTTCCTGGGCCGATTCTGCCTCCTGTCATCGACAAGGAGCTCCTGATCGAGGCGGAGAAGGAGCTGGGCCGGTCGCTGCGGCCCTACCAGGAGGCCCGCACCTGGCTGCGCGACGGCTTCTGGGAACGGGTCTACCGGGAGTTCGGCATCGGCGTCGGCAAGTCCGGCTGACCCCTCATCCCCGCGCGGCCGACCGGCCGCGACGAGCACGTCCGATACCCGCCAGCGCACAACCCCTGACCTCGGGTTGAATCATTACGTGCTCGACTTCGACTCCTGCTACCGGGCGGTGACCGCCCGAGACGCCCGCTTCGACGGCCGGTTCTTCACCGGCGTGACCTCGACCGGGATCTACTGCCGGCCGATCTGCCCCGCACGCACCCCCGCCCGGCGCAACGTGCGGTTCTTCGCCGCCGCCGTGGCCGCCGAGGGCGCCGGCTTCCGGCCGTGCAAGCGGTGCCGGCCGGAGGCCAGCCCCGGCTCCCCGGACTGGGACGTGCGTGGAGACCTGATCGGCCGCGCCCTGCGGCTCATCGACGAAGGCGTCATCGACGACCTGGGCGTACGCGGGCTGGCGCGCCGGCTCTCGGTGACCGAACGGCATCTGCACCGGCTGTTCGTGGCCGAACTCGGGGCGCCGCCGCTGGCCGTGGCCCGCAACCGCAGGCTGCAACTGGCCCGTCGGCTGCTCACCGAGACGGCCATGCCCATCACCGAGGTCGCGTTCGCCAGCGGGTTCGGCAGCGTCCGTCAGTTCAACGCGAGCATGCTGGAGAGCTATGGCCAGGCACCGTCGGAGCTGCGCGGCGCCGGGCGGGTCACCGCGCGTCCCGCCACGCTGCAGCTCCGGCTGGCGTTCCGTCCCCCCTACGACGCCGGGGCTCTGCTGAGGTTCCTCGCCGCCCGGGCCATCCCCGGGGTCGAGAAGGTCACTGCCGGCGGCTACGTACGTACGGTCGGCGGCGGCACGGGTGGGGTCATCGAGCTCCTTCCCCGCGACGATCACGTCCTCCTGCGAGCCGGCGGACACGGGCCCCGCGGGATGGCACCGCTGGTCGCCCGGTGCCGGCGCCTGTTCGACCTCGACGCCGACTCCTGCGCGGTCGGTGAGGTGCTCGCCTCGGATCCGCTGATGGCGCCGCTCGTCGCGGCACGACCGGGCCTGCGGGTCCCAGGTGCCTTCGACGGCTTCGAGCTGGCGGTCCGGGCCGTACTCGGACAGCAGGTCTCGGTCGCGGCCGCCAGCACGCTGGCCGGCCGCCTGGTCGCGCGCTGCGGCACGCCGCGGAGCGACTGCGCCACGAACCCGGCCGCGGACCCGGCCCATCTCTTCCCGACGGCGGCGCAGGTCGCCGAGACCGACCTCGGCGGCCTCGGGCTGACGGGCTCGCGGCGGCGTACTCTGCATGCGCTGGCCACCGCGACGGCGGCCGGCGAACTCGATCTGGACGGCGGCGCCGACCCGGCCGAGACGGCCGAGCGGCTGCTGGCGCTGCCCGGCGTGGGGCCGTGGACGGTCGGCTACATCGGGATGCGCGCGCTCGGGGACCCGGACGCGCTGCCGATCGGTGACCTCGGCCTACGCCGCGCCTTCGCGACACTGGCGCCGGAAGGGCCTGCCCTCCTCGACCGGGCCGAGCGCTGGCGGCCATGGCGCGCCTACGCCGCCATGCACCTGTGGACCACCCTGAGCGAAAGGATCTCGTCGTGATTCATGCGACCGTGCTGCGCACGCCCATCGGGCCGCTGGCCCTGCTGGAGCAGGACACCGCGCTGGTCGGCGCCGGTTTCACCGCCGACCCCCGCGACCTGCACGCCCGCCTGCATCCGTCCCTGCGCGCGCACGAGCTCGTGGAGGTGCCCGACCTCGGCGAGATCGCCAGGGCGCACGTGGCGTACTTCGACGGTGACCTCGACGCCCTCGACACGCTGACCGTGCACGCCCCGGCGGCTCCGAAGCGGGCCATGCTCTGGTCTGCGCTGCGCCAGGTGCGGCCGGGCGAGATGATCAGCTATGGCGAGCTGGCCGCCCGGGGCGGACTCGAACGCGGAGCCCGGGCCGCCGGGCAGGCCTGCGCCCGCAACCTCATCGCACCCGTGATCCCGTGCCATCGGGTCATCGCCGCCGGCGGAACCGGCGCGCGAAGACTGAACGGCTACGCCTACGGGCTGGACCGCAAGGAATGGCTGCTGCGCCACGAAGCCGCCCTCTGACCCGCGGCCACCGACGTCCCCGGCCGGCCCAGGCTTTTTGTGCTCGCACCGACACGGCGCGTGGTTACGTCGGTACAGTCCCCGCGTGGCCGGGTCGCGCGGGGAGCAGAGGCCGGGCCGCGTGCTCTCGGCGGCCGTGGCGGCGTCGGCGCTGTTCAGCGGCTGCCGCTCACCGGTGCCGTTCTACGCGCAGGGCCGCGACCCGGACACCTCCGTGCTGGCATTGGCCGGTCCGGCACCGTACGTCCGCACCGACCCGCCGGGCCCGGTTCCCCAGATCGCCGGTGTCCGGCCGGGCGACCGGGCCGGTCCCTCGGGCACGGCCGGCTGGAGCGCGCGGGTCTATGCCGGCACCGGGGCCGGCATGCTCAGCCAGGCCGTCCGGCGGCTGCCGGCCCGGGTCTGGGTGCCGAACCCGCAAGGGGGGACGCTGGACATCATCGACCAGGCGAGCCAACGGGTCATCGGCACGGTGGCGGTGGCCGGCTCGCCCGAGCGCGTCGTGCCGTCCTGGGATCTGAAGACCCTGTGGCTGGCCGACAGCGCCGGCGACGCCCTCGTGCCGGTGGACCCGCGCACCGGCAGGCGCGGGCCCGCGGTGCGGGTCCCATCGCCCTACGACCTCTATTTCACCCCGGACGGCCGGACCGCGCTGGTGATGGCCGGCCGGCTGCGCCGCATCGACTTCCGCGACCCGCAGACGATGCGGCTGCGGACCACCCTGAGGTTGCCGTGCCGGGGGGTGCGCCACGCCGACTTCTCGGCGACGGGTGCGTTCCTGGTCGCGAGCTGCCGGTTCTCCGGCCGGCTCGTACGGGTGGATCCGCGGCGGCGGCGGGTCACGGGCGTGCTCCGGCTGGGTCAGCGCGCCACTCCGCAGGATGTGCGGCTGTCTCCGGACGGCACCGTGTTCTATGTCAGCGACCCCGCCGCCGGCGGAGTCTGGCTGATCGACGCCGCCGCGTTCACGAGCCTGGGCTTCATCCGCACCGGCCCGGGGGCCGACGGCCTGCATCCGAGCCGCGACGCCCGGGTCCTGTACGTCTCCAACGGCGGCGACGGCACGATCTCGGTCATCGACTTCGCCACCCGGCGGGTGGTGAAGCACTGGCGGCTGCCGGGCACCGGGTCCCCGGGCATGGGCGGGGTGTCGGCGGACGGAAAAGTGCTCTGGCTGTCCGACCGCTCGGGCGGCGGAGCCTATGCCGTCTCCACCGAGACCGGCCGGCTGATCAGGCGGGTCGGTGCCGCCCGTGGCGGCGCCGGCGTGTGCGTGTACCCGCAGCCGGGCCGCTTCTCCCTCGGGCACAACGGCAACCTGCGCTGACCGGCTAGATGGCCACCCGGCGATACTGCGGCAGGAGCTCCTCGATCAGGGCCTCGGTCTCGGGTTGCATCTGACCGAGCATGGGGCCTCGCTCGACCCGCAGGCGGAGCTCCTCGACCGCGTCCCGTAGCGGCTCCGGGTCCCCCGCGGCGTGTGTGGCCCGCAGCAGGTCCCGCCACAGGCCCTCGTCCTCGCGGGCGAGGCGGAGTCCGGCGCGGGCGGCCGCGATCGCACCGCGGGCGTCGCCGTCGTCGAGTCGCAGCACGACGAGCCGGTGGGCGATGTCGATGACCCTGGCCACGGCCTCGTACTCCAGCCCGTCGACGGCCAGCCAGCCGTAACGGCCCCGCGGCCGGCCGGCCAGCAGCGGCCCCCGGACCAGGTCGAGGGCATAGGACATGTAGGCGGTCTCCGAGGCCGGCTCGGCCGCCGACCGCCAGACGAGCCAGCGCAGCACGCTCCAGTCGACCCGGACCTCCGAGCCCAGCTTGATCCGGCCCGCCTCGTCGTAGTAGAGGTTCGGCCGGCCCCGTGAGTCGCGGCCGAGCCAGTCCGAGACGCGGGCGATCGTGGCGTCGCGGACGCCGGCCGTGGCCCCACGAGGCCAGACCGCCCCGCTCAGGACCGTGGGATGCACGCCACCGGGATGGGTCGCCAGATAGACCAGCACCTCCGTGCAGAGGGCCCGGCGGGCATCCTCCATCGGCCCGGGCGCGTCGACCTCGATCGGGCCGAGGAGCCGCAGGTCCACCACCGGCTTCAGGTCGATGTCCATCGCCGCCGAAGCGGGGTCGTCCTCCAGGCCCGGGAGCGGGACGCCTTCGACCCGGCCCGCCGTGCGGAAGAGCTCCACGACCGCCCGGTAGTGGGGCTCGGGGACGAGCTGCGCCTCGACCTCGAAGCCGAGCACGCCGGCCTGTAGCCGGCCCGCGGCGGTGACCTCCCAGGTCCAGGTCGCCCCCTGCACGTCACCGGGCACGATGTAACCCGCCGCCATCCGGCGGCCGGTGCGGGCCAGCGCGATCAGCCGGTCGGTCTCCTTGTCGGTCGGCTCGTCGGCCATGACGAGGTAGTGCGGCATCCACGCCTCGCCGAACACCCCGCGGCAGCGGCCGGTGAGCACCGAGTCGGCGCCGGAGGCGGCGAGGGCCTGCCGCACCTCCTCCGCGCGCGCCTCCAGCTCCGGCAGCGCCTCGCCGAGTGACCGCACCGCGCGGATGCGGTCGGGGGCGATCTGCGACAGCTCTTCGCCGAAGCCCACGAGAGTGATGCGCATGTGGTCGGACCAGCGGTTGGTCGCCAGCTCCGTGGCGACCGCCGCGAGCACGGCCCGCCGGGCGTCCTCTGGACCGCGCAGCGCGATCAGTCCGTGCGCGGCCTCCAGGTCGACGAGAATGCGGCCCTTGTGGTTGGTGCCGAGGGAGATCAGGCCCGGGTAGGGCGCGAGAACGTCGCGCAGGCCGTCGGGATCCAGCGGGATCTCGCGGACCCAGTCCCGGCGCAACCGCCAGACCTGCCCGTTGTCGTGGGCCTCCCACGGCGGGAGCGGGTTCCGGTCGGCCGGGGCGATCCAGAGGTCGAGGGTCTCGGCGCCGAGGTGGACGCCGTAGACGGTGGGGGGTGTACGGCCGTCGGCCGCCAGCGCCTTGGACATCTGCCGCAGGCCCAGATCGAGCAGCCTGGTGCCCTCGGTGTCGGCCCCGATGCGCAGGGCCTGTTCGGCGACGGCGGCGTCGCCCTCCGGCGCTGCGATCATCTGGCCGAACGCGCGGTGCCACATCTGCTCGCGTCGCCGGCGTCCGAGCGCGGCCAGCAGGCCGGCGGCCAGCAACGAGGCCACCGAGAGTCCCTCGGGCCAGCCGAACTCATAGCCGCCCGCCGATGGGGTCGTGGCGGCCGTGTCCTGCCCTCGCGCGGGTGCCTGCGCGCCCTGCGGCGCGCGCTGCTGTGGGATCTGGTGCCGCGGAGCCGGCTGGGCCTGGTGCCCGGGGGCCTGGGCCGCGTGCGGCGGCGGTTCGGCGAGCTTGTGCGGGGCCGGCTTCGGCGTGCCGTGGGGGCGGTGCTCGCCGAGGTCGTGCACCGGCACCACCTCGGCGCCGACCGCGTCGTCCGGCATCTCCAGGATCCAGCCCGGGCGGATCAGGCTCGCGATGGTCAGCCGGCTGCCGTCGGGCTGTTCCCGGCCCTTGTTCAGCGCGTAGATCTCCGGGTAGCGGCGTCCGTCCCCGAGGCACTTGTCCGCGATCTCCCAGAGGCTCTCGTGATGGCGGCCGTGCGGGGGATGCACGTGGTAGATCTTCGTGGCCTTGGACTTCTGCACCGGCGGGCTCTGGACGCTCTCCGCCGGCTCGGCCGGGGTGCCGGCCTCGGGGACGGCCGGGATGCGGTGCAGCTCCTGGGACTGTGTCTGGACGGGACGCGCGGCGTGCAGGTCACGGCCGCTGAACGCCGGCATGATGGCCGTGGTGGCGGTGAACAGCAGCAACGCCGTCACGACGAGCCGATGCACCATCGACTGCGTGCCCCCGGCCAGCGGAACCCGGGCCGGCACACCGACGCCCCGCACACCGGCGTAGACCTCGACGATCACGCAGAGGCTGAGCTGGATCCACGCGAGCCAGACCAGGACGACCAGGATCGTGATGAGCGAGCTGGGCCCGAGCCGCTGGGTGAGCGTGTTCAGCGTGGGCCACTGCTCCGGCACCGGGGAGCCGAAGAAGGTCAACAGGGCGAACGGGACGCCGGCGACAAGCGCGGCCAACGCGGCGACCGCGGCGATCCCCTCGAGCACCTCCGCGGAGCTCCGGCGGCCGTGAACCCGCGCTGTCCGACGGGCTGCGCTCATCTGTGCTCCCTCGCGGCTTCAGACCCCTGCCTGTGGGTGGGCCGACGCCCTCGACGTCATGGTAAAGGTGCCGAAACCCGGCATGATGCTGAGCAGTTGAAGCTCCACCTGGATTGTGACCTCGACCGTCGCGGATTGCCGGTCGCCGCTCACCACACAGCCCACGTCGCCGTTCACCTCCGGGTATCTCGCGACCAGCCGTCGTGCCCTCGCGCAGGCGCTGTCGCCGTCGGCTATGCGCGGCCGTCCGGTCGTACGCAGGTAGGCGAGGTCGATGTCGTCCGCGGCCGCCCGCGCGCCCTGCTCGGCGATGTCGGCCGCGCGCTGCCGTGCGTGGATGGCGAGTCCCCCGTCGACCAGCAGGCCGGCCAGCAGGATCACGAAGACGGCGAAGATGACCGTGAAGAGCGAGACCGTCCCCCGGTCCCGCGGGAGCGGTTCACAGCGTCCGCGGCGGCTCACTGGGTCCTCCGGAAGGTGTCGAGCGGCACGGTCGCGGTGCCGGTCATCGACTTGGTGCCGGGGAGGCCGATGAGCGACATCCCGCCCAGGTCGACGTCGCAGGTGACGGTCACGGTGACCTGCCCGCCCGGGGCCCACTCGGACAGGTCCGGAGCGACACGGGGCCCACCCTGGCACCAGTCCCGGGTCTTGAGCGTCTCCCTGCTCGCCCGGTCGGCGAAAGTGGCGGCATCGCCCTGGCTGCGGCCCACCGAGGCGGCCCGCGCGCCGTCCCGCGCGGCGCCGTCGACCTGGCTCTGAGCCTCGACCATCCGGCCCACGCCGGCCATGAGCATCAGGAACGCGATGAGTACGGGCGTCACCAGGGCGAGCTCCAGGGCCATCGAGCCGCGCTCCGGTCGCGCGGCGGCGCGGCCGCGGGGAAACGCGCTCATGGCCGGTTCTCGCACTGGGAGGTGCCGTCACGGGTGTCCGGGCGGTAACACTCGATCGGCCCGCCGGATCGCTGGTGCACCCGGAAGGTGAGGAACGGGACGACCTGCACGGCCTCGCCGCTGACCTCCACCCAGCGCTCGCTCAGGTCACCGCCGGCCTGGGCGGCGGCGTTGCCGAGCAGCCGCGACCCGAACTGGCGCACCTGCGTCCGAGCCGTCTCCTCCGAGTGGCCCTTCCAGTCGCCCCGCACCTCGCCGCGGGCCACCCGGGCTCCGCCCTGTGCCGCCGCCAGGGCCACGTGGCGGGCGTGATAGACCATCGCGAACTGCACGACGAGCAGCATCACGAGCAGCAGGATGGGCGTGAGCAGGGCGAGTTCGAGCGAGGTCGCCCCACGGTCCGCGGCCTTGCGGCTCCGTGGGTTCCGGTGGGCGAGACGGCTCACCGCGCTACTTCGTCTGGATGTTCGCCGCGGCGTCGTCGACCTTTTTCTTGATGGTCACGCCGATCCCGATGGCGATCAGCGCCAGGATCCCCGTGATGATGGCCCATTCGATCGCGGAGGCGCCGCGGCTGCGATCGGCGTCGGTGCGCAGCCGGTCCACCCGCGTGGCGAGCAGGACCCGCAGATAGACGATTGCCGGATCTTTCAGAGGGTTCATATCGCGCTCCTCGGCGTTCTGCTGTTCAGGAAACCACGGTTATGCGGCAAGGACCCGCATGACCGCCGGAAAAGCCAGAAAGACGAGAAAGCCGGTGCACAGCAACAGCTGCGCGACGAGCATCGACTGCGAACGCTCGCCGGCCTTGCCTTCGACCTCCGACAGCTGACGGCTGCGCATGGACGCGGCGCGGGCCGACAGGGACTGGCGGACCTTGGCGCCATCGTCGGCGACGAGCCCGAGCGCCGCGGACAGGTCACGCAGCTCCGCGACGTCGACCTCGTCACCGAGGTTGCCGAGCGCCCGCCATGGCGTCTGCCCGGTGATGCGGGCATTGGCCAGCGCGTCCCGGATGCGGCGGATCGCCCAGCCCTCGCCGACCTGTGCCGCCGTCATCAGCGCCTCGGGGACGCCGCGGCCACCGGCGAGATTCATGGCGACCAGGTCCAGGAACGCTCCGACCACGTAACGAAAGTCCCTGCGCCGCTGCGCCGCCTCCTGACGGAGCTGCAGGTCGGGGAAGAAGAAGAACACCACCGCGAACAGCACGCCGAGCCAGAGCGGGACCGCCGGCGACGAGCCGATGCCGAGCAGGGCGAAGTAGCCCACCAGCACCGGGACGAAGACCAGGGCCGCGGCGGGCAGCAGGAACTTGGTGGCGAGGAACCCCTCGAAGGACCGCTCCAGGATCGCCAGGTCGGCTCGTATTGAACGCTGCTCCCAGCCCTGTTCGTCATAGAACCGTGCGAGCCTGCGGCCCAGCCTGGACCGCAGCCCGCCGACCTTCTCGCTGGTCGGCGACATGCGGCCGGCCCGGGCGTCCTCGTCGCGCCGGCGGGCGGCGGCGTCGAAGGCGGCCACGCTCGCGGCGAGACCGGGTCGCGGCGGGAACAGCGCCCGCAGCAGGAGGAAGATCCCGATCCCGACGGCCGCGCCGGCCACCAGTGGTGCGTTCACGAGGGCCCCCCGCCCGCGTCCATCGCATGCCGTCCCCGCAGCCGAGTCCCGTCCGCGCGGCCACCCTGCCAGCCGGCCACGGTCGCGGGCACCTCGGACGGGACGCCGGGCTGCGCGTCCGGGCGGCCGAGGAACCGCTGCGGCATGTCATAGCGGGCGAGCCTGCGCAGCCACACGAACCCGAGCGCGAACAGCCCCACGACCACGGCGAGCACCAGCTGCCCGACAAAGCCGTCATAGACGCCGACGTACGCCCGGTTGAAGACCGCGAGCAGTAGTGCCGTGCCTACGGAGACCCCGACCACGATCTGCACACTGCGCCGGGTCGTACGCCGGTTGGCCTCGACCCGGCGGCGCATGTCCAGCTCGGCGCGGGCCGACGTGGACAGGGCGCCCAGCATGTCCCGCAGGCCGGGCCCGCGGAGCCGGGAGTTGAGGATCAACGCCCCGATCACCAGGTCGGCCGAGGGGTCGTCGAGGTCGTCGGCCAGCCTGCGCAGCGCGTCCGCCATCGGCATCCGGGTGTGCAGGCGGTCGACGAGGAGGCGCAGATGCGGTTGCAGGACCGGAGCGGCCGCGCGCAGCGAGGACGGGATCGCCTGTTCCAGGCCGACCGCGCCGGCGATGGTGTCGCGTAGCGACTCGGTCCAGGCGGCGAGGGCCTCGAGCCGGGCCATCGCCCTGCGCTCCTCGGCGGCGCCGCCCGCGATGCCGTTCCACCCGAAGGCGAGGAGCCCCGTGCCGAGCGCGGCGACCGGCCAGCGGGTGGCGACCAGCGCCGCCGCGCCCGCGATGACCGCCATCGCACCGCGCGTGGTCAGGGCCCGCAGGATCTCCTCACGGCTGCGGACCCGTTCGGGACGGCCCGGCCGTACGGGCAGGCCGCGCAACGCGACGATGAACAGCAGCACCCCGCCACCCACGAGGCTCCCGGCCAGTACGGCCGCCAGCACGTCGGTGGTCAGCATCGCCACCGCCCCAATCCCGGCCGCACCCCCGTCACCAGGACACTCCCTGGGCCGGGTCGTAGCCGTGCTCGGCGAGCTCGTTCACACAGGAGATCGGTGCCGCGGGCACCGCGTACCCGTCCGCGCCCAGCGCGAAGACCTCGCTGGACAGGACGCGCCCGTCGCAGCCGGTCACCTCGCGGACGCTGGAGACGAAGCGCCGCAGCCGGCCGCCCGCCGCGTATTCGTTGCGCTTCTCGATGAAGACCACGAAGTCGATGGCACCGGCGATCAGCATGTGCGTCGCCTCGATCGGGAGCCGTTCCTCCGACTGGATGGCATAGGTCGCCACGCGGTTGAACACCTCCATCGAGGAGTTGGCATGAATGGTCGACAGCGAGCCGTCGTTGCCCTGGGTCATCGCGTTCAGCATGGTGACGATCTCGTCGCCGAGGACCTCGCCGACGATGACCCGCGACGGGTTCATCCGCAGCGAGCGGCGCACGAGGTCGGCCATCGAGATGGCGCCCTCGCCCTCGGAGTTGGGCAGCCGCTGTTCCAGGGCGATGCAGTTGGGATGCAACTCGGGGAATTGGTCGAGCCCGAGCTCCAGCGCCCTCTCGACCGTGATGAGCCGCTCGTACGGGGGGATCTCGTTGGCGATCCCCCGCAGCAACGTGGTCTTTCCCGCGTTCGTCGCCCCCGCGATCATGATGTTCTTCCGGGCCGCCACCGCGGCGCGCAGGAACAGCCCGACTTCCCGCGGCAACGTCCCGTTGCCGATCAGATCGGACAGCAGGACCTTGCCCAGGCGGGCCCGCCGGATCGACAGCGCCGGCCGCAGCGTCACGTCCATGACGGCCGACAGCCGCGAGCCGTCGGGCAGGCGCAGGTCGAGCTGCGGATTGGCCGTGTCGAACGGCCGCGACGACAACCCGCTGTAGGCCGCGAGGATCTGGACCAGCTCGACCAGCTCCTCATCGGTCTCGGCGACCGGCTCCCCCATGACCTCGCGGCCGTCGGCGTAGCCGATGAAGACCCGGTCACACCCGTTGATGTCGATGTTCTCGACCTCGGTGTCCTCGAGCAGCGGCTGGAGCCGGCCCACCCCGAACAGCGCCGCGTGCACGCCCGCCGCGAGCTGTTCCTCCTCCTCGGCGTTGGGCGGCCGGCGGCCGGCGGTGATCTCGCCTCGCGCGAACTCCTCCAGCACCTGGGCGATGAGGGCTCTGGCGAACTGCCGTTCGTCCTCGGAGGACATCGGGGGGAGGCCGCCGGAGGCGTCGAGGCGGCGCTGCTGCGCCAGCCGGTCGCCGACCTCCTGGCGCAGCCTCTTGACCAGGCCGTGGTCCATCTAGCGCCCCCTCACCGCGTCGGCGGGACGCGCTGCTCGCGCGTGCGGGCCGGGAGCCGCGGTCAAGCGTCCCACCAGGCCACCGGCGACCTCGCGCGCCGAGCGGATCAGCAGTGAGCGGTCGAGCCGCCCGCCCCATTGGCCCCGCAGCATCTCGGCACCCTTGGGGTCCAGTGCGAAACCCCCGAGGACCGTCGCCGGCAGCCGCGCGCCCGCGACGATGCGATCGACCTCGGCCACCGATCCGCGGTAGTCGCGCGGATCGGCGACGACGAGGATCCCGATGGGCGGGCCACCGCGCAGCTCCGTGCCGAGCGCGGTCGCACGCTCACGCAGGTGCACGACCTGCTCGAGGGTCGGACGGGTGAGCAGCACGACCATGTCGGCCTCGCGCAGCAGCTCGAGCAGCCCGGTGCCCGTGCTGAGCCGCCCGCAGTCGGCGATGACGTCGACGGACCCCAGCGAGGAGAAGGCCCGCCCGAGCGGGCCCCACAGCCAGCTGAGCCCCTGCGCCTGCTCACTGTTGGTGAGGCCGACCAGCACGTCGAGACCGCCGACGAGCCGCTGGCAGTGCTCCTCGACCTGGTCCGGCCGCAGGCCGCGGCGGGCCGTGGCGGCCAGGCTGAGCATGCCCCGGGCCGGGTTGAGCATGCCGGACTCACCGGGCAGCCGGTAGACCAGGTCGCCGCCCGCCTGATCGCATTCCGCCACCAGGACCGGTCGCGGCCAGACCGCGCCGAGGGCGACCGCGGCCGTGGTGACGCCGGGTGCGCCCTTGTCCGCCGCGAGCGCGATGAGAGCCACTCAGCCGCCTCCGGCCGGCGTGGTGGTGCGACCTCCGGGCGCGGTGCCCCGCCCGTTCGGCGTGGTGTTGCCGGGGCTTTGGCCGGACGGGGCGGCGCCGCCGGAGACCGTCGTGCCCGCGGGGACCAGGGCGACCGCCACGGCACCCGCCGAGGCCGCCTGGGTCACCAGCGGCGCCTCGCCCGGCGGCACCGCGACCGAGATCATGGTCTGGTCGGACTGGAGCGTCCGGTCACCGGCCTTGGCGACGCCGTACACGATCGCGTCCTCGGAGAGCGTCGTGCCGGCCCGGGGGGCGCCCCCGGTGGTCTGGCCGCCGACGCCGTACAGGCTCACCCGGTCGCCCGGCTGCAGGCCGTCGGCCGGCAGCTGGCCGGGCTTGAGCGCCAGGCCGACGATGACCCGCCCGTCGGTGGCGGCGCCGGCCTGGGCGACCATGCCGTTGGTCAGCAGTGCCCCCTTGACCAGGGGTACGGCGGCGCGGGCGGCCGCCACCTGGGTCCGCTCGGTCCAGCGGATGAACTCGATGCCGGTGTTGCCGATCTGCACCTCTTGCAACGCGCTCTGGGGGATCTGCTGCCCGGCCGCGACCGGCTGGGCGATCCTGATGGCCGACACCCGCTGGCCGCTCGCCATGACCAGATAGGCACTGGTCAGCGCACCGCCGAGAATCAGCAGCACGGCGAGGGCGGCGAGGGCGGGTTTGCGCTCGCGCGGTGGCACCGGGAGCCGTTGGCCGGCTGACGTGCCGAGCCCGGTACGCCCGAGGCCCGCTGCGCCGGGGGTGCTCGCGGGATTCGCCTTGCTGGCGGCGGTCGTCTGACTCGTCTTCATCGGTTTGGCCACTCCGAAGCGTGCGGACAGGGCCCGAACGCCCCATGGTCTCGGTCCGGCCACGGCGCCGTCAATCGGTTCCGGCGAGGTGACGCCATCCCGTGACGGTCCGGGCGGGCCGGCCGCGGGCGGAAAGATCGGAGCCTCCCCGCCTGGTGCGCCCGCATCCTAGGCTTGCCCCCAGGCCGAACAGCGGAGGACATGGATGCGCATCTCGCTCACGGCGCTGACCGGTCAGGGGCCCCGGGATGTAGTCATCAGCGGCGATCCCGGCATGACGGTCGCGAGCGTCGCCACTTCACTCGCCCGCGCGGTCGGCGACACCGGCGAAGAACCCGGCCGGACGGCCCGTCCCCCCGTACCACCGAAGGCGACGCCCCAGGGGCACCCGCTGTGGATGGACGGCAGGATGCTCGACCCGGCGGCGGAGGCCTTCCGAGCGCTGCGGGACGGCGGGGTCGTGGCGGTCGAGCAGAACGCCGCGGCGGCCACGGTGATGGCCGAGCCGTCCGGGCTGGTCGAGATCCGTGTCGTCGGGGGGCCCGCGGCGGGCACCGTGCACCGGCTGGGCATCGGCACCACGACGCTCGGCGCCGGACCGGACGCCGACGTCCGGCTCGCCGATCCCGCCGTCCACGGTCCTCCGCTCCGCGTCACCGTCCGGCGCGAGCAGGTCACCGTCGAGGCCTCCGGGCTGTCGGCGGCGACGCTGGACCGCGCGCCATTGAGCGGCCCGCACGAGTGGCCCGCCGGCGGCGTGCTCCTCCTCGGTTCCACGGCCCTGACCCTGGCACCGTCGACCGCTCCGGACACCCACCTCGAGCCGCTGCCCGAGGGCGGCCTGGCCTTCAACCGGCCACCGCGCATCAGCCGGCTGCGGCGGCCGCGGCGCATCGAGGTGCCCAGTCGTCCGGAACGGGGCGACAAGCAACGGCTCCGGCTGTTCGGGGCGCTGATGTTCTCGGCGTTCGGCCTCGTCATGGCGTTCGCCCTCAAGCAGTGGTGGTGGGCCCTGTTCGCACTCAGCTGGCCGCTCATGCAGGTCGGCGAGTGGGTGGGCGACCGGATCCACGGCCGCAAGTCCTTCCGGAAGGCGCTCAAGGACTACCACCGCGCGATCCAGGAGTTCGACGGCCGGCTCGAGGAGCTCCGCCGGGCCGACGAGGCCGAGCGCAGGCGGCTCAGCCCGGACCCGGCCGAGGTTCTGCTGACGGCCACCGGGCCGCGCAGCCGGCTGTGGGAGCGCCGCCTCGGCGATCCCGACGCGCTGTGCCTGCGCGTCGGCCTGGCCGACCAGCCCGCGCAGATAGAACTGGCCGGCAAGGAGAGCGACCGGGAACAGCCCGTCGCCTCGGCCGTCCCGGTGACACTGCCGCTCGCGGAGCTCGGCGTCATCGGCGTGACGGGGCCACGGCCCGCCTCCCGGGGGCTCGCCCGCTGGCTGGTCGCCCAGGCGGCCGCGTTGCACAGTCCACGGGACCTCGCCATCGTGGTGCTCTGCGCCGACGCCGACCGGGCCCAGACGGGTGTGGCCGAGCACTGGAACTGGGTGCGCTGGCTTCCGCACTGCGCGCCGCGCGAGGGCGAGGACTGCGTGGCGCTCGTCGGGACCGACCCCGAGTCGGTGGCCCGAAGGGTCACCGAGCTGGCGATCCGGATCACCGAGCGCCGCCGCGCGCACAACGCGACGGGCATGTTCGGGGGGTCCCCTGGCCCTCCTGTCACACCCCCGTACAACATCCTGGTCGTGCTCGACGGCGCGCGCACGCTCCGGCGGGTGCCGGGTATGCCGCAGGTGCTCTCGAGCGGTCCGCAGTTCGGCGTGCACGCGATCTGCGTCGA
This sequence comes from Streptosporangiaceae bacterium, assembly GCA_025964715.1. Classification (GTDB taxonomy): domain Bacteria; phylum Actinomycetota; class Actinomycetes; order Streptosporangiales; family Streptosporangiaceae; genus Actinomadura_C. The sequence continues at coordinate 21,642 of JAOPYH010000396.1, read as the reverse complement.
CGACGAGGACCGGCTGCTGCCGGAGGAGTGCACCGCGGTGGCGTCCTGGGACTGGGATCTGCCGGCCTCGCTTCGGCTGCGCGGGCACGGCCTGGAGGGCCTCGGCCCCGTGCTCGCCGACCAGGTGTCCCCGGCCTGGGGCGACCGGCTCGCCCGCGCGCTGGCCCCCGTACGCGACGTGTCGCGCGAGGACTCCGAGGAGTCGCTGCCCGCGACCGCCCGGCTCCTCGAGCTGCTCGGCATGGCGAACCCGACCGCGGAGCACGTGCTGGCGGCCTGGGCGGACGGCGGCCGCCGGACCCGGGTCCCGATCGGCCTCGGCGCCGACGGACCGTTCTGGATCGACCTGCGCCTGGACGGCCCGCACGGGCTCATCGCCGGTACGACCGGAGCGGGCAAGTCCGAGCTGCTGCAGACACTGATCGCCTCCCTGGCCGTCGCTAACCGCCCGGACGAGATGACGTTCGTGCTCATCGACTACAAGGGCGGTGCGGCCTTCAAGGACTGCGCACGCCTGCCCCACACGGTCGGCATGGTGACCGACCTCGACGGCCACCTCACCCAGCGGGCCCTGGAGTCACTCGGGGCCGAGCTGCGCCGGCGGGAGGCGATCCTGCTGGAGGCCGGCGCCAAGGACGTCGAGGACTACAACGACCTGCGCGACCGCGCGCCCCGCGGCGACCTCGCCCCGATGCCTCGGCTGGTGCTGGTGATCGACGAGTTCGCGGCGATGGTCGCCGAGCTGCCCGACTTCGTGGCCGGGCTGGTCGACATCGGCCGGCGTGGCCGGTCTCTCGGCGTGCACCTCATCCTCGCCACCCAGCGGCCCGCCGGGGTGGTCACCGCGGACATCCGCGCCAACACGAACCTGCGGATCGCGCTCCGGGTAACGGATCCGGACGAGTCCACGGACGTGATCGACGCGCCCGACGCCGCCCGCATCTCCAAGTCCACGCCGGGCCGCTGTTACGTACGGTCCGGGGCCGCCTCACCCCAGGCCGTACAGTCCGCGCGGATCGGCGGGCGGCGGCCCGCGGAGGCCGCCACGTCCACGCCGGCGTCGGTGCTGCCGCTGCCGTGGGGCGCCCTCGGCCGGGCCATGCCGGTCTCCGACCGGGCCCGCGAGGCCGGCGACGAGAGCACCATGGTGACCGATCTGGCGGTGCTGGTCCGGGCGGTCGGCGATGCGGCGCACGGGGCCGGGATCCGCCGCCGGCCCAGCCCGTGGCTCGACCAGCTCGCCGACCGGGTGACGCTGACCCCGCGGACGGCGGCCGGAGGGTCGGTGGTGGACCTGCCGCCGATCGAGTTCGGGTTGACCGACCTGCCGGCCGAACAGTCCCGGGCACCACTCGCCCTCGACCTCGCGCATGGCGGTCACGTCTACGTGGCCGGGTCACCCCGGTCCGGCCGGTCCACCGCGCTGCGGACCCTCGCCGGTTCGCTCGCCGCCTCCTGTTCCCCCTACGACGCGCACCTGTACGCCATCGACTGCGGGGGCAACGCGCTGCTGCCGCTCGCCGGCCTGCCGCACTGCGGGGCCGTCGTGGGCCGGGACCAGCTCGACCGGGTCGAACGGCTGCTCGCGGCGCTCGCCGCCGAGGTGGCGCGCCGCCAGCAGCTGCTCGCCGGCGCGGGGTTCGCCTCGATCGCCGAGCAGCGTGCCGCTGTCACCTCGGCGGAACGGCTGCCCTGGATGGTGCTGCTGCTGGACCGATGGGAGGGCTTCGTCGGGGCCTTCGAGAACTACGACTACGGCCGCCTCGTCGAGTCCGTGCTCCGGCTGCTGCGCGAGGGCGCCGCGGTCGGGCTGCGCGCCGTCTTCACCGGCGACCGCTCGGGGCTCGGCGGCCAGGTGTCGACGGTGTTCGAGCGGCGGCTGGTGCTGCGCATGGCCGACCCGCAGGACTACGCCTACGCCGGCATCCAGGAGAAGCAGGTGCCGTCCGTCATGCCGCCCGGGCGGGCCCTCGAACAGGCCGGGCCGGGCGAACCCCTGCGGGAGTCCCAGATCGGGCTGCTCTGTGAGGACCCGTCGGGCACCGCCCAGGTCGCGGCGCTGCAGGAGATCACGCGGTCCTGCGCCTCGCGCTACGGCCGGCTCCCGCACCGGATGCGGCCGCTGCACGTCGACGAGCTGCCCGTACGGGTGTCCTACGAGGAGGCACTGGGGCTGGATCCGGACTTCCGCGCGCCCTCCCCACTGTGGACGCTGGTGGGCGTGGGCGGGGACGCGCTCGCCCCGGTGGGCATCGACCTGCTCGCGGAGGGTCCCGGCTTCGTGGTCGCCGGGCCGCCGCGGTCCGGCCGCTCCACGACACTCGGCACGATGGTGCGGTGCCTGCTCGACCCCGCGGTGGGCGTCGGTTTGGTGCCGGTCGTGCTGATCACGCCCCGGCGGTCGCCGCTGCGCGACCTGGCCGGCCGGCCGGGTGTGCTGGGCGTGCTGGACCTGACCGCCGGCGAGGACGACCTCGAGGCGCTGCTGGAGCACGAACACCGCTACGTGGTCGTGGTCGACGACGCCGAGCTGGTCGACGAGACCGAGCTCGACGACGCGCTCCGCAAGGTGCTGCGCACGGCGCGGGACGGCGAGCACGCGGTCATCCTCGGCGGCACCACCGAGGACCTCGGCCGGGGATACCGCGGGTTCCTGTCCGACGGCCGCCGGTCCCGCTCCGGCGTGCTGCTGTCGGTCCGCTCGCCCGACGACGGCGACGTGCTGGGGCTCCGGCTGCCCCGCAACGCCTCCGGCGCGGGCCCGACCGGCCGCGGCATCTTCGTCGCCGTCGGCGTCACGACCCAGATCCAGGTGGCGCTGCCGGGCACCACGGCGTGACGCCCGCACCCGGCCCGGCGGGCAGGCCGCTCCGGACATGGAGAACGGCGCGGGCCCTGCCGGCGCCCACGCCGTTCCGCCCGCCGTTCAGCGAGTGGCGGCCTCGATGTTCTGCTGCGACTTCTTGATGTCCTGGCTGCCCTGGTCGAGGGCCACGGCCATCTTGTCGAACGCGGTCTTGGCCTCCTGCCAGGCGCTGCGGAAGCGGTCCGCGCCCGGGCCCCACCACGTCTCGGTGCTGCCGACGGTGCGCCCGTTCAGGTCCTTGATCAGGGCGTCGAGGTTCCTGGAGTTCTTGTTGAACATCCGCGACAGCTCTTCGAGCGCCGCGATGTTGGCACCACGCCTGTCTCCGCTCACGACTTGGATCCTTTCATTGAGGAAAGGGAAGGGCATGCCGCCGCCCATTCCCGTGGTGCGCCGACATCGGCGCCAAGCTTAGGGACCGGTCAGTGGGGTTTCCAGACCCGTATGACGCATCAGGAGCCGCTTCGCCCCATTCGCGGCACGGAAAACTGACCGCATGCGGCCACCGGCCCGGATCTCCGGTCATGGCTCCTCAGTCGGACTCGATCTCCAGAGTCGCCACGCGGGAACGGGCCTGCGCCATCGCCCGGTGGTACTCGGCCTCCCACTCCGGATCTCCGTCTGGGATCGTCGCGATCACCTGACGACCCAGCTCGACCGGGCCCGAGCGCGTCCGCGCCACCCGCCGTACGGCCACGGTGGTGTTGCCGTCCCCGACCTCGGTGTGCGTCTCCCACCGCGCGGCCTCCTCGAGGGCGGGCCGTCCCGCCTCGGGCTCGCCCCAGAACGCCCGCATCAGCAGGACCACGAGCAGGCAGAGCAGCAACAGCGCCGCCAGCAGGATGAGAGCACTCACGGGCCACCTCCGATCCGGCCGCCAGGGACCCCGTCAGCGCCCGGGGACGGCGACGCCCCCGGGGTTTCCCGGGGCGTAGACCGTGATGCCCTGTGGCAGCGCCTTAAGCTTCTCGATCTCCGCGCAGGTCGGGCACTTGTTGTAGCCGTCCTGGCGCGCCTTGTTGGCCGCGGCCTCCGCACGCGCCGACGCGACCTTGGCCTGAGCCTCGCTGACCTGCGCGAACGCGGCCTGCGCCCGGTCGACCGCGTCCTGCACCCGACCCGGGAGCGTGACCCGCACCAGGTTGAAGTGGATGTCGGTCACGAACCTGCCGCCGAGCGTCGACTCGAGATCGGCGGCCAGGCTGGTGTTGATCGCGTTCTGGACCTTGGCGATGTTGGCGTTGTTGCTCTGCGCCTGCAACCCCGAGCCCGGCTTCGCCGGCGCGGGGGCCGAGGCGTTCTGGACGAGGGCGCACGAGGAGACCAATTCGGCACAGCGGAAGCTGTTGACCTGCCCGCGGAGATCGTTGTCGATCACCGGGCGGACGATCTGGTTCAGGAACGCCGACCATCCGTCGTCACCCTCCCAGGCGAAGTAGGGCCTTCCGCCGGCGTCACGGAACTTACGGGTGCCGAACTTGTCATCGAACCTCCGCAGCGCCGCGTGGTCGAGGTTGAGGCTGAAGTACAACGTCCCCTCGATACCCATGTTGACGCCGTCACTGCTCGGCACCGTCACCACGTCGACGCCGGCGGTGTCGCCGCGCTTCTGCTCGGACGTGATCGTGTAGAACCGTTGCTGCGCCGGGTACTTGTGGGTCTTGGAGTACAACCCGATCCAGGTGCGTCCGGAACCCGGGTCGATGACCTGCCTGATCCGGTTGTTGTCGAAGAAGCCTCCGTTGCGCACGACCGCCACCTCGCCGCCGCCGGTGCGCTGGAAGCCGCCCATCAGGGCGCTCACTCCGGGCAGGCCCACGACCAGCATAAGGATGATCGCCGCGATGAGACCCTTGCCACCCGGCTTGACCCTCAGTGCGGCCGGTTTCGGCGGTCTGGCCATGAAGAATCCTTTCGGCGGATCGATCCCCGAAGCGGGACGTACGGGTGAGACGGCGGGGACGGCCGGATGGATCCCGCGGGATCCATCCGGCATGGACGCACACGGACACGGCCCCGGCTAGGGAGGCGCTTACCAAGCCCACCCGCGCGGTTGCCTAGACTTCGTGCGGAGTCATAGGAGGAGTCGCCCGTGCGCAAGGTCCTGATCGCCAACCGTGGTGAGATCGCGGTTCGTATCGCCCGCGCCTGCAAAGACGCCGGCCTCGCCGGCGTCGCGGTGTACGCGGAGCCCGACCTCGACGCGTTGCACGTCCGCATCGCGGACGAGGCCTACGCGCTGGGGGGCCGCACAGCGGCCGAGACCTATCTCGACATCGACAAGCTCCTCAAGATCGCGCATGAGTCCGGCGCGGACGCCGTGCACCCCGGCTATGGGTTCCTGGCCGAGAACGCGGACTTCGCCGCCGCGGTCACCGAGGCCGGACTGACCTGGATCGGGCCGCCGCCGGCCGCCATCACCGCGCTCGGTGACAAGGTGCAGGCACGGCACATCGCCCAGAAGGTGGGCGCCCCGCTGGTCGCCGGCACGGCCGACCCGGTCGCGGACGCCGACGAGGTCGTGGCGTTCGCCCGCGAGCACGGCCTGCCCATCGCGATCAAGGCGGCGTTCGGCGGTGGTGGCCGCGGCCTCAAGGTCGCGCGCACGCTCGAGGAGATCCCCGAGCAGTACGAATCGGCGGTGCGCGAGGCCGTCGGGGCGTTCGGCCGCGGCGAGTGCTTCGTCGAGCGCTACCTCGACCGGCCGCGCCATGTCGAGACCCAGTGCCTGGCCGACCAGCACGGAGCCGTCGCGGTGATCTCCACGCGGGACTGCTCTCTGCAGAGACGGCACCAGAAACTGGTCGAGGAGGCCCCGGCGCCCTTTCTGAGCGAGGAACAGCTCGACCTGCTCCACCGCAGTTCCAAGGCGATCCTCAAGGAGGCCGGCTATGTCGGCGCCGGGACCTGTGAGTTCCTCGTCGGCCAGGACGGCACGATCTCCTTCCTGGAGGTCAACACGCGGCTCCAGGTGGAGCACCCGGTGACCGAGGAGGTCTCCGGAATCGACCTCGTCCGTGAGATGTTCCGGATCGCCGACGGCGAGGAGCTCGGCTACGACGACCCCCCGCTGCGCGGCCACTCCATCGAGTTCCGCGTCAACGCCGAGGACGCGGGACGCAACTTCCTGCCCGCGCCGGGCACGGTGACCGCGTGGGAGGCGCCCTCCGGCCCGGGCGTACGGCTGGACGCCGGCTACGCCGCGGGCATGACGGTGCCGCAGGCCTTCGACTCGCTGATCGGCAAGCTCATCGTCACCGGGGCCACCCGGCAGCAGGCGATCGAGCGGTCACGGCGGGCCCTGGCGGAGTTCGTGATCGACGGGATGCCCACCGTGCTGCCCTTCCACCGGGCCGTGCTGGAGGACCCCGCCTTCATCGGCGAGCCGTTCTCGGTGCACACCCGGTGGATCGAGACCGAGTTCGACAACACGATCCCCCCCTACGACGGAGGGCCCGCGACCGAGGAGCCCGGCGAGCGGGAGCGCGTCACCGTCGAGGTCGGGGGCAAGCGGATCGAGGTGGTGCTCCCGGCCGGCCTCGGAGCCGGTGCGGCACCGGCCGCGCAGGGTCCCGGACCCCGGAGGGGGAGGGGCCGCGGCGGGAGCGCAGGAGCGGCGGTCAGCGGCGACTCGCTGGTGAGCCCCATGCAGGGCACCATCGTCAAGATCGTGGCCGCTGAGGGCACGGCCGTCGCGGCCGGGGACACCATCGTGGTCCTGGAGGCCATGAAGATGGAGCAGCCCCTCGCCGCCCACAAGGCCGGCACGGTCACGGGGCTGTCCGCGGAGGTCGGCCAGACCGTCGGCAGCGGCGTGGCGATCTGCGAGATCAAGGACTAGCCGCGGCTTCGGGGAGCGACGGCCGTCGCCGCCACCCCGGCGGCAGGGCGGTCTCCGGGGGAAAATCGGCCTATCTCCCGAGCCCGCCCTGCTTCAGGGCTAGAGTGTGCGGCCTATGGAACGCCGAACCCTCCCGGCCCTGGCGGCCCTTGTCGTCACATTCGTCCCGGCTGTGCTCGCGGCCCAGTTCGTCGCGGCCCCGGCCTCCTACGCCGTTGCCACCGCACCGGACCCCGAGCTGGTCGCTGAAGCGATCAACGATGGGGGCGTCTACGTCGACTCCGCGGCCAAGCTGTTCGCCGACGACGCGGCCAAGGACCGGCTGCGCGGTCAGCTCAAGACCGCCAAGAAGCCGGTCTACGTCGCGGTGCTGCCCCCCGGCTCCTCGATGACCCCCACTCGGCTCTACGGGATCGTCAAGCGCAAGGGAACGTTCGCGGTGCTGAACGGGAGCGCTCTCAAGGCGTCCTCGAACGTGCTCCCGGCCGCCCAGCTGCGCTCGGCGCTGGCCGGTGCCGAGAAGGCCCACCACGCGGACCCGGCCGCCGCGCTGGTGTCGTTCGTGCGCCTGACCAACGGCGTGCCGCGGACCGCGGCCGGCAACCGCACGGCCGGCGACCAGCACCCGCACGGCAGCACCGCTCCCGCCGAGGCCCCCGCGGACGCGTCAGCACCACCCGTCCAGGCGCAGCGGCAGGCGAACGCGCCCCAGCAGAAGAGTGGCGGCTCCAGCCTTCCGCTGATCGGCGGGGCGGCGGCCGTGGTGGTCATCGTCGCGGCCGGCGGCTTCTTCTGGTGGCGCAGGCGCAACCGCTCGGATGACGCGTTGGGCTGATCGGACTCCGCTCGAACGGCTCAATCACCTGCGAAATCGATTTTCGCCCCTTACCGGGATGGAACTCGGTGTGGCTTCGGTTCGTCTCCCTACAAAGGAGGCAGACTTAAGGCATGAGCTACGCACCAACCACCCCGCGCGACCGTCGGACGCGGCGTCTGTTCCCAGCGGTCCGTCGTCTCGCGCTGCCGGCTCTGCTGGCGTTCGTAGGGATGCTGCTGTTCGGGTTCGGGTCGCCGGCCCATGCGGACAACCCCTCCGAGATCGCCAATGGCCTGAGCAGATCGAAGCTGTACGTGTCCTCTGAGGCACCTGCGGCCCTCCCTGCCCAGGCACGGCCAGAGGTCGTCAAGGCGCTAGAGAACGCCAAGCACACCGACATCCGGGTCGTGGTCACCAAGGCCGGGCTGAACCAGCGGGACCTCGGCAAGATGCTCAATGCCGTACGGCAGCGGGTGGGCAAGGGCGACACCTACGTCGGCGTGACGGCCGACGGCAAGATGGTCGCCCTCTCCAAGGATCTCTCCGCCAAGGAGATCAACCAGCTCATCGCGCAGACCGCGGGCACCCGCGACCTCCCCGCGCGGATCGTCAAGTTCGCCCAGCTCGCCGACGCCAAAGCCGCCGGCAAGGCCGCTTCGGGCCGGACCACCATGCTGATCGGCCTGGGCGTCCTCGTGCTCGCCGTGGTGGGCGTGGTCGGACTCGTGGCCGTCGGTCAGAAGCGGCGCCGGGTCCGCGAGGCGGCGGAGATGGCCGAACTCAAGGGGGGCGTCCAGGAAGACGTCACCTCGCTCGGCGAGGACATCGCCCGGCTCGACCTCAACGTCACCGATCCGGCCCTGGCGGCCGACACCCGCGACGACTACACCCGCGCGCTCGACTCCTATGACCGGGCCAAGACCGCTGTCGAAAGGGCCCAGCGGCCGGAGGACATGCGCGATGTCGCGACGGCCCTCGAGGACGGCCGTTACTACATGACGGCCGTACGGGCCAGGCTCGCCGGTCAACCGGTGCCCGAGCGGCGGGCACCGTGCTTCTTCAACCCCCAGCACGGCCCCTCGGTGCAGGACATCCCGTGGGCCCCGCCGGGCGCGGCGCCGCGCTCGGTGCCGGCCTGCGCCGCGGACGCACAGGCAGTGCTGAACGGCATGGCCCCGGACATGCGCATGGTCCCGGTCGGCGGCGGACGCAGGCCGTACTGGGAGGCCGGCCCGGCCTACGCGCCCTACGCCGGTGGCTACTACGCCGGCTACGGCGGCATGGACATGCTCGGCCCCATTCTCATCGGCACCGCGATGGGCTCGATGCTCGGAGGCGGCTTCGGTGGCGGCTTCGGTGGCGGCTTCGGCGGCTTCGGGGGCGGCTTCGGTGAAGGCGGCGGGGGCGGCGACCTGTTCGGCGGGGACGGCGGCGACGTCGGCGGCGGCTGGGACTTCGGCGGCGGCGACTTCGGCGGAGGCGGCGGCGACTTCTGAGGCCCCGGTCATGGCCCGTCTGCCGGGTGATCCGGGAGTGTCCCGGCGCATCCGCTATGCCATCGGACTACGGCTGCCCGAGGAGAACCGGGGCTGGGTCGGGCACGACCTGACCGACGTGGGGTGGCGTGGTCGCATAGTGACCCGCCACCTCGGCGTCATGATCCCGTTCTGCCTGCTGCTGGCCCTGCTTCCCGGCCAGTGGTGGCTGCGGGTGTCCGTGTGCGCGCTCGCGCTGATCGCAAGCACGTTCGTGGTAGCCGTGAGCGCCGGTGACCTCCGAAGGTCGCGCCTGCGCCAGCATGGCCTGCCCGTCCCGCAGGAGCGCGAGCCCCAGGGCTGATGTGACGACGGCCGGGCCGGTTCCCGGGCCCGTGCCGCGGCGGCTCAGGCCTGCGCGAGCACCTCGCCGAGCTCAGCCCGTACGCCCGACAGGTCCGCGGCCGCGGCCGTACGGGCCGCCGCGACGGTGCCCGCGACGGGCACGACGACCTCGAGGTAGCACTTCAGCTTCGGTTCGGTGCCAGAGGGGCGCACGACGACCCGGGCGCCGCCGGCCAGCCGGAGCCGCAGCCCCTCGGCGGGCGGCAGCCCGTCGATCCCCCGGGCGAGATCCTCCACCACCTCGACCGTGCGGCCGCCAAGGGCGGCCGGCGTGGATTCGCGCAGCCGGCCCATGGCGGCGGCGATGCGGCCGGGGTCGTCCATCCGGAGGGACAACTGGGCGGTGGCGTGCAGGCCATAGCGGCGAGCCTGGTCGTCCAGCAGGTCCAGGAGGGTGCGGCCACCGCACCTGGCCTCCGCGGCCAGCGCGGCGACCGTGAGAGCCGCGCCGATGCCGTCCTTGTCGTGCACCGGAGGCCCGTCCTGGCCGCCGACGCTGTAACCGAGGGCCTCCTCATAGCCGAACACCAGGCGATCTTCGCGGGCCCCGGCCTTGATGATCCATTTGAAGCCGGTGAGGGACTCGGCGAAACGGACCCCGTGCTCCTCAGCGATCTTGCCCAGCAGCGAGGAGGACACGATCGTGGTGACGAGGAGCCGGTCCGCGCCGGCGGTGTGGCGCAGCACGTGCTCGGCGAGCAGCGCGCCCACCTCGTCCCCGGTGAGCATCCGCAGGCCGTCGGGCCCGCTGACCCCCACCGCACAGCGGTCGGCGTCCGGGTCGTTGGCCACCACCAGGTCGGCGCCGGTCGAGCGCCCCAGGGCCAGGGCGAGGTCCATCGCCCCCGGTTCCTCCGGGTTGGGGAAGGAGACCGTCGGGAAGTCCGGGTCGGGATCGCCCTGCTCGGCCACGACGGCGGGGGTCGGGAATCCGGCCCGCTCGAACGCCCGCAGCAGCACGTCGCGGCCCACCCCGTGCAGGGGCGTGTAGGCGACCGACACCTCCCGGGCCTCGCCCAGCGGCAGCCCGGCCAGCGCGTCGAGGTAGTCCTCGACGATGTCGTCGTCGAGCAGTGTCCAGTCCTTGCCGAGCGGCAGCCGGTCCACCGGGCCGACCACGTCGATCGCCGCGGAGATCTCCTCGTCGAGCGGCGGGACGATCTGGGCGCCGTCCCCCCAGTAGACCTTGTAGCCGTTGTCCCGGGGCGGGTTGTGGCTGGCGGTCACCATCACCCCGGCGTCGGCGCCCAGCCGCCGGACCGCGAAGGCCAGCACCGGCGTGGGAAGGGGGCGGGGCATCAGTGAGACGGTGAGGCCCGCTCCGGTGAGGACGGCGGCGGTGTCCTCGGCGAACCGCGCGGACCCGTGCCTGGCGTCGTAGCCGATCACGACGGAGGCGGCGGCCGGATCGGTCCCGCCTCGCAGCAGACGGGCGGCCAGCCCGGCTGCGGCACGCATGACCGTCACCCGGTTCATCCGGTTGGGCCCGGCGCCCAGCTCTCCGCGCAGGCCGGCGGTGCCGAACTCGAGCTTCCGGCCGAAGCGGCCGGCCAGGGCGGCCTCGTCACCCGCGTCCAGGATCGCGCGGAGCTCATCGCGGGTCCGCGGGTCGGGGTCCTGCGCGAGCCACGCCTCCGCGAGGTCCTTGTTGGTCGCCATGTCCGTCCCCCTGGAACAACCCCTCACCTGGTGCGTCACAGCTTCGAGACGACCGTGGCGAGAAGGGAGCCCATCCGGGCGGCCGCGGCGTTGCCGGCGGCGAGGACATCCTCATGGTCGAGCGGCCGGCCGGAAAGGCCCGCCGCGACGTTGGTCACGAGTGAGATCCCGAGCACCTCGGCGCCGCCCTCGCGAGCGGCGATGGTCTCGAGCACGGTGGACATGCCCACCAGGTCGGCGCCCATCGCCCGCAGCATGCGGATCTCCGCGGGCGTCTCGTACGCCGGGCCGCGCAACGCGGCGTAGACGCCCTCGGTGAGGTCCGGGTCGACCTGCTTGGCCAGTGCCCGGAGCCGGCCGGAGTAGGCCTCGGTGAGGTCGAGGAACCGGGGGCCGGTCAGCGGGTTGGCACCGGTCAGGTTGAGGTGGTCGCCGATGAGCACCGGCGTGCCGACCGGCTGCCGTTCCGGTCGCAGGCCGCCCGCGGCGTTGGTGAGCACGACTGTCTTGACCCCGGCGGCCAGCGCCGTACGGACGCCGTGCACGACGGGATCGATCCCGCGGCCCTCGTAGAGGTGGGTGCGGCCGAGCAGCACCATGGCCCGCTTGCCGCCCACCTCCACCGCCCTGATCCGGCCGGCGTGTCCCTCGACCACCGGCGGCGCGAAGCCGGGCAGCTGGGTCACCGGGAACTCGGCGGTCGGCACGCCGAGCACGTCGGCCGCTGGCACCCAGCCGGAGCCCATGACCAGGGCCACGTCGAAGGAGTCGGCGGTGCGGGATCGCAGCTCGTCGGCGGCCAACCGCGCAAGATCGAAGGCGTCGTAACTCACGCCCCGACACTACCGGGGGATCACTGGCCCAGGGACTTGCAGGGGCGCGTGCGCAGGCTCTTGACGTAGTCGTCGGGCGCCCCGGCCCGCTCGGCCGCGTCGGCGAGGATGCCGACGTAACGAGCCGACGGAAGCCCGCCCTCGTAGTCGTCGAGGACGTACAACCAGCAGAGCGCTTCGCCGTCGAGCGTCGCCACCCGCACCCGGGTCTTGCGATAGACGCCGAGCGCCGCGCCCTCCCAGCCGTCGAGGTCGCGCTCGTCCGACCCGGGCACGTCGTAGAGCACCACGAATACCTGCTCGAAGGTGTCCTCGACGACGGTCGCCAGGGCTCCGTCCCAGCCGACGTCCTGACCCCCGAAGGTCAGCCGCCACCCCTGGAGCCAGCCGGTGCCGCGCAGAGGTGAATGAGGGGCCCGCCGAGCCATCTGCTCGGGGTCCATGTTGGAGGCGTACGCCGCGTACAAGGCCACGGAGAGCAAGCGTACGTGTTCCGCGGGTCCAGCGCTCGCCACCTCCTGCCGGGGCAGTGACCGAGATGCGGGACAATGGACGGGTGACCCGCATCGTGATCATCGGAGGAGGCCCGGGCGGCTACGAGGCCGCTCTTGTCGCGGCACAGCTCGGCGCCGACGTGACAGTCGTGGAGCGCGAGGGCCCCGGCGGAGCCTGTGTACTGTCCGACTGCGTCCCGTCGAAGACGCTCATCGCCACCTCGACGCGGATGGCCGTCATGTCGGAGTCGGCGGCGCTGGGCGTCCGTTTCTCCGGCGGGCCGGACAGCCAGGTGGGCGGGCTGGATGTCGATCTGCAGCTGACCAACAAGCGGGTCAAGGAGCTGGCGCGGGCGCAGTCCTACGACATCGCCGAACGCCTGTGTTACGAGGACGTACGCATCGTGCGAGGTGAGGCGCGGTTCGTCGACCCGCAGATCGTGGCGGTCGGCAACGAGCGCCTGCGCGCCGACGTGGTCCTGGTGGCGACCGGCGCGACCCCCCGGGTCCTGCCCGGTGCGGAGCCGGACGGCGAGCGCATCCTCAGCTGGCGGCAGCTGTACGACCTGGACGAGCTGCCGGAGGAGCTCATCGTGGTGGGCTCCGGCGTGACCGGCGCCGAGTTCGCGTCGGCCTACCAGGCGCTTGGCACGCATGTGACACTCGTCTCTTCGCGCGACCGGATCCTGCCGACCGAGGACGCGGACGCGGCCCGGGTGCTCGAGGAGGTCTTCGAGCGACGCGGCATGAACGTGCTGTCCCGCTCCCGCGCGGCCGCGGTGGAGCGTACGGCCGACGGCGTGATCGTGACGCTGGAGGACGGCCGCAAGGTCGAGGGCTCCCACTGCCTCATGACCGTGGGCATGGTGCCCAACACCGAGGGCATCGGCCTCGAGGAGGTCGGCGTCCAGCTCGACAGGCGCGGCTTCATCAAGGTCGACAAAGTCTCCCGGACCCACGCGAGCCACATCTACGCCTCTGGGGACTGCACCGGCGTGCTGATGCTCGCCTCCGTCGCGGCCATGCAGGGACGCATCGCCATGTGGCACGCGCTCGGCGAGGCCGTCCAGCCGCTCAAGCTGGGCTGGGTGGCCGGCAACATCTTCACCGACCCCGAGGTCGCCACCGTCGGCGTGTCGCAGAAGATGATCGACTCCGGCGAGGTCGACGCCCGTACGGTCATGCTCCCGCTCAGCACCAACGCCCGCGCGAAGATGCAGGGGTTCGAGGACGGGTTCGTCAAGCTGTTCTGCCGGCCCGCCACGGGGATCGTGCTGGGCGGCGTGATCGTCGCACCGCGGGCCAGCGAGCTGATCCTCGGGTTGTCCGTGGCGGTGCAGCAGCACCTCACCGTCGATCAGCTGGCGCACACCTTCGTGGTCTACCCGTCACTGGCCGGCAGCATCACCGAGGCCTCCCGGCGCCTCATGCAGGATTCGCCCTACTGACCCTCATCCCCGCGCGCTGACCAGGATCAGCACGATCAGGAGCGCCACGGGCAGCGCGAGGGCGGCCACGGCCGGTACCGACCAGGTGACCGATGGCCGGGCGCCGTCCCGGCGGTCGTCATCCGGAGCCGCCAGGCCGCCACGGGTCGCGGCGAGTTCGGTCAGCTGCTCGGCGACGAACAGCGCGGGCGAGCGGCCGTTCAGATGCTGGGCGAGCGCGTCCGGCACCTCGCGCCGGGCCCGCCGCTCCGCACGTGCCCTCGCCCGTGGTGAGGTCTGAAAGGACCAGGCCTTGAACCGCTGCCCTTCCTCGCCCGGCGCCCCCTCCCCCGATGTCCACGTGCAGTGCAGGTGAAGGGTCTCGGCCGCCTCGACCTGCCGCAGGGCCGGCCAGGGGACGCGGACGTCACGCAGCGGGTTGTGCAGCCGCACCCCCGCGTCGTCGGCCACGATGCGGGGACGCAGACCGAAGCCATAGGCCAGGCCGCACCCCAGCAGCAGCACCGCGGCGGCCATCAGTCCCGCGCGGTCATGGCCCCGCACCGCGACGTCCACAAGGTTCAGGCCAGCGAACGCCATCCAGGCCCAGGCCACCAGCCTGGCCCCGTTCGAGCGGAAGACCTTCGGCTTCATCCCGGTCGACCCGCGAGGGACGGCCCGCTCCGGCGCGCTCATCCGACCGGCCTGTCGCCGCGCCACTTCAGCTGCGCGAACCCGGGCTTGATGACGCCGTTGATGAGCTCGAGGCGCTCGTCGAAGCTGATGAACGCCGACTTCATCGCGTTGACCGTGAACCACTGCAGGTCGTCCCAGTCGTAGCCGAAGGCGTCCGTGAGCTTGGCGAACTCCTCCGAGAGGGTCGTGCCGCTCATCAGCCGGTTGTCGGTGTTGACGGTGACCCTGAAATAGAGGCTGCGCAGGAGCCCGATCGGGTGCTCCGCGATCGACTTGGCGGCACCGGTCTGGATGTTGGAGGTCGGGCACATCTCCAGCGGGATCCGCTTGTCCCGGACATAGGCGGCGAGCCGGCCGAGCTCGGGCGCGTCGGCGTCCCGGTCGGTGATGTCGTCGACGATCCGCACGCCGTGCCCGAGGCGGTCCGCGCCGCACCACTGGATCGCCTGCCAGATCGACGGCAGGCCGAAGGCCTCCCCGGCGTGGATGGTGAAGTGCGAGTTCTCCCGCTGGAGGTACTCGAACGCGTCGAGGTGCCGGGTGGGCGGATAGCCCGCCTCGGCCCCGGCGATGTCGAAGCCGACCACGCCGGCGTCCCGGTAACGTACGGCCAGTTCGGCGATCTCGCGGCTGCGGGCCTGGTGCCGCATCGCGGTGAGCAGGGTACCGACCCGGATGCCGTGCCGCCGGGAGCCCTCGGCGAAGCCCTCGAGGACCGACTCGACCACCTGCTCGAGGGTGAGCCCGTCGCGGGTGTGCTGCTCGGGCGCGTAACGGACCTCGGCGTAGACGACGCCGTCCGCGGCGAGATCCTCGGCACACTCCTGTGCGACGCGCCTGAGCGCCTCGGCCGACTGCATCACGCCGACGGTGTGCGAGAACGTCTCCAGGTAGCGCTCCAGCGATCCCGAGTCCGACGCCTCGGTGAACCACGTGCGCAGGTTGCCCGGATCGGTGGAGGGCAGCGCGTCGTATCCGCCGTCGCGGGCCAGGTCGACGATGGTCTCGGGGCGTAGCCCCCCGTCGAGGTGATCGTGCAGTAGCACCTTCGGTGCCCGTCGGATGTCGTCCAGGCTCGGCTGAGTCGTCACAGGCCGAACGTTACCCTCTGCGCCGGCTCGGCCGGTCGGCTCATCGGCGCTCAGCCGATGCGGTCGATGATGAGCGGGAGAAGGTCCGGGGCACCGCCCGTACCCACCTCCACGGCCCCGTCCAGCGCCTGCAATGCCCGCTCGAAGCGACTGGGGTCGTCGGCATAGAGCGTCAGCAGCGGCTGCCCGGCGGTGACCCGGTCTCCCGGCTTGGCATGACAGATGATCCCCGCTCCGGCCGACACCGGGTCCTCCTTGCGGGCCCGCCCGGCACCGAGCCGCCAGGCGGCCAGGCCGACGCCGTAGGCGTCGAGCCGGGTCAGCACCCCGGTGGCCGGCGCGCTCACCTCATGGCTCTCCGCCGCCACGGGCAGCTTGGCCTCGGGATCACCACCCTGCGCCGAGATCATGCGGCGCCAGACGTCCATGGCCGAACCGTCGCGCAGCGCCTCGGCCGGGTCCTTGCCCCCCTGGAGACCGGCCGCGGCGAGCATCTCGCGGGCGAGCGTCACGGTCAGCTCCACGACATCCTCGGGCCCGCCGCCGCTCAGCACCTCCACGGACTCCGCCACCTCGACGGCATTGCCGACGGCTCGGCCGAGCGGCTGATCCATCGCGGTGAGCAGCGCGACCGTACGCACGCTGTGGTCGGCTCCGATCGCCACCATGGTCTCAGCGAGTTCGCGGGCGTCTGCGACCGACTTCATGAAGGCGCCCGACCCGACCTTCACGTCGAGCACGAGGGCGCCGGTCCCCTCGGCGATCTTCTTGGACATGATCGAGGAGGCGATGAGCGGGATCGACTCGACGGTGCCCGTCACGTCGCGGAGCGCGTACAGCTTCCGGTCCGCGGGCGCCAGCCCTGTCCCGGCGGCGCACACCACGGCACCGGTGCTCCGCAGCACCCGGAGCATCTCGTCCGTGGACAGTGCGGCCCGCCAGCCCGGGATCGACTCGAGCTTGTCCAGGGTGCCGCCGGTGTGGCCGAGCCCACGCCCGGACAGCTGCGGCACGGCCGCACCGCAGGCCGCCACCGTGGGGGCCAGCGGCAGTGTGATCTTGTCGCCCACGCCGCCCGTGGAGTGCTTGTCGGTCGTGGGCCGGTCCAGGCCGGACCAGTCCATCCGGTCCCCCGACCGGATCATCGCCTCCGTCCACGCCGAGATCTCGCCGCGGGTCATGCCGTTGAGCAGGATCGCCATGGCCAGCGAGGACATCTGCTCGTCGGCCACGAGACCGCGCGTGTAGGCGTCGACGACCCAGTCGATCTGCTCGGCGGACAGCCGCCCGCCGCCGCGCTTGGTGACGATGATGTCGATGGCGTCCATCAACGGTCCTTCCAGCGGTCGAGATCGTCGGGGCCGAAGGCGTCCGGGAGCACCTGCGACATCGGCAGGATGCCACGGGCGGTCTCCAGCAGCAGATCCGGGCCGCCGTGCTCCCACAGCAGCTGACGGCACCTGCCGCAGGGCATCACGGGCTCGCCGTCGCCCTTCACCACCGACAGCGCCACCAGCCGCGGCCGGCCCGCAGGGCCGGCCGGGTCCGGCGCGGACTTGCCCGCGCCGTGCAGGTCCGACACCAGGCTGCACTCCGCACACAGGCCCACGCCGTACGAGGCGTTCTCGACGTTGCAGCCGGTCACCACGCGGCCGTCGTCGACCAGCGCCGCCGCTCCCACCGGGAACCGGGAGTACGGCGCGTAGGCCCGGGCCATCGCGGCGCGGGCGGCCTCCCGGAGCGCCGTCCAGTCGATCTCAATCATGCTCTTCCCCCTGAGAACCGGCGCCCCGTGCGCCTCCAGCTCATGTCGCTCATGAAAACGAGGATCAGCTCATCGCGCTTCACCGCGACGGTAGATGAGGCCGTCGGCGGCGGGCATCCTGAGCCGCTGGCTGGCCAGCGACAGGACCAGCAGGGTCGTCAGATGCGGGGTGAAGTAGACCAGCTCCCCGGGCACGACGTCACTGCGCCAGAACCACACGGCCAGCGCCGCCGCGACGACCACGGAGATTCCCGCGGCGAGGTGGCTGTTGCGTACGGCCCGCCGGTCGGCGGCGCCGACGACGTCGTGACCGGCGATCTGACGCCGGAGCCTGTTGCCGCGGATCCACTGCCAGATCGCGATCCCCGCCAGCAGCACCGCCACGAAGAGCAGCAGCGCGTGCACCGACTCCCCGCCGCTGCGCAGGTTCATGGCGTCGGTGTAGCCGAACAGCAGCGCGCCGATCGCCAGCCCACCGGGACGCCAGTTACCGAAAATCATCGCGGCCAGGCCGATGTAGCCGCGCCCGCCGGTCTGCCCGTCCTGGTACACCGTCGAGGTCACCGCGATGAAGGCGCCGGCCAGTCCGGCACACCCACCTGAGATGGCGACGGCGGCGTACTTCATCCGGTAGACGTTCACGCCGAGCGACTCGGCCGCGTACGGGTCCTCTCCGCAGGATCGGATCCGCAGGCCGAACGCGGTGCGCCAGAGCACGAAGTAGGTGACCGGGATCAGCAGGATCACC
The DNA here is from genome assembly GCA_025964715.1 of Streptosporangiaceae bacterium. Classification (GTDB taxonomy): domain Bacteria; phylum Actinomycetota; class Actinomycetes; order Streptosporangiales; family Streptosporangiaceae; genus Actinomadura_C. The sequence goes on along the minus strand of JAOPYH010000396.1, from coordinate 3,525 downwards.
AGCAGGGTCAGCAGCGACATGCCCGCGGTGAGCCCGCGCAGGATGCCGGCGAGGTCGGAGATCAGCAACCAGTGCCGCCCTTCCAGTGCGCCGAGCGCGTCCGGGCTCCGCCAGCCGAAGACATCTCCCCCGGCCAGCACCGGCAGGTCGAAGGTCTTCATGGGGGCGATGGGCGGGGACTGCCGCTCTCCGCCGCCGAGGGCCTTGGCCGCACCGGTATTGAAGATCAACCCGGCGAGGAACTGCGTCAGGCCGAGCCCGAGGATGTTGATCGCCACGCCGGAGACGATGTGGTCGACGCCGAAGGTCACTGTCGCGATGGCGTGCACCAGACCGCCGAGGGCGCCACCGAGGATGCCGGCCGCCACCCCGGCCCAGGGGCCCCACTGGTAGCCGGCCCAGGCACCGCACCAGGTGCCGAGGATCATCATGCCCTCGAGCCCGATGTTCACCACGCCCGCGCGCTCGGCCCACAGTCCGCCGAGCGCGGCCAGTCCGATCGGGATGGCGAGCCGGAGCGTGGCGCTGACGGTGCCGCTCGAGGTGATGTCGTGCGCACCGGTGAGCAACCGGACCAGTGAGAGCAGGACCAGCAGCCCGGCCACCAGCAGTAGCGTCCTGGGCAGGCCGGGCCGCGGCAGCTTCGAGGCCGCCTGTACCTTCTGCGCCACTGTGGTGCTCATGCGCGCTCCCCGGCGAGTGCGTGTCCGGCGGCGAGTTCGGCGGCGACCGCGCGTTGCTGCAGCCGGATCTCGAATCGCCGTAGGAGTTCGTAGACGATGACGACGGTCAGCACGACGACGCCCTGCATCACCAGGACGATCTCCTTGGGCGTGTTGTTGAGCTGGAGGACGTCGGAGGACTGGTCGAGGAAGGAGAAGAGCAGCGCGGCGAGGGCGATCCCGAAGGGATGGTTGCGGCCGAGCAGCGCGATGGTGATGCCGGTGAAGCCGAGTCCCGCCGGGAAGTTCAGCGAGTACTCATAGGAGGCGCCGAGCAGCTCGGGCATGCCCACCAGCCCGGCCACCACGCCCGACAGCACCATGGTGGTGACCACCATGCGCCTGCTGTCCACGCCACTGGCCTGGGCCGCCGTGGACGACAGCCCGGACACCCGCAGGTCGAAACCGAAGCGCGTGCGGTTGAGCACCACATGGAACACGATCCCGACGGCGATGGCCAGGATGAGCAGGCCGTACAGCCGGCCCGGCAGGTCCAAGCCGAGCGACGACAGCGGCCCGTTCAGCGCGCCGACGCGGCCCGACTCGGGGAGCTGCGGCGTCGCGACGTTGTTGCTGCCCGGGTGCACGGCCGCCAGCCGCTTGGGGTTGAGCAGGTAGGCGATGAGCCCTGTCGCGATGGCGTTGAGCATGATGGTCGAGATGACCTCGCTCACGCCGCGGGTGACCTTGAGCACCCCGGCGATGCCGGCCCACAGCCCGCCGATCAGCATGGCCGCGACGATGACCAGGAGCTGGCCGAACGGGGCGGGCAGCGTCACCGCGCCACCGAGGACGGCGGAGAGCATCGCCGCCATGCGGTACTGCCCGTCGACGCCGATGTTGAACAGCGCCATCCGGAAGCCGATCGCGACGGCGATCGCCGACAGGTAATAGCTGGTGGCCCGGTTCAGGATCGCGACGATCGAGGAGTCGGTGGTGCCATAGTCGAACATGCTGCTCAGCGCGTTGAACGGGTCCACGCCGGTCAGCCGCATCAGCACCATGCTGATGACGAGCGCGATCGCGAGGGCCAGGGCGGGCGCGCCGATGCGCAGGGCGAGCCGCCGCGGGCCGAGCCCGCGCAGGATCGCGACCCAGGCCGGCGGGCTGTGCGGCGGGGTGTCCGGCGTGGCCTTGTCGAGATCGGGCTTGGTCGGCTCGGTCATGGCGTGCTCTCCGCCCCGGTCATCGCCGAACCCAGCTCTTGCGGTGTGACCGCGCCGGGATCGACCTGTGCGACGAACCGGCCGCGGAAGATGACGTGCAGCGTGTCGGACATTCCGATGAGTTCCTCGAGATCAGCACTGATCAGGAGTACGGCCAGCCCCGCGGCGCGGGCCTGACGGAGGTACTCCCAGATTGCGGCCTGGGCGCCGACGTCGATGCCGCGCGTCGGATGGGCGGCGATCAGCAGCTTTGGCTCGCCGGACATCTCCCGGCCCACGATGAGTTTCTGCTGGTTGCCGCCGGACAGCGCCGCCGCCGGAACCTCGATCCCGGGGGTACGGACGTCGTAGTCGCGCACGATCCGGGCGGTGTCCGCCCGGGCGCCCTTGCGGTCGGTCCAGGCACCGCCCTTGTCCACGCCGCCACGCCGCAGGACACGCCTGGAGTTGGGCCGCTGCGTCTGGTGGCCGAGGACGCGGTTCTCCCACAGCGTGCCCTCGAGGACGAGCCCGTGCCGGTGCCGGTCCTCGGGGATGTAGGCCACCCCGGCCTCCCGGCGGCGCCGGGTCGTCCAGTGGGTGATGTCCTGCCCGTCGTAGGCGACGCTGCCGACGTCCACCGGCCGCAGGCCCATGATGGCCTCGATCAGTTCGCTCTGGCCGTTGCCCTCGACACCCGCGATTCCGACGATCTCGCCACGCCTGATCGAGAACGACACGTCTTCGATCAGGCCGCGGTCGCCCGCGTCGCGGAGCGTGAGCCCGTCCACCTCGAGCTGCACGTCCTCGGTCACCGTGGACTCGCGCAGCTCCGGAGTCGGGAGCTCGGAGCCGACCATGAGCTCGGCGAGCCGGCGGGAGGTCACGGTGCTGGGGTCGAGACGGCTCGCGACAGTGGTGCCACGGCGGATGACCGAGATCGAGTCGGCGACGTTGAGGACCTCGTCGAGCTTGTGGGAGATGAACAGCACGGTCAGGCCCTCGGCCTTGAGCTCCCGCAGGTTGGCGAAGAGCTCGTCGACCTCCTGGGGCACGAGGACGGCGGTCGGCTCGTCGAGGATCAGGATGCGCGCACCGCGATAGAGGACCTTGAGGATCTCCACCCGCTGCCGGTCGCCGACGCCGAGCGTCTCCACCAGCACATCGGGGTCGACCCGCAGCCCGTAGGAGCGGGCCATCTCACTGATCTTCCGGCGCGCCGCCGAGAAGTCGATGCGGCCGCGCCGGCGCGGCTCGGCGCCGAGGATGACGTTCTCCAGCACGGTGAGGTTGTCGGCCAGCTTGAAGTGCTGGTGCACCATGCCGATGCCGCGCTCAATCGCGTCGGCGGGCGAGCGGAAGGCGACCTGGTCGCCGTCGATCTCGATGGTCCCCTGGTCCGGCCGTTGCATGCCGTAGAGGATCTTCATAAGGGTGGACTTACCGGCGCCGTTCTCGCCACAGAGGGCGTGCACCTCACCGCGCGCGATGGTGAGATCGATGTCCCGGTTGGCCACCACCCCCGGGAACCGCTTCGTGATCGACGTCAGCCGTACGGCAGGTACGTCATCGGACACGTGCACCTCCTCCCTGACCGGTGCGGTGGTTTCCACCCAGCCGCGCCAAGCTCACTCCATGACCACGTCCGCGTGCCCCCG
>JAOPYH010000393.1 GCA_025964715.1 Streptosporangiaceae bacterium | reverse complement strand
ACAACCCCTCGAACCGCGCACACACCTCATCCAACGCCCCCGCGAACACCGGGAACACTTCCGCCAACTCACAACCCATACCGACCCGCTGACCACCCTGACCCGAGAACACAAACCCGGTCAGACCCTCACCGGCCACCCCCGACACCACATCCGGCACCGACTCACCACCCGCCAGCACCCCCAGCCGCCCACCCAACTCCTGAGCATCCGCGCCCAACACCACGGACCGGTGATCCAGAGCCGCCCGTGTGGTGGCAAGCGACAGCCCCACATCCACCGGCTCCAGCCCGCCCACACCGGACAACAACCGCCCGGCCTGCGCGGCCACCCCGTCCCGGGACCGCGCCGACACCGGCCACGGCACCACCGGCAACTCGACCTCACACACCCGCGCCGGAACCTCCGCCTCCTGCGGCGCCTCCTCGACAATCACATGCGCATTCGTACCGCTGATGCCGAAGGCGGACACACCGGCACGCCTCGGACGCTCCTCACGCGGCCACTCGACCGCCTCGGACAACAGCTCCACCGCACCGGACGACCAGTCCACATGCGACGACGGCGTACCCGCGTGCAACGTCCTGGGCAGAACCTCGTGCCGCAGCGCAAGAACCATCTTCATCACGCCAGCGACACCCGCCGCAGCCTGCGTGTGCCCGATGTTCGACTTCACCGAGCCCAGCCACAGCGGCCGATCCTCGGGGCGTCCCTGCCCGTACGTAGCGAGCAGGGCCTGCGCCTCGATGGGGTCACCCAGAGTCGTGCCGGTGCCGTGCGCCTCCACCACGTCCACGTCGGCGGCCGAAAGCCCGGCGTTCGCCAGCGCCTGCCGGATCACCCGCTGCTGGGCCGGTCCGCTCGGCGCCGTCAGGCCGTTGGACGCGCCGTCCTGGTTCACCGCCGAGCCGCGGATCACGGCCAGGACCTCGTGCCCGTTGCGGCGGGCGTCCGACAGCCGCTCCAGGACGAGCACGCCGACACCCTCGCCCCAGCCGGTGCCGTCCGCGTCGTCGGAGAACGCCTTGACGCGGCCGTCCTCGGCGAGGCCACCCTGGCGGCTGAACTCGGTGAAGTTGCGCGGTGTGCTCATGACGGTCGCACCCGCCGCGAGGGCGAGGGAGCACTCCTCGTCACGCAGGGACTGCACCGCCAGGTGAAGGGCCACCAGGGAGGACGAGCACATGGTGTCGACCGTGACCGCAGGGCCCTCCAGGCCGAGGCTGTAGGCGATGCGCCCGGACAGCACGGCGCCGGAGCCGCCGGTCAGCAGGTGGCCTTCGACACCTTCCGGAGCCGTACGCACGGATGCCCCGTAGCCCTGGTTGCTCGCGCCGACGAAGACACCCGCCCGCTCGCCACGCAGGGTCTCCGCGTCGATTCCCGCCCGCTCGACGGCCTCCCAGGAGGTCTCCAGGAGGAGGCGCTGCTGCGGGTCCATCGCCAGCGCCTCACGCGGCGAGATGCCGAAGAAACCGGAGTCGAACTCGGCGGCCCCGGCGAGGAACGCGCCGTGCCGGGTGTAGGTCGTGCCGGGGTGGTCGTGGTCGGGGTGGTAGAGACGCTCCGGGTCCCAGCCGCGGTCGGTGGGCAGCTCTCCGACGAGATCGGCCCCGGCCGCGATCAGCTCCCAGTACGCCTCGGGGGTGTCGGCGCCGGGCAAGCGGCAGCTCATCGAGACGATCGCGATGGGCTCGCGCCGCCTGTCCTCCAGCTCCCGGAGTCGCCGGCGGGTCGTCTGCAGATCCGCGGTGACCCGATTCAGATAATCCCGCAGCCGCTGTTCGTTCGCGCCACTGCTCATCGGATGCCCAACTCCCGGTCGATCAGGTCGAAGATCTCATCGTTGGTCGCCGCCGCGAGGTCTTCGCGCGGGTCGGCGGATTCTGCTGTCTGATCGGCCCGGCGCAGCAGCGCTCGCAGCCGGGCGGCCACGTCCAGGCGGGCCCACTCCTCGTCCGGCAGAGCCGACAGGCCGGCCTCCAGCCGGTCCAGTTCGGCGAGTACGTCATTGGTCCCGCCGGACAGTTCGTCCCGCAGGTGGCGGGCGAGTGAGGCCGGGGTGGGATAGTCGAAGACCAGGGTCGCGGGCAGCCGCAGTCCGGTCGCCGTGTTGAGCCTGTTGCGGAACTCCAGCGCCGTCAGGGAGTCGAAGCCGAGTTCCTTGAAGGCGCGGCGTGGGCGGATTTCCTCGGGTCGCCCGGCCTTGAGGACGGCGGCGGCCTCCCGCCGGACGACGTCCACGAGTGTGGTCTCCCGCTCTTCGGCGGACAGTCCGGCGAGTCGGTCGGCGAGTGCATCGGTCCGCTCCCGCCCGGGTGCTGCGCCCAGCTCGCCCTGTGGCGACAGCGGTTGTGCGGCGGTGAGCTCCGCGACGAGCCGGCGGTCCCGCGTCATGGTGTAGAGCGGCAGGAAGCGGGCGAGGTCGATGGAGGCGATGGCGACGGCCGTATCGCCGTTGCCGACCGCGAGGGCCAGGGCACGGACGGCCGCCTCGGGGCGCATCAGACGCATGCCGCGCCGGGTGAGCAGGTCGGCGACGTCGCCCTCGACCATGCCGCCGCCGTCCCAGGCTCCCCAGGCGACCGACGTGGCGACCGCGCCGCGGGCGCGCCGGGCTTGCGCGAAGGCGTCCAGGTAGGCGTTGGCGGCGGCGTATCCGGCCTTGCCCGCGTCGCCCCAGGTACCGGCTCCGGAGGAGAACAGTACGAAGGCGTCCAGGTCGTGGTCGGCCGTGAGGGCGTCCAGGTTGCGGGCGCCCTCGGTCTTCACCCGGATGATGCGGGCGAGGTCGGAGGTGGACATCTCGCCGGTCGGGACCTCCGGCTGGGTGACGCCTGCGGCGTGTACGACGGCGGTCAGCGGCTCGGTGTCGTCGAGCGTCGCGAGGACGGCGGCGAGCTGCTCCCTCTCGGCGACGTCACAGGCGGCGATCGTCACCCGGGCGCCCAGGGCGGTCAGTTCGTCGCGCAGGTCGGCGGCCTGCGGGGCCTCCGTGCCGCGGCGGCTGGTCAGGACGAGGTGCGCGGCGCCCTGCCGCGCGGCCCAGCGGGCGACGTGGGATCCGAGGGCGCCGGTACCTCCTGTGATCA
>JAOPYH010000381.1 GCA_025964715.1 Streptosporangiaceae bacterium | reverse complement strand
CGGGCCGATGGTTGGTGATCATCAGCAGGGTGTGGCTGGCCTGGAACTCCCAGAAGTCTTCGCGCATACGGCGGGCCTTGACGCGGGTCTCGCCGGTGAGCCGCTTCACGGTGCCTTCAGCGAGGCGGCGGCCGGCGTCGGTCTCGTGGATGGCGACGAGGCGCCGGCCGAACAGGTCCGCGACGCCGGTGGGGTGCGGGTTGCCCGTGTCGGTCAGCAGTGCCGGGTCGCCGGTGGCGCCGTAGTCACCGAGGGCCGAGAGAACCGTCTCGACGAGGACGCTCTTGCCGTTGGCACCGGCACCGTGGAGGACCGGCATGACCTGCTCGACGACCTTGCCGAGGAGGGCATGGCCGAGCAGCCGGCTCAGGAAGGAGCGCATCCCTGGGTCCGGTTGGATGCGGGCGAGGAAACCGTCGAACGCCTCCCGTGCCGCGTCGGGCTCGTAGGCGGCGGTGGTGATCCGGGTGAGCAGTTGAGCCGGATCGTGCGGCGACAGTCGCCGGTCACGCAGGTCGAGGATGCCGTTGGCGACGTTGAGCAGCCAAGGGTCGGCGTCGAGCTGCTCGTGGCGGATGGCGATTTCAGGTTCGGTGGCGGCCAGGGCCAGTGTCGCGGCGACGCCGGCGGCTGACTCGGCGCGGTCCGCGGCCTTGCGGTAGGCCTTCCGGGCATCCCCCGGCTCGAGGCCGGTGGCTTCGATCTGGAGGGCGCGGCCGATGGCCTTGGCGCAGCGGTGGGCTTCGCCGGTGACGTCCTCGGCCCACACGCGACCGTCCCAGGCCAGCCAGCGCCGCCAGGAGCCGACGTAGCGCAGCCGTGACCCGTAGACGGCGACAAGGCGCCGTGCGTTGCCGAGGTCGGTCAACGGCTCGTGGGGCAGCGGGTCCCGGTCAAGCCGCGGCCGCGCGGGTGGCTCATCGGGCGGCTCCTCCGCCGGCGGGGTGGTGGCCCAGGGGTCGGGGAGGCGGGCGAGAGAGCTCATGCGGCTACCGATCGGAGGATTTGAGGCTGCTGCAGGGTGGTGAGCCGTGCGTGGAGTCGCTGGAGGTGCTCGGTCTCGCGGTCGCGGACCCGGTTGAGTTCGTCGAGGTCGGCGTGGCCGGCGATCTGCGCGAGCCGGGTGGCCATCTCGGTCATGCGCCGGCGGTACGTGTCGGTGAGGGCGTTGACGGCGTAGAAGCGGACGTTGGCCGGCACGGTGGCCCGGTGGTCGTACAGCTCGATCAGCTGCTCGCCGAGCGCCCGGTGGCTCTGCGCGGTGGTGAGCATCCCGGAGGCGCGGGCCAGGGCGAGGACGGCGGCCGGGTCGGGTGCGACACCCTGGGCGGCGAGCGCGCCGGCGAGGGTGTGCACGGCGGCCAGCTGCGGGTCGGCGAAGTCCTCGGCCGTCAGCCAGGGGTGCGCGGCGATGGCCTGCGGGGCGTCGAGCCACAGAAGGGCGCCGACGTAGGCCTGTTCGGCGGTGAGGACCGCGGGCCCGCTCATCGGGCGCACGCCTGGCGCTTGGCGTAGTTCTCGATGACGTTGTCGAAGACGTAGCCGGTGACGTGCACGGCGTTGCGGCGCAGCTCCCGCAGGTCGGTGAGTGCCGCGGCCGGGTCGTCGTGGACCGCGCTGAGCGCGAGCAGGGCGTCGAAGAGCTCAAGGACGTACTTCTGGCCCAGGTCGACAACGGCGCTCCGGGTGGTTTCGACCGCCGGCGCGGGGATCTCGTGGTCGGGGTCCACGAGCCGCAGGTGCCGGGCGGTCATGCCGACGCCTGCCGGGGCACGTCCTGGTCGGCGTGGTCCTCGATGATGACGTTCCGGTGGTCCTTCTCGGCCCGCTCGAGCAGCGCCGGCAGGAACTGGATGGGGGCCATCCAGCAGCGTTCGAGGTGGTTCCACTGCCGCCGGTCGACGCCACAGCGGTTGAACAGACTGGGGACGCGCTGGCCGTGCACGCGGACGGTGTGCCGTCGCGGCTCGAAGACCAGGGTGTCGGTGTCGCCGTCGAGGCTGTCTCTCGACAGGGCTGTCATCATGGGGGGTGCTCCAGGTGATGTCTGGGGTTCGGTGGTGGGCGGCGGCCGGGTCTGTGGCGGACCCGGCGCCCCTGTTCACAGGCCGGAGACCGGCCGCAGCCCGGTTGGCACGGCCGCAGGGCCGTCCCGCTCGTCCGGGGTGACCTCGAGCGCGGCCAACAGGGCGCTGGTGACCACGCGGTAGCGGGTGCCGAGGCGCAGCACGGGCACTGGGAACTGGTGGGCGCGGACCAGCTGGTAGGCGAGCGTCCGGCCGATGCCGAGGGCCTTCGCGGCGACCGGAATGTCGACGGTCGGCGGGAGGGCGAGCAGCTCGGCGCGGTTCACCGCGTCGCCTCGTGTAGGGCATCGAGCAGTCGCCGGTAGGCGATCGCGTTTTCCAGCCGGGGCTCGGTGCTTCCCTGCTCCCAACGGAGCACCGTCATGGGGCTGACGCCGAGCGCCTTGCCCATCTCGCGAAGGGGTGCGCCGGCTCGTCGCCGGATGGCACGCCTGACCGCGGGCGCCGGGAGCTGGCTGGCCCGGACGCGGGTGACCAGATCGTCGCCGTCCACGACGGCACGTGTAGACGTCATGCCTAGGAACGTAGTTACGCGGATGTGGTTAGTCAACAGCGGCACGCGTAGACGTCTAGGTGTGCCGGTGTTGACCAAACGGGACGGAGGCTTTACGGTCGAGCCCGTGAACATCCGCGATCTCGAGCCGCCTCCGCTGACGGTGCCGCTCAGCGTCGACGGGTCGGAGGTCCTCACCTTCGACATCGGGGGACCGTCCGGCTGGGCCGCCCTGCACTCCCCCGACACGGCTCGGGCCGGCCTAGTCGTCCTGCTCCGCTTCGGTCCAGAAAGCGACGACCCGCAGGCCCCGATCCTCGTTCGAGAGCTGCACGTGGCTGCTATCCCCGGAGGGTCGGCGCCGCTCAGCAGCCCGCTCCTCCGGATGCTGCCCCTCGCCCGGATGGTCGCAGCGGTCAATCGCGAGAGCATCCGCGAACAGCTCCGGCCGATGCTGATGCCCTGGAACGTCGGGCAGGCCCAGCACGTCGGGTCGCGCCTGATCCGCTGGCAGTTCCAGCCGGACGGGCCGACGCCCCTCCCCCAGCCCAACCTCGAGCTCGAGGTGCCCAACGACCGC
>JAOPYH010000378.1 GCA_025964715.1 Streptosporangiaceae bacterium | reverse complement strand
GGCCCCGCCGGCTGCCAGTCCGGCGGCACCGCCGAGCAGCCTGTTAGTCCCGAGGCTGAGCACCACCGCCGCGTCCAGCGCGATCTCCGCCTCAACGCCACTGCTCACATCGCCATCCCTAGAGCTTCTCGCTTGGCCTGTTCATGCGTTCGTCTCCACTTGTACAGCCGCAGCGCCGCAGCCAGCCCGTGCCCGAAGGGCACCAGCACCAGGACTGCGATCCAAAGGAGCCAAGCCACCGCCATGAAGGCAGGCAGTATGACGATAAGGAGTAGAAGCGGGAGTCCCGCGGCGAGCAGAACCAGGCAGCCATGCCCGCGCCTGTTCGGCCCCCGCGCTACACCGGACATCGCCGTTGACGCACGGGACAGTCCTTTGCCGGCGCGGCCGAAGACCCTGGCGATGCCCCACCACAGCCCGAGTGGAAGATAGTCGGCGGCCTGCCTCGCCGCTACGACCGCCTCGATCGCGGTCTGAGCAGCCCAGGCGCAGACCGACAGCACGAGAAAGACCACGAGGGGGTCGGTATCGCGGCCGGCGCCATGGATGCTCTCCCCGCCTCCTCCTATGAGGATGGCCCTCAAGATCAGGCTTCCCAGCGGCCAGATAACGAGCAGTGGCAGCGACCAGAGGACGGCACGGGTGATGGCGGAACCGCGGCCCGCCAAGCGCCGGTGTTCGCCCTCCGCCCAGTGACGTCGCCGGGCGACGGCCTGTTGCTCGGCGGCCCGCGCGTCGCGCCGTTGCGACTCGACCTCCACGATGGCGTCCGGTGCCATGCGTACGACGGCGAACAGCCGGAGAGGATCGTCGCCGGCCCCGTCGGCCAGCCGGCGAAACCACGGCACAGGCTCGCGCACAGAGGCGGTGATCCGGGCCGCGGCGTCGGCGAGGGCACGGCTCGTCTCCACCGGGAGGGCCGCCAGGGCGAGCAAGGTCAGCAGCACAACAGGTGGGTCGTCGTGCCCGGCTGCCCCAGCCCGTGGCAGCCGACCGGTCACGGCTGGTGGGATCTGGTCCCGCAGCCATCCGGCCAGCTCGTTCCACGCACTCACCCGTCCTCGCCAGCGCGCGTCGATCTCGACGAGTTCGGACGCGTCGGCGAAGCCGGCCAGCACCGGAAGCAGATCGTGCTCCCACAGGGACCGCCCGATGGCACAGGCCGTCTGGTGATCCGCATGTGCCGGGTCGCTGGCCAGCGCCACCAGGCCCGCCAGGTCCTCCGTGGTGATCCGGTGCCCGAGGTAGTGCGGAGGCAGTCCGGGATCGAGCCAGCGGACGAGGTGCAGCAGCTTCACATCCGGCGGCAGGGCCGCCGTGAGGTGGGTGTCCACCAAGGCGATCCGGCTGTCGTCTTCGTGACCACCCAGCCAGTCCCGCAGGGACCGCCATGCTTCACTGCCCTCGCCACGGCCGAAGAAGTAGCGGGCCGCGGTGTCCCAGTTCTCCACCAGCGCCCGGGCGAGCTCGGCACGACCGGTATAGCGCCGCCCGGAGAACGGTAGTCCCGCACCGGCCGCCTCCCTGCCCTCCGGCGCGGGTTCCACCGCCACCGCCGGTGACCCGCCCTCTAGCCACTCGGCTACTTCCGGGGCGCCCCATCGCCGGCGCGGATCGCGGGTGAGGAGTCCCTGACACAGCAGCCGCAGCCGCGCATCCGGAATGTCGCCGTTGTCCACGGCCCGAGTGGCCAGATGGTCGACCACCGCGGTCTCACTCATCCCGTGGAAGGGCGGGCGGCCGGTCACCGCCTCTCGCACGATCATGCCGAGCGACCACCAGTCACGGGCCGGGGACACCTGGCCGGACAAGGATTCCGGCGCGGCATAGGACAGCGTGCGGGAGGACGAGGCGAACACGACGCTCTGGTCGATCACCTTGCTCAGGCCGAAGTCGGTGATGACGAGCCGCAGCGGCTGCACGGCGGCCATGAGCACGTTCTCAGGCTTGAGGTCGCGATGGACGATGCCGGCCCTGTGCAGGCAGTCCAGCCCGGCCGCGAGCTGCGACACGACCTCGGCGACCGGGACTCCGTCGGAGATGAGGGGCCGCAGGTTCCCGGCCGGGGCGTACTCGATGACCTCGTAGTCCCGGCCGCCCGCGTGGCCGGTCTCCAGGATTCGTACGACATGGTCCGAATTCAGCGCGGGGAGCTTCTGCCAGACCTCACGGTCCGCGCCGTAGCCGCGCCGGAAGATCTTGACTACGTATTCCGTGCCTGCGGTGGCCGATCCGGCGGGTGAGCGCACCAGGACCAGGTCGGACTCGGCGCCCTGCACCGGCAGCTCGCCGACGACGATGAACCGCTGTGCGAGCGAACCCGGCAGTCTGATGAAGGGGGGACCGGCAGGGTCTGCGTCATGCGTGGTCGTGTCCCGTGCCGCTGCAGAAACGCCGGGGTCGCGCCGGGTCTCGCCCGTGGGCTGGTCGACATGCGTCACCCCGGGGTCCCGCCGCGTCCGGCGCGGTGACTCCTCGAACTCGGCCACTAGCCCTGCTCCTGTTATCGCGTGCCCCGCGAGCCTAACGCGCGTGCCCGTGGCCGGCACAGCACAACGGGGTCTGTGTCGGCCTCGTCCCGCACCGGGGACGTGTTCGTCCGACGCGCGTAGAAGGTCGGCTTGTGCAGCAAATGCGCTGGTCGGAGGCGGTATGTTTCAGGCGGCCAGTGGCATCGCCCGCCCCGCCAGGGCCGGAGTACGGGCCGGCGTAGGGAGGTGAGATCAGTGGAACTGCATCAGCTGAGATATGTGATCGCGGTCGCCCGGGAGGGCAGTTTCACGCGAGCGGCCGACAGCCTCTTCCTGGCACAGCCCTCGCTGTCCGTCCAGGTCCGCAAGCTGGAGCAGGAACTGGGCGCGAGCCTGTTCCAGCGCAACGGCCGGGGGCTCGTGCTGACCACCGCCGGTGAGGCCTTCCTGGAACACGCCGAGCGTGCGCTGTTCGAAATCGACGAGGCGCGCCAGCAGATCGAGGAGGTCAAGGGGCTGCGTCGTGGACGCGTGTCCCTCGGTGTGCTGCCCAGCATCGGCGCCAGGCTGCTGCCCGACATCCTGGCCTCGTTCCACAGCCGTTATCCCGACATCGAGGTGAGGTTGCTCGAGCAGGACGTCTCCGGGGAGTTCGAGCAGATGGTGCATGCCGGTCAGCTGGACTTGGCGATGATCAGGATGCCGCAGACCCGAACCGACCTGTGCGCCCGCCTGCTGGTCCGGGAGCCGATGGTGGTCTTGGTGCCGCCGGGCCACCGGCTCGAAGGACGCAGCAGCGCGGGTCTCGGGGAGCTCGCGGATGAGCGGTTCGTAGCCATGAAGGCAGGCACGGGGCTGCGCGACCTGATGGACCAGATGTGCCTGCGTGTTGGATTCACGCCGCGAGTCCCGGTGGAGACCGGTCAGCTGACCATCGTTTGGGGAATGGTGCGCGCCGGCATTGGCATCTCGGTCCTGCCCCGGCTCGCCGCCGGCGCGGAATCGCCGACCGTCCGGCTCGTCGACGACTTCGCCGAGCGCCGGCTCGGCGTCGTGTGGCGTGCGGACCAGCCTCTCCCGCCCCCCGCCCACACATTTCTCCAGTTGCTGCTGGAGTCTGCCTCACCGCACTCGATCGGCTAGATCGAGACCCCTCCGACGGTCCTGTCCGCCTTTCCGTAGCGGTCGCCGGCCCAGCGGCGCAGTTCCGCGGGGGGCAGACCGAGCAGATCGAGCGCGCGTCCGACCGTGTGGTCCACGATGTCGTCGATCGACGTGGGGTGGGTGTAGAAGGCAGGCACCGGCGGCATCACGATGGCACCGGCCGACGTGACCTCGGTCATCAGCCGCAAATGCCCCGCGTGCAGTGGCGTCTCCCGCAGCAGCAGGATCAGCCGGCGACGTTCCTTGAGCGTGACGTCTGCGGCACGGACGGCGAGCGAGTCGTCGAAGCTGTTGGCGATCCCCGACAGCGTCTTGACGCTACAAGGGGCGACCAGCATGCCCTCGGTCCGGAACGATCCGCTGGACACGGCCGAGCCGAGGTCGCCGTCGGAGTGCACCACGTCGGCCAGGGCGCGTACCTCGGCGACGGTGCGGTCGGTTTCGTAGCCGACCGTGGCCCGGCCGTTCTTGGTGATAATCAGGTGGGTCTCCACATCGGGGAGCTCCCGCATCATCTCCAGCGCCCGGATCCCGAACACGGCGCCGGACGCGCCGGTGATGGCCACCACGACCCGCCGGACCCCGGAGTCTGAGGACGTCATGTCAGCCCGGCCTCGGTCAGATAGCGGGCCAGAAGGTCGCCGTCGGGCGTCGGGGTCCGCATCTGGGCGTGCCGCTCCCGGTCTCCCGCCGGTGCGGTGGCGTCGATGCCCATCTTCGCCGCGACGCCGTCAGGGGCCGAGGGATCGAGGCTGCTCCCGCGGGCTCCCGGGATGATCAGCACGTCACGGTCGGCCTGGACCCGGGTGGCCACCGCCCAGCCGATCTGCTCGTCATCGAAGACGTCCACGTCGTGGTCCACCACGATCGCGTGCTTGATCACGGGATTGATGGCGAAGACGGTCAGAAGCGCGTGCACAGCGGCGCCGGGGGCGGGATCGCGCAGCGATATCACCGCGTGGAATCGGCACGACCCGTCCTCGGTCATGCGTACGTCCGCGACCTTCACGCCGCATCGCCGCAGGCCGCGCAGCAGCTCGGCCTCGCGCGGAATGCCACCGGCGTAGAAGTGCTCCCGGCCGCCGGACAGGATCGTCTGGAACACCGGCTCGGGCCGGTGCCAGGCGGCCACAAGGTCGATGACCGGCGCGGGTCCGCCGGCGCCATAGGTGAGGGGGAACTCGCCGAACGGGCCTTCGGGGGCGCGTTCGCCGACCCGGAACCGGCCTTCGAGCAGGAATTCCGCCTCGGCGGGGACGATCACGTCGATGGTAGGTGTCTGTACCGCGCGGAGCGGCTCGCCGTACAACGCGCCGGCGACCGCGAGGTCGTCCAGGTCCCGATCGGCGGGGGCCTGACTGGCCAGGGTCAGCAGCGGATCCACCCCGATGGCGATGCCGACCTCGAGGGCGCGCCCCTCGGCCTCGGCCTCGTCGAAAATCTGCCGTAGCCGTCCGGGGAGCAGCAAAGCGCGAAGTTCCCGCTCGCCCACCGCGAGCATCCGGTTGATCGACAGATTCGTCGCCCCGGTCTCCGGGTCCCGAACGCACAGGAGTGCCGAAGTGACGTAACGCCCGGCGTCCCGTTCATGCTGCAGGGCCAGGGGCAGCGCCGAAAGCAGCCGTTCGCCGGTCATCCGATGGGCCAGTACGGGCGCATCCCCGGCCGGCACCTCCCGCCAGGGGATCGGCTGCTCCAGGGCCGTCAGGAACCGTTCGGCCACGCCGTCCACCTCGCACCCCATCGCGAGCGCGAGCTGTGCCCGGTCGGCCACCAGGTTGCCGACCGCCGGATAGTCCGCGCCGGCAACGTCGGTGAAGAGCACGGCGCGCCGGCCGTCCGCCTCTTCCAGCACCGCGCTCAGGGCAGTGTCAGGCTCGATGGCCGACCGTACGGCCCCGAGGACACCTCTGCTCTGCAGCACCGCGAGCCAGGAGCGAAGGCTGCGTTCGGCCGGCCAGGCCTTGTCGCCGGTGGTCATCGATCCTCCTCGAAGGGCGGCTCGGTCAGGCTGAAGTGCACATGCTTGAGCTCGGTGAACAGTTCGAGGCCGGCGACGCCGCGGGTGCGGCCGAGTCCGGACAACTTGTAGCCGCCGCTCGGCATCTCCGGATAGGAGCGGTTGTAGCCGTTCACCCAGACCGTTCCGGCCTCGATGGCGCGGCTCATCCGCCAGGCCCGGTCGATGTCGGAGGTCCAAACGGACGAGGCGAGACCGTACGGCGTGGCGTTTGCGAGCTTGATCGCGTCCTGTTCGGTGTCGAAGGTCTCCAGCGTCACCACCGGTCCGAAGATGTCCTCCTGCACGATCGGCGACTGGACGTCCACGTCGGTCACCACCGCCGGAGTCAGGAAGTGTCCGGGCAGTCCGTCCGGTTGCACGCGTTCACCACCGAGCACCGTGGCGCCGCCGCGGGACAGGTAACGCTCGACCCGGGCACGCTGTCCTGCCGAGATCAGCGGCCCGACCCGGGTGCGCTCATCGCGCGGATCGCCGATGCGCATTTCCCCGAGCCCCTCGAGCAGCCGTTCTCGCACCTCCTCGAAGAGCGGGCGCTGCACCAGGATCCGGGTGCAGGCCATGCACATCTGCCCCGCGGTGATGATGATCGACGGCACCAGTGTTTCCACCGCCCGGGGGACGTCGGTGTCGGCGAACACCACCGCGGCGCCCTTGCCGCCCAGTTCCAGGAGGGTGCGCTTCATCCCGCGAGCGGCGTCGCGCATGATCTCGGTGCCGACCGCGGTGGATCCGGTGAACGCGACCGCGCGCAGCGCCGGGTGCGCGATGATGGCCCGGCCCGCCGCCACGTCCCCGATCACCAGGCGTACGGCGTCGGCCGGCAGCCCGGCGTCGCGGCCCAGCGCGATCACCCGCTCGGTGACCAGGGACGTCTGCAGAGCGGGCTTCACCAGCGCGGTGACACCGGCGGCGAGCGCCGGCGCGAGGTCACGGAAGAGCAGGAGGACGGGCCAGTTCCACGGAACGATGAAGGCGGTCAGCCCGACGGGCTCCCGGATCAGGTGCGCGACGCTTCCGTCCGGAAGGGTCCCGGCGGCGCCGCCGAGGTGCCGGGCGAGACCGGCGTTGTAGGTCAGGGCCTCGACGGCGCCGGCGACTTCGGCACGGGCCTCGGTGACGGGCTTGCCGGTCTCGGCGACCAGTGCCGCGGCCAATGAGTCACCGTGTGCGCGGAGCGCCTCCGCCCAGGCGCGGAGCACGTCCGCCCGCCACCTGCCGTCTCTGGCCCAGCGCGTGCGCGCCAGCGCGGCCGCGGCCTGGGCCGACTCGTCCAGCTCCGCGGGCGAGGTGGCGGGCAGGTGCCCTAGGGGCTCGAGGGTGGCCGGGTCGATCGGGCGGGCGTCCTCCCGCTCGTCCGCCGGCGCGTTGTCCGTGCTTGTCATCCGAAGACCTGTCCTCCATCGACGATGAGCGTCTGCCCGCTGATGAATCCGCTCGACGGCGAGCAGAGCCACAGAACGGCACCGACCAGGTCGTCGGGGCGCATGCCACGGGAGATCGAGCGGCCACCGGCCGCCTGCGCGAGGTAGTCACCGCTGTTCAGCGTCCTGCTGGCCTCGTCGTCGACCAGGCCTGGGGCGACCGCGTTGACCGTGATCCCGTACTGCCCGAGCTCCCGCGCGGCGGCCCGGGTCAGGCCCTCGACGGCCGCCTTGGACGCCACATAGTGGGCGAAGCCGGACGCTCCCGACCGTGCGACCGTGGAGGCGATGTTGACGATCCGGCCGCCCCCGTGTTCGCGCATCGCCGGAACGGCCGCCTTGATGGCCTGCCAGGTGCCGCGCACGTTGACCGTCAGGACCCGGTCCCAGTCGGCGTTGGTGAGCTCGGTCAGCGGGCGCTTGGTGCCGATCGCCTGGTAGAGCGCCGCGTTGTTGACCAGTGCGTCGACACCGCCGAACCGCTCCTGTGCGGTCCGTACGACGTCGGCTAGATCCGAGTCGTCGGTGACGTCCCCGGGGACGAACACGGCCCGGCCGTGCCCCTCCGCGGTGATCTTGGCGGCGAGCGCCTCACCGGCGTCACGCGCTCCCGGCAGGTCGGTGGCGAGCACGTCGGCACCGGACCGGGCGAAGGCCGCGGCGTAGGCGGCACCGATCTCCCCGGTGGCCCCGGTGACGATGACCGTCTGACCGGTCAGCATGCCCGGGATCGCGGATGAACGGTCCTCCATGGGGGTTCCTCTTCTCTGTTGCGGGTTTTGTCTGTGTCGTCGTCCGCGGGTCACGCGGACGCTTCGGCGGCCGGCTCCGCGGAGGCGATCGGACCGCCCTCGGTGTCCGGCCGCGGCCGGTGCGCGAGGGTCAGGTCGCGGGTCTCCGGGCTGATCAGGTTGGCGGCCAGATAGATGACGAGCACGCCGATCACGAAACCGATGAGACGCGACGGGATATCGCGCAGTTCGGGGCTGGCCAGGCTGACGAACGTGGGCAGGAGGCCACCGAACATGAACCCGATGTTCCAGCACAGCGCCGTACCACGTGCGCGCAGCGCTGTCGGATAACGCTCGTTAAGATAGGCGATCACGGGTGCGTGGCAGCCGCCGGCGATGAACGTGAGCGCCATCGCGGTGAGGGTCAGCGTGCCCAGGTCGTCGGCTCCGAGCTTGGACATCCGCCACAGCAGCAGCGGTGCGACGACGATGTTGACGGCGCCGAGCGTGAGCATGGTCCTCCGGCGGCCGAAACGCTGGCTGGCCATCCCCGCCAGCGGCGCGGAGATCAGGACGATCAGGCTGCTGGCCAGCAGGAGCCCGCCCTTCGGAGAGGGGGCGAGTCCGTTGATCTTGTCGACGAAGGTCGGCAGGTATCCGGCGGTGAGGTAGTACATCCCGCCGGCGCCCGCGGCCACCGCGAGGTTGACCGCGAACCGCCCGCGCTCGCCGCGCGCGACCAGGGCGCGCAGCGGTACGGGGGTGCTGGCCCGGTCGGCGGCCTCGCGCCAGGCCGGCGACTCCTCGACGCTCACGGCTGTCACGAAGCTGAGCAGGGCCGCGACAAGCCCGGAGAAGAACATCACCCGCCAGCCCCAGACGTTGAACGCCTCGCCGGGGAAGGCGGCCGAGACGCCGAGGTACAGCACGCTGGCCATCGCCGCGCCGATGGCGCTGCCGGAGCCGCCGACCAGGCCGGACATCAGCCCACGCCGATGCGGTGCCACGCTCTCCGTCCCGAGTGTGTGCGTCGAGGCCACCACGCCGCCGACGAACACGCCCTGGACGACCCGCAGCAGCAGGAACAGGGCCGGCGCGAACAGGCCGACAGCGCTGTAGGTGGGGACGAGACCCATCAGCGCGGTCGAGACGCCGACACCGGACAGCACGGTCACCAGCGTGCGCTTGCGCCCATGCCGGTCCGCGTACTGCCCGAAGATTGCGGCGCCGATCGGGCGGAGCAGCACGCTCACCGCGAAGGAGGCGAACACCGCCGCGAGACTGAGGGTCGGCCGGGACGAGGGGAAGATCTGCTTTCCGACCGCTCCCGCGACGTACAGCACGATGAACAGATCGAAGAGGTCGAAGGACCAGCCGGCGACTGAGGCGAAGCCCGCGGCGAAGGGGCTTCCGCGAAATCGCCGTGCGGGCATCCGGTTAGCGGATGGCATGGGGGTCACCTGCCAGGGGACGAGGGTCGGACGATGGACGAAGGAGGCGAGAGGCGACGAACGTCCAGCGGGGATGGCGGTCGGCTGGCGGGCCCGTTAACCGACCGGCCGTATTAGTCGATTACATGTAACCCGGGCGGACGGCGCGATACGCAGATGGCTAGACCAGGGATAGGTGTTGCCTATGCCGAGCCGGGTCTCCTCCGGAACGGTGCCGGGCCGGCCTCTGCCGGACCGGTGTGGCCGCTGAGCGGCGCATGACGTGGTGCTGTGGAGTGAAGCCGCCTCAGGAGCGTTTCGGCTCCCGCTCTTTGAGCGCACGTAGGTGCTCGACGCCCTTGAAGCGGACGATGACGGCTTCCATGAAGATCCGTACGAGCACGACCTCGAAAAGCCAAATCAGCGGAGTGAAGACAAATGCCATGAGGCCGAGGACCCAGCCGTACTGGAACACCCACACGCCAAAAGCGATCATTATCAGCGCGGACAGCGTAATAAGTACGAGGGACAGCGTGTAGAAAAGCTTGATGAGTTTCGGCGTGATCAAGTGCTCGAAGTTGGTATCGAGCAGCGCGGCCAGGAACCCTTTACCGGAATAGTCCCGCTCGGCCGCCCCCGGCTGCGGCACCCAGCCCTGGGACGGCTGACCCATGCGTGGTCCGGAGGGCCCACCGGGATACGGGCCTGGGTCGGGGACTGGTCCTGGGCCGGTCGGGTTCTGCCGGGGGTCGTACGGTCCTGGAGGCCGACCGGGGCCGGTGGGGCGGTGCGGCCTGTCGGGGTCCTGTGGGGTCGTCATCGCCGTCTCCTGGGCTGCGGGGGGAGTGCTGTCAATGCGGGCAAGCCGACTTTAGAAGAGTTTGCCGGACGTGGGCGGGGCGACTCGCCTGTGACCCTCGTCGTACCCGGCGGTGCTCCCGAAGCAGGGATAGCGCCAGGCGCGCCCCGGACCGGGGACGCGCCTGGCGGTGAGCGTCAGCGGATGGGCTGTAGGCTGAAGGGCTGGGCCGCCTACGCGGCATCGTCCCGAGGCGGCCGGCGGGTTAGTACCTGCGCCGAGGGAATCGTTGCGTCATAGAAGCCGCGGATGCCGTTCCGCGAGCCGAGCATGTGGTAATCGAGGTTGAGAGCGATCTTGGCCTTCTCCTGATCGCTGAGGTGGGACACGTAGGATCCGGAGCCGATCAGGCCTTCCTCCTCGGCACTCCAGAAGGCGAAGCGCACGCCGCTGGTAGATCAGCACCGCGGCGGCGCGCCGGCTGCCCGTGAAGTCCGCGGACTCGCAGCCGCTGCCCACACCTCCGGCACTGGGGTCGACCGCGGCCGCCGTGGCCGTCACGTCAGCGTTGCCGGAGTACTGCAGCGTGGCGTAGTCGGCGTCATAGACGTACGTGGTCGGGGTCGGAGCCGTTTGGCCGAATACCGCAGGACTTCTCCTTGAAATAGCAGAACGGGAAGTCCTGGACCTGCGGCTGATAGCCCGCCTTCGTGAGCTGCTTGACGACGTACTTCACCGAGACCTCAAAGCCGGGCTCACCGGCGGCGCGGTTGTCTCCGTTGTAGTCCGCGATGGTCTGGAGCGCACTGATGCGCTCTGATGTCCTTCAGCGTCACCAGCTTGGCCAATTGTGGACTGCCGGCGGCGTCCGCAGAAGGCGTGGCCGGAAGCGTTGTCGCGTCCGAAGCGCGCGGATGGGATCCGGAATGCTGAACCCCCTGGCAATAGGCGCCACGGCGATGAAGGTGCGGCCACGGCGATTCTGGTCGTGGGCATGGCATTCGTGATGGGCGATGCTCCTGTTCACCCGAAGCGCGCAGGCCTCTATGGACCAAGGCGTGGACGGGGCGGACGCCCCGGCGTTAAGTGCTCTCGCGCCGCTACGGGACCAGGCGGTGGACCTCGCCCTCCAGGGGATCTCCCCCGATGGCATCGCGGCCTGGATGCTCCACGACGGTCCCCGGTCCGTCAGCGCGCCGCTACGCTCAGAAGAACGACACGATCTGGTGGGCGAGGTCCATCTTTCTGGGCTGCTCGGCCGGACGGTGAAGGTCGATTCGACAAGGGATTGCCAGCTGAAGAAGGACGACGAGCTGACCGCGCAGGAGCGTGAGGATCTCAAGCGTCGGCGCGATCTCTGCAACGAGAGCACCGGAAAGCAGGCCATCGGCCGCCATGGGGGGGGCGACGATCATCGCCCGGTTGATCGTGCCTACCTTCGCGGACATCACTTACACAGGACCGTTGCCGCCGTTGCGGGAGAACGCCTCCGTCATCGTCAAGAAGATCATCGACGACCCGGTGGGCTTCACCCGTCTACTGGCCCGGTTCGGGAAGCAGTAGGCGACCCCCATCGTGGACCTCTGGATCACGCCGCTGCTGGCAGTTGCCGGACTCGGCGTCGGGTGGCTCATGGCACCAGTGACAGAGCGCTACTGCGGGGAGTTGTCC
This sequence comes from Streptosporangiaceae bacterium, assembly GCA_025964715.1. Classification (GTDB taxonomy): domain Bacteria; phylum Actinomycetota; class Actinomycetes; order Streptosporangiales; family Streptosporangiaceae; genus Actinomadura_C. The sequence goes on along the minus strand of JAOPYH010000378.1, from coordinate 8,117 downwards.
GTCGGCCGCAGATATGCGGTTGCCCTGGTCACCGCCATGACCTTCGTAGCCCTCGCATGGCGGCTGGGCCTGACCGGGGCGCTCCCTGCCTACCTGTACCTGGGTGCGGTCGGTACGGTTCTGGCGTTCATCGACATCCGGGTCAAGCGGCTGCCAGACCCGTTGACCTTGTCGTCATATCTCATCGGGCCCGCCCTACTGGCTTTTGCTGCGCCATTCGTCGAAGAGGGCTGGCAACGTGTCCTTTATTCGCTCGTCGGCATGGGTTGCCTGTGGTCGGTGTACGGAGCGCAGCACTTCCTGTTCCCCGACGCGATCGGCCGCGGGGATGTGAAGCTTGCCGGAGTGCTGGGGCTGTATCTCGGTTGGTTCGGGCAGTCGACGTGGTTCACCGGCCTGCTGCTGGGCTTCGTCTTCGGCGGACTGGTCGCCCTCGGCCTGCTCCTGACACGCAGAGCCTCTCGCAAGACCGAGATCCCCTTTGGGCCGTACATGATGGCCGGCGCGCTGGTGGCCATCCTGGCCCACCCCGGAGTCACTTTGTAATCGGGAGGACAAGGTGCCGCTACAGAGGCAACACGCCCCCCGGAGGAGGCGCGAGCTGCGGATTCCCGCATGCCCTGCGCCCTCAGGCGCCTGGCGGCGTTGAAGACGATGTTCGGGCTCCCGGGCCAGGGCTGCGCCGACGGCGGCTGAAGGTCACCGTCGGCGCGGCCGGTCGGGCGCGGGGCTCGAGATCTGCCGGCGCCCGCTGGGTGCCGGTCGCTCTGTCGCGGCCGTACGTTCCCTCAGACGGATCCGTTGCCCATGCCCGCGTCCGGGAGTGCTGTGGGGTCCGCGCTGAGTGTTCTGGCCGAGGTCTTCCGGCTGCGGCGGCCGCGGCGTTCAAGCCACTGGGCCAGGTATCCGAGGCCGAGGTTGATCGCGATGTAGACCAGCGTGATCACGATGGCCGCCGGGATGAGGTTGCCGTAGTTGGAGCCGACCTGCTTGAACCCCAGGTTGAGCAGATCCTCGTAGGCGACGATCCAGCCGAGGGCGGAGTCTTTGAGCAGCACGACGAGCTGGCTGACGATCGCCGGCATCATCGCCGTCGTGGCCTGCGGCAACAGCACGAGCCGCATGACGCCGTTCTTGCGCAGGCCGATCGCGTACGCGGCCTCGGACTGTCCCTTGGGCACCGAATGGATTCCCGCCCGGACGATCTCGGCGAGCACAGAGCCGTTGTACAGCATGAGACCGAAGACCACCGCGGTGAAGGCGGTGATCTCGGGGAACTGCCGATTCAGGGCGTTGGCGATGGTCGGCGGACCGGAGAAGATGAAGAAGATCAGCAGGAGCAGGGGGATCGCTCGGAAGAACTCGACGATCGCACCTGAGGGGATCCTGATCCATCGGTGGTCGGACAGCCGGCCGAGTCCGAAGATGACGCCGAACAGCAGGGCGAGGATGGCGGCCACGACCGTGACCTTCAGCGTCCCGACCAGGCCCGGGATGATGAACTGCGTCCAGGTCCCGGCTTCGAGGAAGGGTTTCCACAGCTTGCCCTGGAACTGCTCCGCCTCATCGAGCCGTGAGACGACCACGTAGGCGATCCCGAGCAGCGCGATCAGGCCGAGGAGCGTGATCAGGTTGTTGCGCAGCCTCGCCCTGGGTCCGGGGGCGTCGAAGAGCACGGAGGCCTGCTGTTTTCTCGCGGGCCGCTTCTTGACGGGCGGCCGCACGCCCGTGGACGCCTCGGTGGTGATCGTCATCGCACTACCGCCCATCGCTTGGCCGCCCAGCCGAACAGGAAACCGGTCGGCAGGGTCAAGATCATGAAGCCGATCGCGAAGCCGAGGAAGATCGGCAGGGTCGCGCCGTACTGCTCGAACATGTCCTTCATGAGTGAGGCGGCTTCGAGGTAGCTCGCGACGAGCACCACTGTGGTGTTTTTGATCAACGCTATGGCGATGCTGCCGAGTGGGGCTATGACCGTTCGGAAAGCCTGCGGCAGAATCACCATCCGCAGTGACTGGGTGAAGGTCAGCCCGATCGCCCGGGCCGCCTCGGCCTGGCCCAGCGGGACCGTGTTGATGCCGGACCGCAGCGCCTCGCACACGAACGAAGCGGTGTAGGCCGACAGGCCGAAGACGGCCAGCCAGTAGAAGTTGACAGTGGTGTCACCGGACAGCTTGATCTTCAGCGTGTCGCTGAGTCCCAGGCTGCAGAACAGCAGTACGAGCGTGAGGGGCGTGTTGCGAAGCGTGTTCACGTAGGCCGTGCCCCCGGCGCGCAGCATCGGCGTCGGGGAGACCCGCATCGCGGCAAGGACCGTACCGAGGGCCAAGGCCAGCAGTCCGCTGGTCGCCGAGAGCCGGATGGTCGACCAGAAGGCGCGGACGATCGGGCCGAACTGGTCGACGAGCGGGCTGAAGTCAAACAGAACATCCCAGTTCATGATGCTCCTAGGAAGGGTGCCGGTGAGCCGATGCACCCGCAGGGCTCACCGGCACGGTGGGTCGGTCCGCAGAGGGGTCAGCTACAGCCCTCGGCGGGCGGCTGGGCGGATTCGAAGGGCAGATTCGCCTTGGCGAACCACTTGTCCCAGAGCTGCTTGGCGGTGCCGTCCTGGTACATCGACGCGATGGCCTTGTTCACGGCCTCGCAACCCTTGGTGTCGCCCTTCTTCAGGCCGACCCCGTACTTCTCGTCGGTGAACGGGGCGTTGACGACCTTGAAGCTCGTGCCTTCCCGCTGGGCATAGCCGGCCAGGATGACGGCGTCGGTCGAGACGGCGTCGATGGACTTGCCCTTGAGCTTGGTCATGCACTCGTCGTAACCCTGGGCGGGCACCATCTCGGCCGCCACCTTGGCGTTCAGTTTGTTGCTTCCCGCGGTGATGTTCTTCCACGAGTTCGAGCCCGAGACCTGGCAGAGCTTCTTGCCCTTGAGTGAGTTCAGGTCCTTGATGGCACTGTCGTCAGACCGGACCAGGGCGTCCTGGTGCGTGACGATGTAGGGGCCGGCGAAGGTCACCTTGGGCTTGCGGACATCGGTGATCGAGTACGTCGCGACGACCATGTCGACCGTGCCGTTCTGCAGGAACGTCTCACGGTTGGCCGAGCGCGCCTCCTTGAACTCGACATTCTTCTCCTGGACACCGAGCTTCTTGGCGACGTACCTGGCCACGTCGACATCGAAGCCCTGCAGGCCGCCCGTCGTCTTCAGGCCCAGTGACGGCTGGTCGTACTTGACCCCGATGATCAGCTTCTTCTTGCCGGCGACCGACGAGGCTTCCTTGGCGGCGCAGCCGCTCACGGCCATGGACACGGTGGCCAGACCGGCCAGGGCCACCCCGGAGAACGAGACTCGCATGTTCATTACCTCTGGTTTTCAGTGAGTGAGGATCTTGGAGAGGAAGTCCTTGGCGCGGTCGGTTCGCGCGTTGGTGAAGAACTCGTCCGGGGTGTTCTCCTCGAGGATCTGGCCGTCCGCCATGAAGATCACCTTGTTGGCGGCCTTTCGGGCGAAGCCCATCTCGTGGGTCACCACGATCATGGTCATGCCTTCGGCGGCCAGGCTGGTCATCACGTCCAGCACTTCCTGGACCATCTCGGGGTCGAGCGCCGACGTCGGCTCGTCGAAGAGCATGACCTTGGGCTTCATCGCCAGTGCCCGGGCGATCGCCACGCGCTGCTGCTGGCCACCGGACAGCTGAGCCGGGTACTTCTGCGCCTGGTTGGCGATCCCGACCCGGGCCAGCAGCTCGAGGGCCTCCTTATCGGCCGCCGCCTTCGCCAGCTTGCGGACCTTGATCGGCCCCAGCGTGACGTTCTGCAGGATCGTCTTGTGCGCGAAGAGGTTGAACGACTGGAACACCATGCCCACATCCGCGCGGTGCTGGGCGAGTTTCTTGCCCTCGGCGGGGAGAGCCTTCCCGTCCACGAGGATGGTGCCGTCGTCGATCGGCTCCAGCCGGTTGATCGACCGGCACAGTGTGGATTTTCCGCTGCCCGAGGGGCCGATCACGACGACGACCTCGCCACGCTGAATGATCAGATCGATGTCCTTGAGGACATGTAGGTCGCCGAAGTGCTTGTTGACCTTTTCTATGACGACCAGTCCTTGGCCCGTCATGACACCCACCTCCCCTTGTCGCTGTCCGCCGGCGATGCCTTGTGGCGCTGTTCCGCGGATGTGCGGGAAGAGGCTGTTGGGGCAGTTCCGGTGGCGTGGGCGTAACCGTAGGAGCCGTGGAAGACGGCCAAGGGGTTCTGCGCCTTGTGATCAGTGCAATCACCGGCGGGTCGACGGGGGGACCGCGATCTAGGGTCGCGGAGCCACCGGTGTGCCGGCGACGTCCGTGGCTCCGGCCGTCGGCCTGGCCGGCGCGGCGCCCGACGGGGCCACGGCCCCGATCGTGTCCCGGTAGGCGCGTTCCCAGCTGCCGTCCCGCAGATACCGGCGGATCAGCCCGTCGAGGTAGCGGCGCAGGACGGTGTCGCCGCGACGGACACCGATCCCATACGGCTCCTTGCCGAACGGCTTGCCGACGAGCCGCATCGCTCCGGGATTGCGGCTCATCAGGCCGAGCAGGATCGTGTCGTCGGTGCTGATCGCGTCGATACGCCCGTTCCTGAGGGCCGGCACACATTCGCTGTAGCTATCGACGATCACCAGCCGGGCACGGACTCGCGACCGTAGCCGGTCCGCGGAGGTGGACCCGCTCGCCGTGCACACCTTCTTCCCCGCCAGGTCGGTCACGTCGTGGATGTCGGCGTTGCGGGCCCGGACCAGCGTGTCCTGTCCCGCGTAGTAGTAGGGACCCGCGAAGTCGACCTGCTTGCTCCGCTCGGCCGTGATCGAGTAGGTGGCTATGACCAGATCGACCACACCCCGGCGCAGGAACTCCTCACGGTTGCGGGGCACGGTCTCGATGAAGCGGATCTTCCGCTCGGTCCCGGTGATGTCCCTGGCCACCAGGCGGGCGATCTCGGCGTCGAATCCGGTGATCCGCCCGGTGTTCGGGTCCTTGTAGCCGAACAGCGGCTGATCGAACTTGATCCCCACGGTCAGAATGTCCCGTTCCTGGATCCGGGCCATCGAGGACGCCTCGGGGAACGTGGCGTGATGCTTCGAACCGCCCAGGCCGCAGCCGGCCAGTGCCAGGCAGGCCAGCACGGCGAGCGCCGGGCGGATGATCCTCATGGCCGCCATACCCGGTACCTGTGCTGAGGACGGCCGGTAGGCCCGTACCGCAGGCTCGCCTCCACCTGCCCGCACTCGCTGAGGTATTCCAGGTACCGTCTCGCGGTGGCCCTGCTGACGCCGACGGCATCCGCGGTCTCACGCGCCGACAGGTCGGTTCCGGCGGCGACCAGCGTGTCCAGCACCGACTGTGCCGTGGCGGCGGAGATGTTCTTCGGATGCCCCGCCTCGTCCAGGTGCAACGTGCGGAAGATCCGGTCGATCTCCTGTTGCTCCACGACCCCGTTGTCCGCCGCGAGCCGCGCGGTGGTGGCGGCGTACCGCTGCAGGGTCCGCTCGAGGACCCCCAAGCGAGCCGGTTTGACCAGGTAGTAAAGGGCTCCGCGTTGCATCGCGGCCCGCACCGTGGCCGACTCCTTCCGGCCCGTGATGACGATGACGTCCGTCGGGGGCTGGTCGGGCGCACGAAGCCGGTGCGCCACCTCCAGGCCCGGCAGGTCCGGCAGGTGCAGGTCGAGGAGGACCAGACCTGGCGCGAACCGGCGCGCCGCGGCGAGGGCCGCGTGGCCCGTGTGGGCGATCCCCACGACCTTGAAGCCGGCGACCCGGTTCACCTGTGCACGCAAGGTCGTCGTGACCACCGGATCGTCGTCCACGATCAGAACCGTGATGTCCATGTGCCCCGCCACGTTGTGTCGGCCGGCACCGGGCCGACGGAGAAGGTTATACAGGATTTGTGGCGGTATCGCGTATGGCGACAGCTGGGGGTTCTGCGTCTTCTGATCAGCGTGAGTCACCATGCGAGTCCGATTTGTCTACCATCAAGGCAGCGGAGGCCGCGCCATGGCGGCCTTCCGGCGACAACGCGTTCCGTTCGTCTTGACGCATCCCTTGGGACGGCGATGACGGCCGCAGGGGGAGGTGGCGACACTGGGATGGCCAAGAGCCGGTGCGGGCGGATCCAGCCGTTCCATCGGCGAGAGCGATCGTGGATGGCTGCTCACCGTCGCCGCCCTTTGGATCGTGCTCGGCCTGCTCCCGCTGGCGCTGCTGACCTCCTCCAGCGTGACGCTCGCCGACCAGGCGATCCGAAGCGAGGTACAGGACCGGGTCGAGACGACGGCATCGGTGAGCCGGGTCGTGGTCGAGCAGCAGATGGGCTCGCTCAAACAACTCGTGGACGCCTATGCCAAGCGGCCGGAGATCCGGCGCGCGGTGGCCTCCAGTGATCCATCGGGCCTCGCCGGGTTCCTGGCGGACCTGCAGGGGATGCGGGACGGCGTCAGCGGCGTCATCCTGACGGGCGCGGACGGCAGGCTGATCGGTGCCGAGCCGAAGGGACGCTGGCTCAGTGCCGCTGAGCCGAGCGATCTGTCCCAGGACGTCAGTACGACCGACTGGTACATCGAGGTCAGCCGCCGCGAACAGACGTACGTCTCCCAGGCGTACACCCCCAACATGCGAAACGTGTCCCGGGCCGTCGCGGTCGCGGCACCGGTCCTCGAGGAGCACAGCGGTCGGCTCCGCGGCGTCCTGGCCGTCGTCTACAGTCTGGAGGCCATCCAGACCTTCGCCCGAGAGGCCGCGGACGCGCAGGGGATCCGCCTGCTCATCACCGACCAGACGGGCGTGCTCGTCGCCGATCCGAAACGGGTGTTCGACGCCCTGACGTCGTTGCGGGAGGACCCCCGGGTGGACGCGGCGCTGGCGGGCCGGAGCCTGTTCACGCGCCAGCGAAGCTTCGACGAGATGGTGCTGTCGGCGTCCAAGCCCATCCCGCTCGTCGGGTGGACCGTCACCGCCGAGGTCCCGGCCGCGCAGGCGCTGACCTCGGCCGGGCGGTTGCGGACGCGTCTGCTGTGGATCGCGGGTCTGCTGGCCGTCCTGATTCTTGTCGGGCTGGCACTTCAGCTGCATACCAGCCGGGGCCGTCGCCGGGCCCAGCGCACCCTCGCGAGGTACGCGGAGGCGCTCGCCGTGGCACGAGATGACGCGGTACGGGCATCGGCCGCCAAATCCGAGTTCCTCGGAAAGGTGAGCCACGAGATCCGCACCCCGATCAACGGCGTGGTGGGCATGAACGGGCTGTTGCTGCGCACCGACCTCGACGACGAGCAGCGGTACTACGCGAGTACGGTCCGGGGGTCCGCACAGAACCTGCTGCGCCTGCTCGACGACTTCCTGGACCTGTCCAGGATCGAAGTGGGTCACCTCGAGGTCGAGGCGGTGCCGTTCGACCTGCCCCGGCTGTGTGACGAGGTGGTCGCCCCGCTCGCTCCGCAGGCCTACGCACAAGGGCTGTGGCTCAACCTCCGCCTCGGCGACAACCTGCCCCAGCAGGTCGTCGGAGATCCGGAGCGGCTACAGCAGGTTCTGACCAATCTCATGGGGAACGCGCTGAAGTTCACCCTCCAGGGTGGGATCGACCTGGAGGTCACACTCGACGAGCCCCCCAGTGGGCCTGACGGGGAGCAGGCCGGTGACGCCCCCGCTCCTCCGCCGCACGGCTCTGGCGGGAGACCGGACGCCGACCAGGCCACGCTGCGGTTGACCGTCACCGATACCGGTGTCGGAGTCGGACCCGAAGACCTGGAACGGGTGTTCCAGACCTTCCGCCGAGTGGACTCCCCGATCACCCGCCGCACCGGCGGCAGCGGTCTGGGCCTGGCCATCAGCAGGGAGCTGACCGAGCTGATGGGCGGCCACATCGGGCTGGAGAGCGTGGAGGGAGTCGGCAGCCGGTTCTGGGTGACCCTTCCGGTGAGCGTCCTCAGCTGGACGGCGCCGGCCGCGGGCACGCTGCGCGGCCGGGGGGCACTGGTCGTCGACGCGCGGCAGAAGGACCGTGCGCTGGTCGGCCGGATCCTGTCCGGTGCCGGAGTCGCGGTGGAGGAGACCTGCGAGGCCGGGGCCGCGCTCGCGACGTT
>JAOPYH010000365.1 GCA_025964715.1 Streptosporangiaceae bacterium | reverse complement strand
TGGACGTTCAGCACCACCGCCATCAGGCGCGGATCGGCCAGCCGTTGCCACTCGCCCGGAAAATGCGTAGGGTGGAAATACGCCGGCACCAGCAGCGCATCCGGGCCGTCCTCATCAGAGCCGCTGGCCTTAGCGCCGAGCAATGCCGGCATGACGACGGCGGCGGACGCCATCTTCCCGACATCGCGCAGAACCTTGCGGCGGGAGACGGAGGAGTCCTCACCTCCGGTCAGATCGGGCACCGGTGTCCTCCCAGAGGTCGCGCAGCGAGGTGGCGAGGTCGGTGGCCGGCGCCCAGCCGAGGGCGCGCTCGACGGCGCCGAGGTCGGCCTGCTGCCAGGAGACCTCGGCCGACCGGGCAGAGCCGCCCGTGGCCTCCTCCACGATCGGCCGGCCGGGGCCGGCGATCTCCGCGAGACAGGTGACCACGTCCCGGAGCGGGGTGGCGCGGCCGCTCCCGACGTTGAGCACGGGCGGCAACGGCCCGGGGGCACCGGCGGCGGCCAGAATCGCGTCGGCCACGTCGCGGACGTCGACGAAGTCCCGGTGGGCGGCGAGCGAGCCGACCCGTACCTCTGCGTCATCGCTGCGCAGCCCGGCCGCGACCCGGCCCGCCAGAGTGGAGGCCGGCATGCCCGGCCCGATCGGGTTGAACACCCGCAGGGCCACCGCGTCCAGCCGCGCCGCCCGTACGATCTCCGTCCCGGCCAGCTTGGTGACGCCGTACGGGCCGACCGGGCTGGGGTCGGTGGACTCGGTGACCGGATGTCCGACGGGCACATGACCGTACTCCGCGGCCGACCCCAGATGGACCAGCCGCACCGGCGCCGAGGCCAGCGCCGCGACGAGGTTCGCGACGGCCACGACGTTGCCGGACACCATCTCCGCCGGATCGGCCCGGGTCACCCCTCCGCAGTTGACCACGGCGTCCGGGGCCTCCTCCTGGATGAGCTTGGCGACCTCCGCCGGAGTGGCCGCGGCCAGGTCCAGGCACAGGTCACCCATGCCCGGGGACCGCGAGACGGTGACCACCTGGAAACCGGCGGCACGGGCCCGCACGTGCCGGCCGATGAATCCACTCGCGCCGATCAGGAGGAGTCTCATGTCTCCACCCCCTCCAGCAACGCGAGCCGCAGTCCATCGAACTCCGCGTTGGCCCGGTCATAGTCGTCCGGCCGGCCGATATCGAGCCAGTAACCCTCGAAGCGGTACTCGCGCGGAGGGCGCCCGTCGGCCAGCTGGTCGAGGATCAGCTCGTCGAACCCGAGCGGCAGTCCCGGCTCGTACCTCGCCAGGACGTCCTTGGAGACCCCATAGACCCCCATGCTCACCCGGTAGTCGAGCGTGGGCTTCTCGGTGAATTCGACGACCTGCCCGTCCTCGGTCTTGAGCACCCCGAAGTCGATGTTCACCTGGCGCGGGTAGGTGGCGATGGTGAGCGCGGCGCCCGTGGCATTGTGCTCCCCCAGCAGGCCCGCGAAGTCCAGGTCGGTGAGGACGTCGCCGTTCATCACCAGGAACTCGTCCGGGAGCCGGTCCCGCATCGTGAGGAGCGGGCCGATGGTGCCGAGCGGCGACTCCTCGACCGCGTAGTCGACGCGCATCCCCCACCGCTCGCCGTCCCCGACGTAGGACCGGATCAGGTGGCCGAGGTGGCCGATGGCCAGCGTCACCGTACGGAAGCCGTGCCGGGCGAGCTGGTGAAGGACGATCTCCAGGATCGAATATTGGTCCCCGATGGGGACGAGAGGTTTCGGCAGTGTCGTGGTGTACGGGAGGAGCCGTACGCCTTTGCCGCCTGCGAGGATCACCGCGTGCATGTCAGCTCCTGTTCAGACGGTGTAGCTGCCGGGCCGGTAGCGGTTCAGGTTGCCTGGATCCAGGAACCAGTCGATCGTGTGCTTGAGGCCGTCATTGAGCGTGTGCCGGGGCTGCCAGCCGGTGCGCCGCCGGAGCTTTGCGCTGTCACAGACAAGCCGCATGACCTCCGACTTGACCGGCCGGTGCCGGGCCGGTTCGGACCGGAAGGAAACGTCGCGGCCCATGAGCCCGGCGATCTCGCCGGCCAGCGTGCCCATTGAGATCTCCTGACCGGTGCCCGCGTTGAACAGCTCGCCCACGACGTCCGGCGCGGGCGCCGTGCCGACCGCGACGAACGCGGCGGCGGTGTCCTTGACGAACGTGAAGTCCCGGGTCGGCTCCAGTGCTCCCACGGAGACGACCTCCGCGCCCGCCGCGATCTGGCTGACCACGGTGGGGATGAAGGCCCGGGCGGACTGCCGCGGCCCGAACGTGTTGAAGGGCCGCAGCGTCACCACCGGGAGCTCGAAGCTGAGGTGGTAGCTCTCCACGAGCTTGTCGGCCGCGACCTTCGAGGCGGCGTACGGGGACTGGGCCTGCAGTGGATGGTCCTCGGTGATCGGGACCGTCCTGGCCGTCCCGTAGGTCTCGCTGGTGGAGGTGTGCACGAGCCGCGAGGTCCCCAGGCTGCGTACGGCCTCCAGCACGTTCAGGGTGCCGAGCGCGTTCGTCTCGACGTAGGAATGCGGCGCCCGGTAGGAGTACGGGATCGCGATCAGGGCGGCCAGGTGGTAGACGACCTCCGCCTCACGGACCAGGTCATGGGTCGACGCCGGGTCCCGGATGTCCCCGAGGATCACCTCCACGTGGTCCAGGACGTCCGGTTTGAGTGCGTCGAGCCAGCCCCAGGTGCCGAACGAGTTGTACTGCGCCATCGCGCGCACGCGATGACCCCGCTCCACGAGGAGCTCGACGAGGTGAGAGCCGATGAAGCCCTCGGCCCCCGTGACCGCGACAAGACTTTCCATCTGAGGCCTTTCCGTTGAGTGAGGGATCCATCTATCGATGCGAGGTCGCCCGGCCGAGGACGAAGAACGCGTAGGCCAGGAGAGCCGCGAAGAGCGCGCCGGCCACGGCCAACTGCACAGCCCAGGGGTTCACGGCGGAGGAAGCCGCGGCCTCGGCGGCCAGGGCGCTCGCGCAGGTGACGAGCACGGCGCGGATCTGGCCGCAGGACTGCAGGAGCAGCGCCACGAAGAAGGCGCCACCCAGCCCGAGGTAGCCACCGGCTATCCACGGCGTCGCGGCCGCGCCGGCCAGATCCCGGGGCAGGTATCCGCTCAGCCCGGCCAGTCCCGCGATGGCGACGGCGAGACCCGTCAGCACGAAGAGGTAGGCCGCGACGGCGGCCACGAGCGTGGCGCGTGCGGCCCGCGCGAAACTCTCCACACTGCTCCGGCTGAGCAGCGCCCGGTGCATACGCCGGCGGTAGGACACGAGGATCCACTCGGCGAAGCCCATGGACAGCGACAGCGCCAGCACGGCCACGGCCGTGGCATGGGACGGGCGCGACCGGCCGAGCAGGGTGGCGACCGTGGAGAAGGTCAGCAGGCCGCCGGCGAGGAGCCCGAACACCGCGAACGGCAGCGCCATCGTGACGTCGGCCCACTCCACCCGGCCACCGGGGCCGGCTGCACCGCCCGGCCCGGAGGCGGCGGTGCGGTTGACGGCGAGTCCGACGGTGGCGGCGATGGTGACGGCCCAGGCGATCCAGACGACCGGCCGGACCGGCCCGCCGAGGGCCAGCTGGACCGTACTCGTGAGGGCGCCGGGCAGCAGCGCCAGCAGCAGCCAGACCTCGGCCCCGCTGACCAGCGCCACCGTCGCCGCCAGCAGGTAGACGCACTGCGCGACGGCGAGCGCCGTCGCGGCTCCGCCCGCGTCGAGAAGGCCTCCGGCCACGACGATGACCGGCACTACGACCAGTCCGGCCACCGTCAGGCCGCGTCTCATCACGTGTGCCGCGGCCGGCCGGTTGCCCCGGCCCAGCCGGACGTAGGCCAGGTAGGCCACCCCCTGGCTCGTCGACCACGACAGCAGGAGGGACAGCATCAGCACGACGCTGCCGCCGGGTTTGGTCAGCGCCGGGGTGGCCGTGGCGTAACACAGGCCGGGCAGGCCGAAGAGCACGCCGCGGAGCAGCTGCCGCCAGACCTCGCCGGCCCATGGGTTCGGCGGCGCCTGCGGGGTGGCCGGGCGCCGCTCGGTCCGCTCGTAGAGGTCCTCGGCCAGCGCGAAGACGTGCGGATAGCCGTACCGCCCCGCTCCCTCGTCGCTCAGCCCGTCCGCCTCCAGCCCGGCGGCCACCTCGAAGGCGTCGACCGCCCCTGCGCACAGCTCCTCCATGCGCCGGATCAGCGCTTCGAGTGAGTCGGCGGGGTCACGGTGCCCAGGCGCCGGCAGCGCGCGAAGCGCGCCGGGGGGCATCGCGCCGCTCACGCGGACCTGGCCGCGGTGCCGGTGACGGGGAGGTCCAGCCGGGTCAGGTCGGCGTAGATCGATCGGAACGAGCCGACGGCCTGGTCGACCGTGAAGTACTCCAGCGCCCGTTCGCGGGCGGCGGCACCCGACCGGTGCCGCGTGACCTCGTCGCGCAGCAGCCGGAGGCAGGCCTGCGCCATGGCCTCGGGGTCGCGGGGCGCGACGACGACACCGGTGTCGCCGACCGCCTCCCGGACGCCTCCGACGTCGGTGGCGACGGTGGCGCGGCCGCAGGTCATCGCCTCGATGAGGGTGTACGGGAAGCCTTCGGAGATGCTCGACAACACCACGACCGTGCCGGCCACGTAGGCGTCCCGGATGTCGTCCACCCGGCCCTCGAACGCGACCTGCTCGCCGACGCCGAGCTCGACGGCGAGGGCCTGGCACCGCTCGCGATAGCGCTCCCCGCCCTTGGGGGTGCCGCCGAACAGGCGCAGCCGTACGCCGGGGAGCTCCGCGTGGACCTGCGCGAAGGCGCGGATCAGCGTCTCGAGGTCCTTGATGGGGTCGACCCGTCCCGCCCAGCTGATCGTGGGAACGTCCGGCTCGCTGCCGGCCGCCGGGAAGTCGCCCGGGTCGACGCCGTTGTAGACGGTCTGGATGAGGTCGGCACGCGCCCCGCAGCGCACCTCCCAGCGCTGGTTGTAACGGTTCCCCGGGGTCACCAGGTCGGCGGCCCGGTAGCCGGCCCCGCTCAGCAGCCGCAGGAATCCCAGGACCAGGGCCTTGACCGGCCAGGCATAAGGCGACTTCCCGTACCCGAGGTAGCGCTCCCGCAGGTAGATGCCGTGCTCGGTCAGGCACAGCGGCGTCCCGTACGCCCACTTGGCGGCGAGCCCGGGCAGCACGGCCACCCCGTTGGAGACCGCATGGGTGAGGTCCGCCCGGGGGACGGGAGCCGACAGCGGGCGCAGTGAGTGCTCCAGCAGGCCCACCGCGGTCAGCGCGTCGTACACCGTGGGCCGGACGCCCATCCGGTCGAAGTCCGCACGGCGCGCCGACCACGCGTCGACCAGCCACCGCACCGGTCCCTCCCCGCCCAGCGCCGCCCGCAGGTCATTGGTCTGGGCGAACTCGAAGAGCGAGCGGAGCACGCTGGGGAAGACCTCCGCCCCGGCGTCGGACGGGTCGAGGATCAGGTCCAGCATCGCGCGGTAGAGCCGCTCGAACCGCCGGGCGGCGCCGCCCCGAGGTGGACGGCCGCCGACCTGCGGGCCCCAGAGCGGCACGGACTGCGCGGTCACGTGCTCGGGCAGCTCCCAGGCCAAGGGCTCGGCGCCGGTGCCGGTGATGGCCATGACGTGGAAGGAGTGCTCGGACATACCGCGTACGAGCTGGTCGCACCAGACGCTCACGCCGCCGTAGGCGTGCGGGTAGGTGCCCTCCGTGACCAGCGTGATATCCAAGTCCCCGATCCTTCCGATCCCGTGTCGCTGTGGTCGATGGCTCGATCGCCCGGTCAGCCCATGGCCCCGGACGGCAGAGTCAGAGAAACGCTCGAGTCCGTGTAGGCGGAGCGCTCACCCGCGTACTGCTGTCCGTACGCCGGGCTGCCGAGCAGGCAGCCGAGCAGCCCGCTGCAGTCGCGGGTGCCCTCGGGCACGGTGATCGGAACGGACACACCGCTCGGCCGCTGGACCGTGACTTTGCCGTTCTGCACGTACGCCGTGACGCCCGCCATCGCGTTCCGCCAGGCGACCTGCCGCTTCAGCTCCGCGCCAAGGGCGGACATCCGCTGGTTCACGACCGGCGCGTTGCCGGCGAAGGCGGCCCGGTAGTCGCCGAGGATCCGGTCGAGCATCGGGTAGAGGATGCGGTCCTCGGCCAGGTTCGACTGGTGCACGTAGTGCGCTCGGGGGTCGTTGGTGACGATGTGCGACAGGGTGATCCGCGCGTCGACAGGGATGATGTAGCCCTCATAGCCGGTGGCCGTGTCGACCGGCTGGATGCACGTCACGGTGCCGGGGTTGTCCTCGCAGATGCCGCTGCCGCCGTCGGCCCTGCTGGTGTAGATCCAGTTGTATTCGTCGGCCATTTCCTGCTTTGTGCCGGTGTTGAAGAAGACGCTCATCGGGTGGCGCGGCAGGGTCAACGCGTTGCCGACCGGGCGCTGCGCCTTGTCCCGCGAGGCGTCACTGGCGATCCACTTCACACCTGTCTCGTTCAGCGCGGGCCCGAGGTTGGGGTTGTCGACCGGCTGCTGCGGCAGGATCTTCAGGCCGGAGTGTTCACCCGTGACGAGTTCGTCGGCCGAGAGGCTGAGGCCCTTGCCGCGACCCCAGTTGAGGTTCTTGGTGATCTGGTCCTTGATCGCGGCCTTGCTGACGTACTGCACGTTGCCGGCCGCGTCGGTCTCGCAGCGCCACGGCCGGACCGTGAGGTCCTGCTTGCAACCGAGGTAGGGGTGCTCGTAGGTGTGGTCGACCCAGCGGAACTTGGACTTGCTGGAGGTGAACGAGGTGGTGAGCGGGTCAGAGCCGTTCTGCGCGACGGCCTCGTCGCTGCCCGCCCCGTTGTAGACCATGTCCAGGGTGAAGCCGTTCTGGGCCTGCCAGTTCACCGCCTGGGTGACGTCGGCCGGGGTCATGCGGATGTCCGGGGTCGTCACGCCCGAGGGGCAGTCCTCACCCGGCGTGCAGTTGTTCTGCGCGCTCCACCGCGAGTCGGGCAGGAAGACGTCGTCGACGTGGACGGAGAAGTAGTTGCGGTTGTGGCCGAGGTGGACGCCCTTGGTCAGCCAGGTGACGATCCCGTGCCCGATGGTGCGGAACTGCCACTGGTTGAAGTTGTAGGCGAAGGTCAGCACCATCTCGCTGCGGCCGTCGTGGGTGTAGACGCCGGCCAGGGTGCCGGTCTGCCCCTGGGCCGTCGCGGTGAGGTACGGCTCGAACCTGGTGCCCTGCGCCGGGTTGTCCGGCAGCGGGCTCGCCAGGTAGGCGTAGCTCTCCGGGACGGTCGGGGAGTTGTCGTCGAAGCGCACGGGACCCTTGAGGTACCGGAACGGGCCGGAGAGCCCGGTGCCCGAGAGGCCGGCCGTGGTGCCGTCGAGGGCGCCGGCGAAGCCGGGCGCGTTCATCCCCACCGCCGCGTTCGGATAGACGTACGCGTCGACCTGGCGAACGCCGAACTTCTTCTCGAAGTCGGTCAGTGCGGTGGTCTCCGCCGCCACGGTGAAGGGGTTGGGCCCCGATGACACGACCGCCTGGTACTTCGCCCGCGGCACCCCGCCGACGGTGTCCTCCAGGAAGGCCTTGTTGACCACCGGCCGGTTGGCGTCATTGAGGTCGAGGGTCTTGTGCGGCACGCCCTCGGTCTGGAGCTGCTCCTCGATCGCGGATACCGAGGAGCCGCCGTCGCTGATGACGAGCACCTTCAGATCGATGCGCTGGGCCGCGGCCTGCGCGGCCCCAGCGGGGAACAGCAGCACCGAGGATGTCATCGCCGCGACGGAGAGGACCCCGATCGCAAGGCGGTTCAGATGTCTCACCAACGCCTCCCAGTACATGAGGGCCGGGACGGCGAAGATCGAGATTATCGATCGAACCGGACGCAGCCGTTACTCGCTTCTCGATTGAGCTAGTTGAAGTCGCAACTAGAGGATGCGACATGCGTGTGTGATTAGCAAATTAATAAGGCACTATTTCGAGAATAGGACCGGTCCTAGGACCGCCGTTGGATCAATAAGCCATAGAAGTTAGCCAACCGAAGGAATTGTGAATTCATTCTTCCGCCGGCCCCTCGGATTTCACCTCGTGCCACCGCTCGATGGCATGGTCGCGGCCGTCCGCACCGAGCCGCTTGTAGATGCTGTGCACATGGTTCTTGACCGTCTTCTCGGAGATCACCAGACGATCGGCGATACGGCGATTGTTCAGCCCGCCGCTGATCAGGCCCATGATCTCGATCTCCCGAGGGGTCAGCCCTGGGCCGGACCGCCGCGGGTCCACAGAGACGTTGCCGTGCAGCCACATGACGAGGGCGGCGACCACCGTGGCCGAAAGGCAGGACTGGCCACGTGCGGTGGCCAGGACCACCTCGGCGAGTTCCCGCGGCTTGAAATGCCCGTGGATAATGCAACTGTGCGCCCCGGCGGCCACCGCCCGCAATAGCACGGCCGGATCGGCCACGGAGGTCAGCACAATGATCCGTGCGCCGCGGCCGTCCCGAGCGAGTGCACGAATCCGGTCGGCGGCGGGTGGAGACGCACCGAGCAGGATCACGTCCGGGCCGTGCAGGCGGATCACCTCGGCCATCGGGCTGCCGTTGGACGGGCCGCCCACGACCTCGATCTCGGGATCGGCGTTCAGCAGCGAGTGGAGCCCGAGTTCCATGACGGGGTTCTCATCGAGGACGAGCACTCTCACCATCCGTGCCGGCCCTCCCCTCGCCTGACGCGAACCTTCATGGTTCGCCGGATGAGGAGACGCGGTTATGCAGTCCCGGGTTCACGGCGCGACGGGCCGGCGCATTTCCAGACCAACCTGCCGGTCGGCAATCAGCCGGGAGGGGTTATAATTCCAGCCACCTAAGTCCGAAATGCACCATTCGGGCCGGTCACGGCACCCAGCGATCTCCGCTGCTCCCGCTGCGGTGCCCGGCGCTGCAGCGATCACCAAAATGGCGTGATCTTTCTAATCCATTGGTGGAACAGCCACTTCACCCAGCGCTTCGGATTCCGGCCGTGCATCCGATCGACGATCCGATGGCTCGTGATCGCGCCGACCCACCATGCGGGGGCATCGGGCAGAGCGCGGCGCCGCTTGCCACATGCGGACAAGTTCTCGCAGCGCGGTGCCGACCGGGATGGTCAGCCGCGACCGCCGAAGGTGATGTCGCCGGTGAAGTCCCGCCCCTGCACCACGGACCCGCTGATCCGGGCAGAACCGCCGATCACGTTCGTCACGTCCCCGGCACCGGTGGAGACCCGCTGCGCGTCCGCCAGCCAGTCGCGCAGGGCGCCGGCGAAGTCCGGATCGCGCCGCGACTCGGTGGCCAATGACTCGGCCAGGGCCTCGAGCCGGGCCTCCTCGCCGGGATGCCGTTCGAGCTCTTCGGTGGCCTCGGCCGGCTCCGAGCGGTGGCCGAAGGTCCTCTTCACCAACCCGGTCAGTGCTGCCCAGGTCTCTTTGCCGGCTTCGCCGCTCGCGCCGTCGACCACCTTCATCAGCACGGCTACGAGTGCCGACGTCGTGATGGGATCCATTGCGCCTCCACGGGCCCGCGAGCAACCTTGAGGACAGGCTAACCGAGCCCGTCTACACCCAGGGGTCCTCCCAGCGGGTCCCCGCGAAGCGTTCCAGCGCCTGCCGGAGTTCCGGGGTGATCTCGGCGGTCTTGGCCGGTCCCCAGATGGGGATCCAGCCATCGACATCCGTACGTATGTGCGGGGGGCCTTCCGCGCCGGGCTGCAGACGCACGTGCACGCCGTATGTCTCCACCGCGCCGGGGAGGGTCTGGATCCGGCGGACCTCCACCTGCGCCACGTCCGTCCACAGGAACCGGAAGCACCGCCCGCGCGCGGTGACCTCGATCAGGTCCTCGTTGATCCGCAGCTCCGTCGGCCAGGTGGGCAGCAGCTTGAAGAGCAGGCTCAGTGCGACAGGGAAGACGATGGCCCCGCCGACCATCCAGCGCGCGCCGGCATCGCCCCAGGCGTGGTCGTGCGTGGCCATGGCAGCCCAGATCCCGGCGAACATCCAGCAGAGGACGAACACCCCCGACCGGTTCGTCGGCAGGGTCCCCGGGCCTGTCCGCCCGGTGATCCGAGTCTCGAGCAGGTCCTGCGGCGCGGCGTGCACCGCGGGGGTGCCGCTCTCGTTTGCTCCCGCCGGCTGCGCCAACCGCAGCTGCAACTGGAAGTGGCGGAACCGGTAGACGCCGCCGACCTGGTGGAGGACTCCCAGCCGGTGTGCGTCCCGCAGGAACGTCATCGTCGACCAGGGCAGGCGGAGGCGGACCGCGAGATAGGCCTTCGCCTGCACCCATTGGCTCCATGGGCTCAACATCACCAGCACGCCCGCGGCGCTGAGCCACCCGGCCAGCCATGCCCCGATGCCCGCCACCCGGCCCGATCCGGACCCCACCACCGTCGCGGCCACGGCTCCGATGATCGGCGCGATCACCACGGCCGAGACGAGCGCGACCCGCCGCTCCCCGCGGAGCAGGGAGCCCGGTCCCACCGGGGCGTCGGCCTCCACCCGGCGGGTCAGGGCGGCGCCCAGCAGCACCGGCAGGGCGAATCCCCAGAAGATGGCCGCTCCGCCACGGCCCACCACGAGCACGGCCGCCGTGATCAGTGAGAGTGCGGCCAGGACGGCGATCCCAGGGCCTCGCCGGCGGCGGCCTCCATGGCCGCGGAGCCGGAACAGATCCACCGGCCTGCGCGGACGGCCGTTGCGGGACAGCAAGCCCATCTGGACGATCGCCCCACCGAGGCCGCCCATCACCAGGCCTGCCCAGGAACCCACGGCGAGCTGGAAGCCCAGCAGAGCTCCCGCCGTATCGGCCCCGAAAATCTTCTCGGGCTGGGCGAAGAGCCGCACGAACAGTGAGGTGAACCACTGGCCGAGCAGGCCGATCAGCAGCAGGCCCCCGAGGAACAGCGGCACCGTCAGAGCAGGTGGCAGCGAGCGCTGAGGCAGCTCCCACCAGGCGAGATCCCGCGTGCGCAACCGGGTGAGGTAGCCGGCCAGGAACCGCAGCCATCTGTCGGCGCGCTCCGCGCCCCAATCACGTACGGGACGTACCTGGTCCGGCGACGGCGGCCCGTAGGCGAAGACGGCCGGCACCAGGCCGTCGAGCAGGTGCATCTCGATCGCGGTGGAGTCGGCGAAGCGCTCGCGGTCGGCCAGTTCCGCCGGATCGGCGGGTGGCCTGGCGTATACCGTGCGCGCGAGCCACAGCATCAACGGGGACGACAGGGCCGCGGCGAGCGGCCCGGACGGACGGGCCGCGATGTCGTCGAAGACCTCCTGCCAGCGCGCCCGCCGGTGTGGGTGGGCGGTGTCGCGCAGATACGCGACGGCCGCGCCGGGCGAGACCGGCTTGGCCTGCAGGACCGCCGCCGAGGCCAGGACGTGCCCTCC
The DNA here is from genome assembly GCA_025964715.1 of Streptosporangiaceae bacterium. Lineage (GTDB taxonomy): Bacteria > Actinomycetota > Actinomycetes > Streptosporangiales > Streptosporangiaceae > Actinomadura_C. The sequence goes on along the minus strand of JAOPYH010000365.1, from coordinate 27,323 downwards.
CTCCACGGCCGCGGCGTAGTCCGTGCTCCGGCAGGTGAGGATCACCGCTCCGCCCAGGGCGAGCGCCCGGTTGATCCCGTCGAGGGCCGCTCCCCGGTGCGACTCCGGCAGTTCGTCCAGTCCCTCGAGTACGGGCAGGACCTGCCGGTCGCGGACCAGGCGCGCGACGGCCCGGCGGTCCAAGGCCTCGCTCCGTCCGGCGTAGTCCTCCGTGATGCGTCCGGCGATCCATGTGTCTATGTGTTCCTTGCCCGGATCCCAGGAGGCCAGAAGCAGGATCACCGGCACCGGGTCGCCCGGCGCCCTGTCCGTCAGCAGTTTCAGCGTCAGCAGGATGGCCAGGGACGACTTGCCGGAGCCTGGCGGCCCGAGGATCACCAGCCGGCGATGGGGAAGTGCGCGGAACGCCGCGGTCAGCTCGTCGAGCCCGTCGCCGCGCCCCGACAACTCGCCTCCGACGTTCTGCGGCTGGTCGGCCGTCTCCCAGTCCGCGTCCCATCGGATCGCGAGCGTCGCCGCGGTCGCCAGGCCGCGGGCCGTCGCCTCGTCCCGCCACTGGGCGTGCACCATTGCGGCCAGGTCCTGAGCCGCCTCATGGAGCGGGGACAGGTTCGCCGCGGTCTCGATGTGGATGCCGCCCGCGATGTCGCGAGCCTGGATTACGTAGTGGGCCGTACCCGAGAACTCGTTCCTGGTGCCCGACGGATCTCCGGTCACGTGATCCCCTCGCCGGTCGCGCCCGAGTCATGGCATGCCGGACAGCATTCTGTCGGCATGCGGTCTCGCGCACCACGCTCCGGCCACAGGGCTGCGTGGTGACAGGTGCCGTAGACGTCCAGTTCGGGCGTCGCCGGCAGCGCGGCCGGCCGGCCCGCTGGCGGGCCGAGCCGTGGTCCGCGCCGACCTCGGTGTTCCGAGACCAGATCGGACACCGACCAGCCAGGGCAGGACGGGACCAGGGCCGCTCCGACGCCGTCCGCCGCCTGGCGGGTCGCCCCCTGGAACGCCTGGATCTCACGATGGATATGGGGGAGGTATTCCATGGCCACTCGTAGCGGTCACCGCGGCAGACCCTGCGCACCGGTCGAGGCGCTCACGCTCAGTGGTGGCAGCTCGTGTGCGCGGAAGAATCCGTCCACTGCCGTCTGCCAGTCGAACCGCTCGGCCTGTGCGCGGGACGCGACCCGGCGTTGCCCTTCCGGGCGGTCGAGCAGTTGCTCCACCGCGTCCGCATAGGCGGCCGCGTTGTCACCTACGGCGATCCCGGCCTGCCCGATGACCTCCGGCAGGGCGCTCACGCGGCTCACGACGACCGGTGTCCCGCTGGCCAATGCCTCCAGCGCCGCGAGTCCGAAGGTCTCCACCGGACCGGGCGCGATCGCGACATCCGCCGTGGCGAGCAGCCCGGCGAGCAGATCCCGATCAGCGACGTGTCCGAGGAACCTGACCGGCAGCCCGGCCGCCCGCGACTCCAGTGACTGCCGCCGCGGTCCCTCTCCCGCGACGACCAGCACGGCGGGCACGCCCCTGCGACGCAGCTCGCCCAGCGCATCCACGGCGCGCTCCGGGCACTTTTCGGTGGAGAGGCGGCCGCAGTGCACGAGCAGCACCTCGTCCGGGGCGGCCAGCGACGAACGCAGCTGCTGGTCCCGTCGGCCGGGGTCGAAACGGGTCAGGTCGACCCCGAGCGGCACCCTGACCAGGTTCTGCACGCCGAGCCGCCGGAACTCGGCCGCCGCCCACTCGGTCGTACAGGCCACGACGTCGAAGGAGGCCGCGGTGGCGAGGTTCAGCCGGTCCGCGAGCGGCCGCAGCGACAGCCGCCCCGGGGCGTACAGCCGGAACAGTCCCGCGAGGCTCTCGTGGGAGACCATCACGGAGGGGATGCCGCGCGCCCGTGCCCAGGCCCCGGTCCAGCGCAACGTCGTACGGTCGGACACCTCGATCCGGTCCGGGCGCAGGCGGTCGAGCAGCCGGCGCAGCGGGCGCCGTGCGGCGATGACCCGATAGCCGCCGGTGCCCGGCACGATCGGCCCGGGCACGGTGATGACCCGCCCCTGGTCGGTGATCTCCTCGCCAGGTGCGGGTCCGGGCACGATCAGCACCGGCTCGTGGCCGGCCGCCACGTATCCGGCCCCGAGCTCGCGCAGCGCCGTCCGCAATCCACCCGAGCAGGGCGTAACGAAGTTGACCAGCCGCACTATCCTCATGCCTTCTCCCGCCTCGCACCAGACTCCGTGATGGCGCGCCGCACGCGATCATGACGCGGTCGGCTTCCTGGATCGGCGACGCCGACGTGACGCCTCCGCGAACCTTGGCCGAAGTGGCAATGATCGAGTGGTGCGCCGGGCGCTCAGCCCATGGGATGGCCGCCGGAGTTGTGCACGCAGGCCAGTACGACGGTGTAGATGACGAGCCAGCGGGTCAGCCGGTTGGGTGGCAGCTGGGCGTGGAAACCCCATGCCAGCGCGGTGTACCACGGCATGATCCAGGGCGCCACCAGGACCCACGCGAACGAGAGTGCGAACTGCGTACGCAGTGCCCGGGGTGCGTTCTCAGGGAGCAGCCGGAACAACAGGACGGCCACGGGGACCAGTGCGCACGGCCAGCCGAAGCGCGTCACCACCGCGGCGAGGTCGGGGCCGGCCACCAGGTTCACCGCCGCCCCGACGAGCGACCACGGCGATTCGATGCCGACCAGGCCCGTCGCCTCGAAGAGCGGCCGTAGCGCATAACGCCCGGCGAGGAGGTACGCGCCGACCACCACGGCGAGGGCGGCGGCGCCCAGTCGCACCAGACCGAGATAGTCCTGCCGGCGCAGCCGCTCCCACGCGAGGCCGGCGCCGACCAGCGCGGCGTTGGCCTTGAATCCGCAGGCGACACCCGCGAGTGCGGTGTGCAGCCACACGGGCGCGACCACCGTCGCGTACGTTCCGCCAAGCCAACCCGGTGAGTACTTGTAGGGGTCCATCCCGGTCGCGTACAGCCGGCCGTAGGCCGCGTAGCTGGCGGTGTCCGACGATCCCACCGGGGTGAGGTTCACCAGGAGCACAACGGCGCCCGCGCTCAGCATCAGGAGCCGCGCGGGATCGGGGCGCCATCCGTGGGCGTAGGCCAGCAGCGAGGCGCTCAGCCCGACTCCGGCCAGCAAGACCGAAAGCCACACGATGGGCTGGGACGCGACCGGTGGCAGCGGCGGGAGCACCGTGAGAGGACCCCGCACCGCGGCGGTGTTCGCGTTCGGTCCGGCGGCGCCGAGCAGGATGGTCAGGGCGAGGCCGGCCGCGGAAGCGACCAGGCCCACCCGTGCCGCCACGAGCGATCGCGTGCAGGAGGCCGAGCCCGGCTCCCGGGGCGTTCGCCCCTGTGCGGCGGTGGGCCGTGGGGAGGGGGTGGCGCGGCGGTCCTCGTGCGTCTCCACGTTCATGACGCCGAGGCCCCCAATATGCGACGAACGGGCATATAAGGGCGCGGCGCCACGGTCGACCACGGCGACGGGCTGGCCGGACGCCGAGCGCCCTTCACGCACCCTCACGTACCGCTGCAGCGGAGAGGATGGCGGCGCGGGGAGGAACAGCGGAAAAACGGATGAACAGGGATCCTGACCCGGCTACCCGGCTGACTCACTCTTTACGTCAGGACCGGCCAGGTGGTCGAAGTAGCGGGACAGGTAGAACCGGTACATGGCCCCAGTGTTAGCGGGGACGTCGTGCCACTGCTTGATGATCTGATGGCCCGAGAAATGGTGCTGATTGAGCTGGATATCCTCGGTCAGGGCTCTGACGACATAGCAGGTGGAGAGGTCCTGCCTCTCATGCTCGGTCTTGAATCGGCCGACGTACTGGCCGAGGAGCCGCTTGTCGTCCACGTCCACCAGAAGACCCAGTTCGTCCTCGGCGATGCGGGCGATGGTGTCTTCGATGCTCTCCGGTTTGAATATCCGCAGTCCGGGGAGGGCCCATCGGTTCTCGTACGGCGGGATGATCCGTCGCACGAGGACCACTCCGGCGTGCGAGGGCATCTCGATCACCAGATCGAAAGTGGGGATTACGCCGTATTTGAGGATGTTCTCGAATATGGGGCGTGGGGCGAACTTGATCTCTGGGCGCTTCGGGGTCGTCATGGCCGGTTCCCTTCCACGTTCTGCACAGCGGTCCGCCACACCTCCTCATTATCCGGGAGAACGACAGCGTCCTCGATCAGTTCTATCCTACGAGCGCGGCTTCCTGTCGATCTGTTGTGCACAATGTCGCTTACCCGGAAGAGCATCTGAAATGCGGCCGGTCTCCCATGAAGCTGAGTCCCGATCTCGCGCAGGATGGCCTTGTCCCGGAATAGCAGCCCGACGGCTCGGGTGCCGGTTCCATGGCTCCCACCGAAGCTGATCACATAGCGGCCCTCGTCGAGGGCGCTGCGGGACAGGTAGTTCCGCAGCTTGGTGACGAGCAGGTAGTCGTCGAGGAGCATTCCGTCCTCGTCGACTCGTGGGACGTAGATCCGGTCCGGACCTGCGATGCGCCAGTTGGGGCGTTCGATCAGACCCCGGCCGGCCACGAACCGGCGGGCCACCGCCAGTTCGTCGACTTCGTTCTTGGAGATGACCCATCGGAAGGGCAGGTCGACCGGCGCCCGGGTCAGGGCCAGGGAGTCAGGGTCACCGTCCGGCGAATAGCCGAAGATCATGCGGGACAGTCCCTCGGCGGTCGGGCTCCCGATCAGCACCAGATCATGTGTCGAACGGGTCAGTATCTCCTCTTCGACCCGCACCCGGCCGGACTGCTGCGCCCTTACGTAGTCATTGCCGCTCGCGGCCACCAGGCCATGGAGGTTGTCCGGATGGAGCGTCTCCGTTCCGGTGTAGAGCACATGACGCGAATCGTGTCGATACGCCACCATCCTGCCCTGGTGCAGGCCGAGTATCTCCTTGGCGACATCGGCTCGCCGGTGAAAAGTCGCCTTCTCCCTCATCCAGGAGGCCGCTCTGGAGGAGACGGTCACCAGACCTGTGGCGCCCGCCACTTCGGCGGCAACGGTGAGGACGGCGCTGATGTCCAATGGTGCCCACTGGGTTGTCACGCGTGCTTGAGTCCGTGGAGGACCAATTTACGGCAGAGGCGTGATTTACGGACGGATACCCACAAGCCGTTGTGCGGTTGTGAGGGCGCGGGCGACGGTCGAACAGCGGAGCGGTCCTGGCGGGCGACGCCGGGTAGCGTGACGATTGAGATCCCATGGCGATCTACAAGGGAGCAGCCGAGTGTCCACGCCGCCCGAACCCGCCCCCAGCGAGCCCTTGCCGCCGGAGCTCTTGAACAACGATCCGGCGGGGTTCGCCTGGGGTGTGTGGCACGACCGGACGCCGAAGCTGGTCACGCGAATCCGGGACTCCCATCCGTACGACCGGGCGCAGCGCCGGGCCCTCGACGCGCTCCTCGAGGAGATCTCCTCGGGGTTGATGAGGCCGCTTGCCCCACACACCCCCGACCGTGAGACCTGGGAATCCTGGGGCGCCCATTACTTCGGGAAGCCGTGGCTCGACGCGCCCTTCCTCTGGTCGGAGTCCTACTTCTACCGCCGGCTGCTCGAGGCGGTCGGTTTCTTCGATCCCGGTCCGTGGCACCGGGTCGACCCCTTCGAGCACCTGAAGACCGCCGAACTCCGAGACCCCGCGCTGCAACCCGATCTGGCGGCGCTGGACCTACTCGAGCAACTGCCGGTCGACGAACAGGGGCAGGCCAAGCTGCTGGCGTCCTTGTGGGGCAACCGCGCGGACCTGGGGTTCCTCATCGGCAAGACGGCCGGATCCGCGCACCCGGAGACCGAGGGGCTCGTCGCCGACGACAGCGCCGCGCTGTGGGCGGCCCTCGGTCCCGAAGCCGATCTCGTCCTGGTGGCCGACAACGCCGGCCGCGAACTGCTGGCCGACCTGGTCCTCATCGACCACCTTCTCCAGCACCGGCAGGCCGCCTCCATCGCACTGCACGTGAAGCCACACCCGTATTACGTGTCCGACGCGACCACCGCCGACGCCATCGCCTGCCTCCGCCGGCTGGCCGAAACCAGCGGCACCGCTTCGGACATCTCGCGCAGACTCTCGGCCGCGACGGCGGATGGGAGGCTCGGGCTGTACACCCACGAGTTCTACTGCGCGCCCTGGTCCTACCACCGCATGCCCGCCGACCTCGCAGCAGAGTTCGAGCGGGCGTCGCTGACGATCCTCAAGGGCGACCTGAACTACCGGCGGCTCGTCGGCGACCGCGACTGGCCGCCCACCACCGCGTTCGCGGGCGTGGTGTCCTACTTCCCCGGACCCGTCGCCACGCTCCGCACCCTCAAATCGGACGTCATCACCGGCATCGATCCGATGGTCCTCGGCGACCTCGACGCCACCGGAAAGCCCTGGCGCACCGACGGCGGCCACGGACTGGTCCAGGTTCATCCGCGGTAATCTCAACACCGCGCAGGCTGAGGCGTGGAACGGGTACGAGGGTGAGCACTGGGCCGCCCACGACGACCGCTATGACGCCGTGAACGGCGGGTTCAACGGGTTCCTGCTGGACGCGGCCGAGTTCATCGGCGCCTGGGGGCCGGTCAGGTTTCACATGGAACAGGCCGGTCCGGATGCCGCGGCCCGGGATCGGGACGCGCTCGCGGTCGCGCTGCGACCTTTCGAGAAGCCCCACGGTGTTCGGCTGCGTGGCACGGCATGGCTGGTCACCGTTCTCGGCACTGGACGAAGTAGAGCGGCCCAGGTCATCCCCGTCCCGGCTACACCGCTAGGGATAGGTCGAAACCGTGGCGGGTGGTGACCTGAAGAGCCCGTCTCCGAGGCGACCGGTGGCCGGTCAGCCTTCGACTCCGGTGGCCTGGTGGGATGCGCCCACCGGTTTGGACTCGGGGGAGCCGCGTTGCCGTAGGTAGACAGACAGTACGGCCATCGCCGCCACCGCGAGGAACTCGGACTGCCAGTTCTGCAGGCTGCGGTTCCAGAAGTCGGCGGAGGTCACGTATCCGGTCCACGACACGACGTCTTCTCGCTGGGCCAGCTGCTGGGCGTTGTAGGCGGCGCGGCCGGCGATCGACTGGACCAGCCACGAGAGCAGGAAGATCGTGCCCATCGTCAGACCCAGTGAGCGGGAGAACACCAGCCCCCGCGACCGGGACCTACCCGCACGCCGCCAACCTGCCGGGTGAACCGCGCTTCGCCGCGGCGCCGGGCACGCCCAGTGTGAACGGCCTCAGCCCGGCTCTGCTGGCGCACAACCCGAACCAGGCCAACCCCAAGCGGCTCGTCCGGTCCGAGCCCGTGATCCTCAACAACTCGCAGACCGACCATGACGCCCTGACGGGACAGGGTCAGTGCGGCACGGGAACGCCGGCGCTCACGCGCCGAAGGTCTACGTCGACTCCTCGACGGGGCAGCCGGCGCGCGGCTGACCCGGCTCCGAACACATCGCCGCGGTGACCGCTTGTGGACGCGGCCTGCGCTGTTGACGAACGCTGGCACTGTTAGTCGTTGACAGCAAGCCGGGACTTTCGCGACATTGAGGGCGCTTCAAACGGCTTAATCCCCGCCGACTCCCAACCCCACCGGCCTCAGTGTTCGAGGCCCCAGGGAGGCACCGTGCCCCGCCCCTCTCTCGTCCGCCGGCTCCTGCTGCCCCTCGCCGTGCCCGTCGCCCTCGGATCCTTGATCCTCGGCGGCGGGACGGCATCGGCCAACGTCGCCCTCACCCAGGTCAGCTCGGATCCGTTCACCAACACGACCAGCCAGCACCGCACCCAGGTCGAGCCGGACACGTTCGCGTACGGCTCCACGATCGTCTCGGCCTTCCAGACCGGCCGGTTCAACGACGGCGGAGCCTCCGACACCTGCTTCTCCACCTCGACCAACGGCGGCTCCACCTGGACCCAGGGCTGCCTGCCCGGCGTCACCAAGTTCCAGGGCGGCGGGCCGTACGACCGGGTGAGCGATGCCGCCGTGGCCTACGACGCCAGGCACAACGTCTGGATGATCTCCTCGCTGGCTCTCACGGACACCGCCGGCGTGTCCGGCGCGGCCGTGGTCACCAGCCGGTCCACCAACGGCGGCCTGACCTGGACCAACCCGGTCACCACCGCCACCGGCGGCAACCTCGACAAGAACTGGATCGCCTGCGACAACACCGCCACGAGCCCGTACTACGGCAACTGCTACACCGAGTTCGACGACAACGGCGCCGGCAACGCCATCAAGATGGCCACCTCCACCAATGGCGGCACCTCCTGGACCGTGAAGAACGCCGGCTCGACCGGGCTGGGCGGCCAGCCCGTCGTCCGCCCCAACGGCACGGTGCTCGTACCGTACGAAAGCAACAACGGTCAGATCCGCTCCTTCCGGTCCGTCGACGGCGGGGCGACGTGGCGCGCGTCCGTGCTGGTGTCGACGGTCCAGGAGCACACCGTCGCGGGGAACCTGCGCACCTCGGCGCTGCCGTCCGCCGAGATCGATTCGGCGGGCACCGCGTACGTCGTCTGGCAGGACTGCCGCTTCCAGTCCGGTTGTCCCGCGAATGACATCGTGATGAGCAAGTCCACGAGCGAGACCACCTGGGGAGCTGTCACCCGCGTCACCAGTGACGGCGGCGACCACTTCATCCCCGGCATCGGCGTCGACATCACCACCTCCGGGGCGGCCGCCAGACTGGCCGTCACCTACTACCGCTACCCCACCGCCAACTGCACCGCCGCCACGTGCCAGCTGACCGTCGGCTACACGTCCTCGACCAACGGCGGTACGTCCTGGAGCGCGCCCACGCAGCTCGCCGGACCCATGAACCTGTCATGGATCGCCAACACCACTCAGGGCCGCATGGTGGGCGACTACATCTCCACCTCCATCATTAGCGGGAGGGCGTGGCCGGTCCTGGCCGTGGCCACCGCTCCCTCCGGCAGCACCTTCAACGAAGGGATGTTCGTGCCCACCGGCGGCCTCGCCATCACCGGCGGCGCCCGGAGCTCGGCGGCCACGCCTGTCGTGACCAGCGGCTTCCAGCCGAACGTCGCAACACTGCGGACCGCCCGATAAGCCGGCGATAACGACCTGGCGCCTGGGCGTGGTCGGAGGCCACGCTCAGGCGACGCCCCCGCAGTTGGCCGGGATGCACGCCTTATGGACTGGTCGAGGCACGCACCATCAGGGTGGGGCGCAGCCGTTCCGACTCGACCGGTTCGCCCCCGAGCAGCCGTACCAGCGACTCCGCCGCCCGCCGGCCCATCTCTCGCATGGGGGAATGCACGGTGGTCAGCGGGATCGGGAGTTCGGCGGCCAGAGGAGTGTCGTTGAACCCGACCATGGCGATGTCCGCCCCCAGCCGAAGGCCGTGATCGCGCGCGGATCCGGCCGCACCGATCGCCGCGAAGTCGTTGACCGCGAAGATGGCTGACGGCCTGCGATCGCGAAGGATCTGCTCGGCCGCCTGGCGCCCACCTGCGGTGTCGAAGCGCGAGTGGACGATGCGGTGCGCCGGGATGGTCACCCCGGCCTCCCGGTAACGGTCCACGAATCCGGCGGCCCGGTCGATGGCGGTGCTGGCGTACGGCTCACCGGCGATCACCGCGACGTCCTCGTGCCCGAGCTCGAGGAGGTGTTCGGCCACCAGACGGCCGCCGAGGTAGTCGTCGCAGGTGATCGCCGGATGGTCACCGGCGCGCCGGTTGACCAGGACGAAGGGCGTGCCCGCAGTGGCGATCTCATCGAGGAACCGGCCATCGGCGTGGGCGTCTCCGAAGATGAGTCCGTCGACCCGGCGGTCGAGCACCATCTTGGTGCGTTTGCGCTGCGTTTCCGGGTCGTCGCGGGTGTTGGTCACAAAGGCGGACAGGCCGTGGTCGGTAGCCGCCTCCTCGATGCCTTCGTAGACGGTGGCCAGCACGAGGTCTGACAGTCGCGGGACGAGGACGCCGATCAGGTTGCTGCGCTCGGTGCGCAGGCTCGTCGCGTGGGGATTCGGCCGATAGCCGAGCTCGGCGGCGAGCTCGCGGATCCGCTCCGCCGTGTCGCCCGAGGCGGCGCGGGCGCCGTCGTGGGCCGCGCCGTTGAGCACCCGGGAGACGGTCGAGACGTGCAGTCCGAGGCTGTCGGCGATGAAACGCAGTGTCACCGGCCGTGCTGTGCCCGCCATCGAGCGTCGCCTCCTCGCACGTCATGACCCGCACCATCCCGGGACGAGATTGTCGCGCACCTCTTGACGGCAGCACCAGCTGGCCAGCATGCTACCCAAACGTTTGGCCCAAACGTTTGGGTTGCGCCTACCTGCAATCCCGGGCGTTGCCTGGCGGCCATCAACTCCCCCCGTACGCGCGGCCGGACCGAAGAGGCGGACATGACCGAAGCAACTCGCACTGACCAGGAGGACCCGGGGTCCGACGCACGGATCAGCCCGGTCAGAGTCGCCGTGACGCAGTTCGACCCGCAGGTCGGTGTGGACAACCGCGAGGGCAACATCTCCCGCGGGCTCGAACTGGCGTCCCGCGCCGCTGATGACGGGGCCGACCTCGTGGTGCTGCCGGAGCTGGCGAGCACCGGCTACTCGTTCCGGGGCCGTGCGGAGGCCTACGCGCACGCCGAGGAGGTCCCGGGCGGCGAGACGATCGCAACCTGGGCGGCGTTCGCCAAAGAGCGCAACGTGCATCTCGCCGGCGGTCTCGTCGAGCGTGACGGAATGCGGCTCTACGACACGGCGGTCCTCGTCGGCCCGGATGGTTACATCGGCCGCTACCGGAAGACGCACCTGTGGAATCAGGAGAAGCTGTGGTTCACCCCCGGTGACGAGGGCTACCCGGTGTTCGAGACCGCGATCGGGCGCATCGGGCTGATGGTGTGCTGGGACGTCTGGTTCCCCGAGGTGCCGCGGCTGCTCGCTCAGCAGGGCGCGGACATCATCTGCAGCGTCAACAACTGGGTGTGGACACCGCCGCCATTGTTCGACGCGAGCGGTAAGTGCATGGCCACGTACCTGACCATGACGGCCGCGCACGTCAACAACGTCTTCATCGCCGCCGCCGACCGGATCGGCACCGAGCGCGGCGCCAAGTTCCTCGGTTGCTCCGTCATCGCCGGCACCAACGGCTGGCCCATCGGCGAGGTCGCCGGCCCGGAGGAGGAGACGATCCTCACCGCCGACATTGATCTGGTGTCCGCGCGCAGCGCGCCGATCTGGAACGACCTCAACGACCTGCTCCGGGACCGCCGCACCGACGTGTACGACGGGATGCTCGGCTACCGCCTCGGTTCAGCGCTGCCGCGCTGAAGGGAACCTAGATGACCAAGCTCGCGCCGGCGGAGCCCCGCCTCCGGCCCGCCACGCTATGGGCGGCGGCCGCCGGCATCGCCGGTGCCGCAGCCCTGCTCGGAGTAGCCCTGACAGCGCTCCGCCCCGCACTCCCCTCCGTGCTCCCGGGCTATCCCGCCTGGCTCGCCGGCTACGGCCACCCCGGTCCGTTCCTGCGCTGGGTCATCGGGGACACCACCGAGGCCGAGTACTTCAAGACCGCGATCGCCGGAGCGGCCATGTTGCTCGGTGCTGCGCTGGCGCACTGGGCGTACCGCCGCGGCAGGCGGTGGCGGGGCTTCGACGTCAGCTACGGCACCGGGCTCTGGCCGTGGCTCGCGGCCAGCGCGATGCTCGGCCTGGTCCTCAGCAACCTGGTCTGGGGCTGGACCGTTCCGGCGACCGGGAGCTGGCAGCCGACCTTCGTGCCCTTCGTCTCCGTACCGCCGGCGGTCGTGCTCGTGTACGGCAGGGGCTGGGCGGTGACACTGACCGGGGCCCTGCTCGGCGCCGCGCTGACCACGCCGGTGGCCCTTGTCGTGGTGAACTTCGTGTGCAACCCGCTCGGCCTGCCCGGAGTGGTCGGAACCACGACGGGGATGTGGGCCGGTGCCCTGATCGCGTTCGCGCTCTGCCGGGTACTCCCGTGGATGCCGGCTCCGCTGACCGTCGCGACTCCGGAGACGGACACGCCCGACGCGAAGGCGCCGGTCCGGCAGGGGCCCGCCTGGGTGGCGCGCCGCGTCCTGGCGGACTTCACCGAGGCCCAGTTCTACGGCAACGAGTGGGCCAGCGCCGGTCTGATCGGCGGCACATTGCTGACGTACCTGCTCAATCCGATGCTGCCGGCGGGCGGTTCGGGGCTACTGCCGCAGGTATTGACCGCGCAGGTGCTCACCGCCGCCATCGGAGTGGTGCTGTGGCGCCGTCAGTGGGCCGGCGCGGGCTGGTACCCGACCTTCGTCCCGGTCGTGTCCGTGGCCCCGGCCACCGTGCTGGCGTTCAACGGTACGATCCAGGCCGTCGTCGCCGGAGCGGTGCTCGGCGCGCTGGCCGGTCCGCCACTGGCCGCCGCCGTCGCCCGCCGGCTTCCGGCGCACTTCCACCCATTCATCGGAAACGTGGTGTCCATGACGGTGTGCACCGCGGTCATCGTGCCGGCGCTGAGCGTGCTGCCGGGGTTCCATGGATAGCGAGCGAGACATGCAGGCCCAGGCGAGCAAGGCCCGCACCGGCGGCTACTTCACCGGTCGCACGGTCGTCGATCTCGGCCGCGCGCTGCGTGCGGGCACGGTGACGGCGGCCGGTCTCGTGGAAGGAGCGCTGGCGTCGATCTCGGAACTCGACGCCGGCCTCGGCGCGTTCGTCACCGTCGCTCCGGAGCCGGCCCTGGCCGCCGCGCGGCACGCGGACGCCGAACTCGCCGCCGGCGTCGACCGCGGTCCGCTACATGGCATCCCGGTGGCGGTCAAGGACATCATCGCCGTCGAAGGGCTCCCGACGACGATGGGTTCGGCCCACTACGCCGGCCACGTCTCCACGTCGGATGCCGAGTGTGTCCGCCGGCTCCGGGCGGCCGGCGCCGTCATCGTCGGCAAGACCACAACGCACGAGTTCGCCTACGGACCGACCGGCGACCGCTCCGCCAGCGGCGCCTCGCGCAACCCGCACGACCCCACCCGGATGTCCGGCGGCTCCAGCGGCGGCAGCGCCGTCGCCGTCGCGGCGGGCCTGGTCCCGCTCGCCCTCGGTACGGACACCGGTGGGTCGATCCGCATCCCGGCCGCTCTGTGCGGTGTCGCCGGATTCAAACCGGCCCACGGCGTCATTCCGGCCGATGGAGTGTTCCCGCTCGCCGCGACGCTGGAAGACGTCGGTGTACTCGCCGGCACCGCCGACGACTGCCGGGTCGCCTACCGCGTCCTGGCCGGCCTCCCCGCAGGCCCCGGCCCCGCCGAAACGGACGTGCAGCGCATCGGCTGGGTGCGGACCGGCATGTTGTTCGAGACCGACCACGACATCGAACGGCTGGCGCGGGGTGCGCTCTCGCTCGGCGGCGCCGAGGTCGAGGAGATCGAGCTCCCCGATGTCGCCGGGATACGCGCGGCGTTCTCCGCGATCCAGGACAGCGAGGCCTACGCCGTGCACGCCGACCGCGTGACGGCCGATGCCCAGCTGTTCGATCCCGAAGTGCTCGACCGCCTCAGGCAGGCCGCGCAGACCCCGGGCTGGCGATACGTGCGGGCGCTGGCCGTCCGCAGCCGTCTTCAGAGTGAGATGTCGGCGCTGCTGTCCCGCTACGGCGTGCTGGCACTGCCGACGACACCCGTGGTCGCACCGCCCATCGGAGCACGGATCGTCGAGATCAACGGCACGGCCACCGGCGTCCGGCAGGCGGTGCTGTCCTTGACGAGCCCGTGGAATCTGCTCGGCCTGCCGGCGCTCAGCGTGCCGGTCGGCATGGTGGGCGGTCTGCCGGCCGGTCTGCAGCTCATCACCGGCGCCGGCCACGAGGACCTCATGTTCGCCGTCGCCGGAAAGGTCAGCCCCAATTGGCCCGAACAAACTTGATCATCGAGCGGTCCAACAACACGGCTCCCAAAACGGGCGCCTACTGCCGCTAATGATGTAAGGAAACGTAATGGCTCTCTCGTCAGCCGGTGCCGCCTCGAAGATCGCACTCTTGGCCGCGGGCGCGACCGCGATGATGGCCCTTTCCGCTTGCCAGGTGGGGGGCACGGGTGCGTACTCCGGGGGCACGCCGGCGAGCAGTCCCGAGGCCGCACAGCCGGCGGCAGCGGGCGGCCAGGCTCCGACCGGCGGAGGCTCCGGTGGTCAGGCGCCGGCCGCCGCAGGCTCCGGCGGGGGTACGAGCCGGTGCACGGCCGCGGATCTGTCGGTGGAGATCATCGACCAGGGCCCGGTCGCGGGGGCGCAAACCGCCAGCTGGCTGCTGGCGGCCGCCAACACCTCCCACCACACCTGCGCGCTCAACGGCTATCCGAGCTTCGGTTTCCAAGACCCCTCGGGCAGCCTGGTGTCGGACTCCCGCACCAACTACGTCCGCCACCCCGGACCGCCGGTGAAGATCATCCTCAAGCCGGGCAGGAACGCCTTCGCCGGCGTGAAGTGGGAGATGGCCGGTGCCTGCGGCCGCGGTGACCTGATGGCGGGCCTGGTCATGACCCCTCCCGGCGACACCAAGCATGTCCAGGTCAGCGTCCACACCGACAGTGATGCGAAACAGATGAGGATGTTTCGGGTGTGCAGCCACACCGTTACCGCCGGCAGCCTGCAGCCGGCCACCCAGGGCGTCGTCTTCGCGTCCTGACCGCTCGCCGAGGGCCGTGGCTTCCAAGTGCCGGTGTGGGCAGTCCGCTCACAATCGCGTCGGTGGTTATCCACAGCCGGCGATAAACCCCAGCGCCTGAGCAAGTAGCCCGCGCATCCTGCCCAGATCGTCGGCGGTACCGGCAAGTACGCCGGCGATCTCCTCGAGCGAGAGTCCGAGCGCGCGCAGGGCCCGCACCCGGTAGAAGCCGTCGCAGGTCGGGCGAGCTAGAACCTGCCGTCGCGGCCGGTTCAAGTCCCGGCTTCGCATATAGATGTGCTGCGGTGCCCCTGACAACTGGAGATTCGCCCGAACAAATATGATCATCGGGCGGTCAAAGAATACGGCTCCCAAAACGGGCGCCTACGTACGCCAACGATGTAAGGAAACATAATGGCTCTCTCGTCCGCCGGTGCCGCGTCGAAGATCGCACTTATGGCAGTGGGCGCGACCGCGCTTCTGGCCCTTTCGGCGTGCCAGGTGGGCGGCACGGGTGCGTACTCCGGGGGCGCGCCTGCGCCTGCGGCCGGTTCCGAGATCGCACAGCCGGCGGCGGCGGGTGGCCAGGCTCCGGCTGCCGGAGGCTCCGGCGGCGGTACGAGCCGGTGCACGGCTGCGGATCTGTCGGTCGAGATCACCTACCAGAGCGCGGTCGCCCCGGCACAGACCGCGAGCTGGCTGCTGACGGCCAGCAACACTTCGAGCCGCTCCTGCGCGGTGAACGGTTATCCGAGCTTCGGCCTTGAGGATGCCTCGGGGAGCCTGTGGTCGGACTCCCGCACGCAGTACGTCCGGCACCCCGGAGCCCCTATGAAGATCATCCTCAAGCCCGGCAGGACTGCCTTCGCCGGCGTGAAGTGGGCGGTCTGCGGCTCCGGCGACCTGGTGGGCGGCCTGGTCATGACGCCTCCCGGCGACACCAAGCATGTCAAGGTCACCGTGAACACCGACAGTGACTCGGAACGGCTGAAGTTGTTCCGGGTGTGCAGCCACTCCGTCACGGCGGGCAGCCTGCAGCCGGCCACCCAGGGCGTCGTCTTCGCGTCCTGAGCGCTCGCCGCCGAGCGGCCTGAAGACCGCAACCGCATGCGGGCCGGCGCCGTACGGAGCACCGATTCCCGCCTCCGTCCGACGGCCTTCACCTTGCCGCCGTCGAGCATGATGCCGAACCAGCCGGCTTGCCCACAAGCGGTCGGACGTTATCCACAGGGTGTGGATAACGTGGCCTCCGCAACGGCGATCCGGCATCTGCGGGATCTCACGCCGGAGGCCGGCCCACGACTCCGTGGGCCGGCCTCCTGTGTACGCGGAATGGATCAGCCGTCACTGTCCGCCGCAGGCGCGGCCTTTGCGCCGGGCACCTGGCCGGGCAGGAGCACCTTCGAGTCGCCAGGGTAGGGCCTGGTGTAGCCGGTGGTGGCGTACCAGATGTCGCGGTTCTCCTGGGGCATGTTCACCATGTCCTCAGACCGGAAGTTCTGCTTGCTGGACCACGTCGACCAGGCCGCCGCCGTCGCATTGGTGGCCTGCGAGGGCTTGGGGTTGGTCGCGGTGAGCGGAATCTGGTTGGGCTGGTAGGTGTACGGGGTGAATTTGGGCTTGTTGGTGAACGCGTCGTACATCGGCTCGGCCGCCATGTCCTCCTGGTTCATGGGCGGGAGGCCGAGGATCTGCTCGATGGTCCGCATCATGTTGAGCTGGCTGTAGTAGGTGTGCACCACCGAGCCACGCGCCGTGTACGGGCTGATCACGAGCGGCACGTTGCGGTGCCCGTCGACGTGGTCGACCCCGTTCTGCGAGTCGTCCTCGATGACGAAGATCGCACTGTCCTTCCAGACACTGCTGTGCGAGATCGTGTCGACCATGCGGCCGAGAGCCAGGTCGTTGTCGGCGACGTGCGCCGACGGGGTGGGAGCGCCCGGCGAGGTGCCCTCGGTGTGGTTGCTCGGCAGCCACAGCATGTTGAGCGCCGGCAGGTTGCCGTCCTTCACGTACTTCGCGAAGTCACGCTGGAACAGGTCGGTCCGGTACTGGTCCGGGATGTTCATGTCGAAGTTCGGGAAGTCCGGCCGCGTGACCTTCTGCAGCGACGGGATGTCGGTCTTCGGCTGGTAGGTCCCGACCGGTACGTGGAGCGCGCCGGAGGCCTTGCCTTCCATGATCTGCGAGTCATGGAGCCACTGCGACCAGCTGCCGCCTGGCACGCCCTTGCCGTTGGCGTCGACGTAGCCGTCGATCTGCTCGCCCCAGTTCGTGACGGACTTGCCGTGGGCCAGCGCGTTGTCCCAGATCCATCCGGACTTCACGTTGCTCATCGGGTCGCCCGTCTGGTACGACCGGACGTAGTTGCCGTACATCTGCTGCATGTAGTTGTTGACGAACGCCTGGTTCAGCCAGTGGTGACCCTCGGCGGAGTTGGTTCCGTCCGAGTACATGTTGTCGACCAGTGAGTACTGGTCGGCCAGCGCGTGGATGTTCGGCGTGACCTGCTTGCCGAACTGCGCGAGCGTCGGGTCACCGTTGCCACGGGGATTGTCGCCGAGCACCTGGTCGTAGGTGCGGTTCTCCTTGACGATGAAGAACACGTGCTTGATCGTCGACGGGTCGCCGATCCGCTTGGGCACCGCGACCGGGGTGACCTTGCCGTTGCCGCGCTGGTTGCGCTGCTGCAGGCCGTACCACTGGTTGTTCTTGAAGACCTGCTGGGTGTACTGCAGCATCTGCTTCGGCGTCGGCGTGGGGACCAGCTGCACGGTGCCGACGAAGTTGTACCCCAGGTGCGAGGTGGCCGGGTTGGTCCCGGTGCCCTCGGTCACCGTGCCATTCGCGCCGACCGAGCCGACGCCCTGCTCGCTGGCCACGACCAGCCGGTGCAGTTGCGCGTCCTGGGCCAGACCCGTGGGGTAGGAGCCGGTCGGGATCAGACCTTCGAAGCGTGGCTCCGCGTAGGCGTTGCGGTAGGAGTAGACGGCCACGGCGTTGTACCGGCCGAGGCTGACCGCAAGGTGCGTCGAGTCCAGCATGGTCAGGCCGTTGGGCTGGCTGCCGAAGGGCGCGCCGGGCGCCGGGTTGGCCGTGAAGGTCCGGCCGACCTGCTGCTTGGCGGTGTCAATGATCGACACCGTGTCGTCGTCGGTGTTCGTCACCATCAGGTTCTTGCCGACCGCGAGCAGCGCGCTGGGTTGCAGCCCCACCTTGTACGTCCTGGTCTGCCGGCCGGCGGCCAGATCGACCTGCGACACCGTGCCCGTGGAGGGAACGGCTTGCTGGTTGTTGCTGACGATGCCGGTGCCGTAGGAGTTGTCGGTCCGGTCACCGGACTGCGCCGGGCGGCCGCCCTGGTTGCTCACGTAGGCCTTGCCGTCGATCACCACGACGCTGTTGGGCACGTTGCCGACCGGGATCTGCTTGACCACGGTGTTGGTGGTGGTGTCGACCACGGCCAGGGTGTTGTTGGCGCTCAGCGTGACGAGCAGGTCGGTGCCGTTCGGGGCCCAGCCGAGGCCCGCCGGCACGGCCTGGCGGCCGCTCGCGCCCGGCAGGCTGACGGTGACCGGGTTGGACAGGGTCCCGTCCGCGGCGACGTCGAACCGCACCAGGTTGGTCGGTTCCGCGGCCCACAAGTGCTTGCCGTCGGGGGAATAGAGGATGCCCCCGTTGGAAATCTTGCCGGTGCCGGTCTGCTGCAGCACCTTGTGGCTGACCAGGTCGAAGATGGTCACAACGCCGCTGGTGGCACCACCGGTGTTGAGGCTGGCGGCCGTCTTGCCGTCGGGCCTCAGGGCCAGGCCGAACGGCCGCCCGTTCTCCCGGATGACATCACCGACCGGCGTGACAAATTGGTTGTTGTGCGTGAGATACGAACCATCGGCCTGCTTGCCGGCCAGCTTGTGACCCAACGGGGTGTTGCCGAAACCACCCGCGGCGTAGGCCACGCCGGCTCCGGTGCTGAGCGCAACGGCCGCCGCGGAGACGGCCAGTGTGCGCTTGCCCAACGCTATGCGCATTAGTTCTCCCTTTACGCGGCCCCGGTCACACACCTGGCGCCGATGCCGCAACGGGAGAACTTAGTCATGTTAAGGGCATAAAAAGCATTCGAAACTACAAGCGGCACTATACGTAATATGAACACTATAAGTACGGATACCTCAGTTAGAGGTGCAAACTTCAGAAAACGGACAGTTTGTCGTCTGTTGATCGTCATCGCCTGTGCCCAGCACCGCCGCCTTGGGTGCGCGTCGGGGGGGAGCCCCGGGCCATCTGCGGCGTTGTGGCGGACGTCCGCCGCTGCCGGTTCGCCTTGCCCACGATGCTCCCCTTCCGCCAGATGGCCACGACCGGCAACATGTTGCCAGTTCAGCCAAGCGAATCGCCGTAATCCACAGGGCTGTGGACACGTGGAATTCGGGACGGCAACACTTGGAGGCGCCGCAAGGTCGTCCTTCGCCTACGCCGAAAGAATCTTGAGGATTACCCGTCGGAGCCTCGGGTCGCGAAGCGATGGGGGGATGTGAGCCTACGGCCAAGGGTTGAGCCTGAGCCCGGGTTCGCGCTGCTGGAGCTGTACGACGCGGCGCTGCCCGAGGTCTATGGCTACCTGCTGTCCCGGTGCGGGCAGCGGTCGCTGGCCGAGGACCTGACCGCGGAGACGTTCCTGGCTGCGGTGGAGGCGCTTCGCAGGCGGCCGCCACCACCACTGAGCATCGCCTGGCTGGTCGGTGTGGCCCGGCACAAGCTCGTCGACCACTGGCGTCGCGTGGCGCGCGAGCAGCAGGGGCTCCGGGTGGTGGGCGGGCACGCGGTCGAGCCCGACGACCCGTGGGACGAGCGGCTGGACGCCATGCTCGCCCGAGACGTGCTGATTACGCTCGGCCCGCACCACCGCGCCGCGCTCACACTGCGCTACCTCGACGGGCTCCCCGTCCCCGAGGTGGCCGCTCACCTCGGACGCACCCTGCACGCCACCGAGGCGTTGCTCGTACGGGCCAAGGCCGCGTTCCGGCATGCCTACCGGTGGGAGGAGGGGCGTGATGACTGATCCATTTGACGCCCTCCGCGAGCCGGTCGCGCCGGTCGCCCCCGATCCGCAATTCGCCGCGCGGCTGCGCGCCCGCCTGGAGCGTGCGCTGCTCGATCCGACAGGAGCCACCATGACCACCGCTACCGCCCGGCCGGACACGCCCGCCACCGAGCTTCCGCTGCGCAGCCTCACTCCCTACATCGCCGTCGACAACGCGCGAGCGGCCCTGGACTGGTACGTACGGGCGTTCGGTGCCCGGCGCCGCAACGAGCCGATCGTGATGGACGACGACCGCATCGGCCACGCCGAGCTTGCCATCGGCGACTCGGTCCTCATGCTCGCCGACGAGTTCCCGGAGATCGGATTGCTCGGCCCGAAGTCCCGTGGCGGAGTCAGCCAGTCGCTGCTGCTACAGGTGCCGGACGTCGACGCCACCGTGGCGCGGGCCGTCGAGCTCGGCGCTGAGCTCACCCGGCCGGTGACCGACTACCCGCACGGCCGCGACGGCGTGGTGAACGACCCGTTCGGGCACCGCTGGATGATCTCAACGCCTCCCCCGGCCACGCCAGGGCCGGCAGGTCTGCGGCACGGCGACGTCGGCTACGGATCGCTGTGGGTGCCCGACGTCGAGCGCGCCGCCGCCTTCTACGAGACCGTTCTGGGCTGGCGGTACGGACCCGGCGGCGGCTCCCAGGGACGCCAGGTGGAGGGCCTCACCCAGCAGCTCGGACTGTGGGGCGCACAGGAGCACCGCACCACATTCCTGTGCTTCGCCGTGGACGACGTGGCCGCGGCGGTCGAGCGGGTACGGGCCGCTGGGGGGCGGGCGCAGGAGCCCACCGAGGAGCCGTACGGGCTGACGGCGATGTGCACCGACGACCAGGGGATGGCCTTCGCGGTCTACCAGGGCGCAGGCCGGGAGGCCCAGGCCTGGACGTCACCGGGACCCGGCGAGATCGCCTACCTGACCATCGAGGTGCCGGACTCGGCCCGTGCCCGCGCATTCTTCGGTGCCGTACTGGGGTGGGAGTTCACGCCCGGCCGGGTGCAGGACGGTTGGGGAGTCCTCATCGGCGGCGAGGAGGTCAGGCCGATGACCGGGATGCACGGCGGCCACGAGCTGTCGACAGTGGTGCCCATGTACGCCGTGGACGACATCGAGGCCGCGGTCGCCCGGGTCCGCGCCGCCGGCGGCACCGCCACCGAACCGCAGCGACAGCCGTACGGCGTCACGGCGGACTGCGTCGACGACCAGGGCACGCATTTCTATCTCGGCCGGCTCTGACGAGTCGGTGCGCGAATGAGGTCGAGGCGGCCCGGCTTGATGCTCTCGTGACTGTGAGGCTGCTCGCACGTAAGCTCGCCGAGTGGGGAACTCGCCTCAGCTCGGCGACATCATCTGGAGCGCGGTGGACCTGGACCTGCCCCACATCGGGTCCGCCGCTGCCCTACATGAGGCCACGTCCGTACGACGCGTCTCGGCCTGACCGAGGACCTGCGGGTGCGGGTGTCCACGTTCTACGTGGCGAACAGCGAAGCGGGCCGCGCCCTCAACGATCTCGCCGGGCGTCCTCTGCTCACACCGAGGCCCGCACAGCCTCGCGTCACGGTCGAGTACATCGCCTGGCCCGGTCGGCAGGTTTTCAAAGGGACCCGGGCAACGGCTGCATCAAGACTGTCATTTAGACCTACTTTAACGGTCATAATCGGTTGGCCCGTATTTGCGCCCCGGCTGCCGACAAATGGGCGCGGAGCCGGGTATCCACGGGCTATGAGATGGCGTGGGACTGGGCTTTTATGTTGCAATGGTCGTCGCTGAACCGGGCCCGACGTTGTGGAGGCGTGATCGATGACGCGAGGAATCCCCGATGTCGAGGCGATGCTCGGCCTCGACATGGCGGCCGCGGTGGAGGGCGCGCGGAGAATGGCCGAGCAGGCCGCCACGGTGCAGGATCGGATCGCCCGGCTGGTCGGGCGGGCTGAGACACCCGATGGCCGGATCCGGCTCGCGTTCTCGCCCGAGAAGGGACTGCCGGAGCTGCACATCGATCCGCGGGCCATGCGGATGGGCTCTGAGGAGCTGGCCGAGACGATTCAACGGCTGGTCGGCGAGGCACTCGCGGACCTGGTGGAGCAGAAGCAGGCCACCGCCGCTGAGGAGGGGGTCGAAGCTGCCGCACCTGATCCCGAGGCCATCGGTAAGACTCTCGATGGGATGTCGGACGTGATGCGGATGGCGGCCAGGGACGCGACGGCCCTGATCGAGCAGGTCCGCGCTCGTCTCGAGCGATGAACCCATGACCGAGCTGTTGACCTCCTCAACGGTGACCGTCACCAACACCGGTGTGGACCCTGCGACGGGATCGCTCGGGTACCGGTTCGAGGACGCCGAGGGCAAGCTGCTGGCGACCGCTTACGAACCGAAGCCTCGACGTCCGTTCTGGCTCAGGCTGGCTCCGCCGGCCAGCCCAGGACCGTTCAGGTTCAGGTTGTTGATCTGCGATCCCAGCGGCCGGCCGATCCTTGATGTCCTGAAGCGACAGCGCTTCTACCGGAGGCTTTGGGCAAGGGTCGCTCTCCCGTCTGGCGAGAGGCTTGGCACGGCCACCGTCAAGCACAGACTCAATTGGCTCCGGGGCACCCGCACGACCACCTACCGGCTGTTCGACGCCGAGAAAAAACTCTTTGCGGAGATCGTCCGGGGGCGTGGCCGCTATGTCGTGCAGTCCATGATCGGCTGGCAGATCGAGGACGTCCGTTACTCCCAGGGCCTGGGTGGAACCAGGAGCTTCTACGAGCGTAAGGGGGACACCTACGCTTTCCAGCGGCTGGACGCCCTGCCCGAGTCCCTCCGTGCGCTGCTGCTTTCGTGGCCGATCATTGCCAACGTCGCCGGAGACGCTCAGTCCTCCGGTGGCGGGTCCTTGTAGAGGCCATTGTCGCGCTTGTTGTAGTCCGGCACCATCTGCTGGAGCGTCTCGGAGAAGTTCGATCCATTGGCCCCTTGGATGCCGCCAAGACCGGTGGCGTGGCCCCCTGTTGAGAACGGGTCATCAGAACACTTCCTCGAGATACTGCATTCGATGGGAAATTGGCTGATATAGGCACACGATTTGGGCGGCTTCAGAGCAATTCAGCATATGTACCTTGGTGCTATCAGTCAAGGCTTAGGCAGCCTAGGGCTGCCGACCCGCTGGCCGGCCTCCGTGTATGCGCTGCAAAGAGCCGTCATCGAACGGCACCGCGTTCGGACACGTCGCGGACTGCCGGTGTTGGGAGGGCACTGGTCGATCTGCGTGTGGCGAACAGTCCGTCGATTCCGTAGCGTCCACCACCCACAACCGCGAGCATCAGGGTGGCTGCGCCGAGAGTCAGCACGTACTCGTAGCCGCCCTCGCTCACGAAGATCCCTTTGTCCATGTGGACGAAGACGAACGCTCCGGCCATGGTGAGAAACAGCAACACGCCGGCAAGGGGAACGAGCACGCCGGCTATGAGCATCGCCCCGCCGACCAGCTCCACGAAGGTCGTGTACAGCGCTGATAGCGACGGGGCGGGAATGCCGATCGTCTCGAACATCTGCTCGGTGCGGCCGATGCCAACGGTGTGCAGCTTGTGCCAGCCGTGAGCGACGAAGACGACGCCGATGGCCGTTCGTGCGAAGAGAAGAACGACGTCGGCCACGGGTGACGGGATCCAGCGGTGCATGGAAGAGATTCCCCCTGATCATCTACTTGTGTCGAAATCTCGATACAGCTGGGGGGAAGAGCTCGGGGGGCGTCCTCCATTGTGACGCCAGGGCCCTCCACGGCCTGGCAGCTGCCGGTCATCGGCCGGTCGGGGAAGACGCGGCGGCTTGCGCAGTGCGAAGGTCAGCCCTTGGGGTGCCTGCCGTACTTCCTGAAGAGCCTCCGGACCTCATCGAGGGGCAAGGCCTCGATGGTCGCCCCCCTGCCCGTCGTGGTGGTCGCGATGAAGAGCGCGTTGTACACCGCTTCCTCGGTCGCCTCGAGCACCGCCTGGAAGAGGGGGGACATCGCGTCGTTCGGCAGCAGGGGGTAAGGGCGTGGGGCCTGCTCCCCGTGCCGCGGGCGTAGCCCTGGGGAGGTGGAGAACGCGATGGCGTAGTCGCCGCTGCCGTTCGTGTACGACGACCCGGTCCGGGCCAGCCCGAAGACCGCTCGTGCGGCCAGCCGCTTGAGGTTGCGCTCACCAAGGGGTGCGTCGGTGGCCACAACGATCATGCAGGACCCGTCCGCCGAGGAGCCGTCGTCCGGCTCGGCTGAGCCGGGAGTACGGCCGGCGAACGGGACATGCCCGAGCTCCTCGCCCACCGGCACCCCTTCGACCGTCAGCACCCCGCCGTAGTTCGCCTGGACCAGGACGCCCACGGTGTGGCCGCCGTAGGCGGCGGGAAGCAGGCGTGACGAGGTCCCGATGCCGCCCTTCCAGTCGAAGCACACCGTCCCCGTGCCCGCGCCGACCGCTCCTTCGGCCACCGGACCGTGGGCGGCGCTCTCGATCGCCCGTACGACGTCCTGCTCGGTGACATGACGACCCCGGATGTCGTTCAGGCGCCCATCGTTGGTCTCTCCGACCAGCGCGTTGACCGAGCGGACTTCTTCGTTGCCCGGCTGCCGCAGCGTCCAGCCCACCACGGCGTCCTCGGCACGCCCCACGCTCAGCGTGTTGGTGAGCACGACCGGCGTCTCGATCGTGCCCAGCTCGTTGACCTGGGTGGAGCCGGCCGGCTTCCCGAACCCGTTCCCCACGAACACCGCGCCGGGCACTTTCTCCTGGAACAGGTTGCCGGGGTGCGGGAGGATCGCCGTCACCCCGGTACGTACGTTCTCGCCGCGGACGAGAGTCACCTGGCCGACCTGCACCCCGGCCACGTCCGTGATCGCGTTGAGCCGTCCGGTGCCGAAGAGGCCGGGAGTCACTCCGAGTTCTCGGGCGCGCAATCCTCCCCCATCCGCACGCGACGGTGACGATCCTGGCGCCTCGCTCCACGGACCGTCAGGACGTGGAGATCTTGACTCCAGGGGGAGACTTAACCATGGCAGACATCGCGCATTCCCTCACGTCCGCCTTCGACGCGGTGTGGGGTCGTTTCCTCGGCCGCCTGGACGGTCTCGGAGACGAGGAGTACCTCTGGGAGCCCGTGCCGGGTGGCTGGTCGGTGCGCCCGGGCGATGACGGGCGGTGGCGGATCGATGGCGACGGAGGCGGCGGGCCGGCCCCCGATCCCGTACCGGTCACCACGATCGCCTGGCGCATCGGGCACATCGGCCTGACGTTCACCGACTTCGGGGATCGGCTCTTCGCCGACCGCATGATCACCCTGGACGATGTGGAGTTCGCGCCCTCGGCGCCGGCGGCTGTCGCCTTCCTCGAGGACGGCTATCGGAACCACTGGCGAAAGCCCTTCGAAACGCTCGAGGAAGAACAGTGGTGGCGCCCCATCGGTCCCCACTTCGGCCGCTACGCCGAGCAGTCCGTCGTCGACCTGGCCCTGCACGTCCTCGACGAACTGAGCCATCACGCCGCGGAGGTCGGCGTCCTACGAGACCTCTACAGCCAGAAGGACGACCTCGGAGACCACTGAGCGGAACTCCTGACTCAGTACGGCCTGGCCGCACCGACATGTGCGATGGCGCTTCGACTGTCCCTGCATCCTCATAGAATTCGAACATTAGTTCTATTGATGGAGGGGTCTCTCATGGCGGTGGTGGGTCCGATCAAGTGCGAGACGGTCGTCGCGGCCGAGCGGTTGGAGGCCGAGATCTGTGAGCTGGCGGGACATCTGGCGGCCGCCACGTGCCGCTACCTGTCACTGCTGGCCGACTTCGACCGCCGTGATGGCTGGAGTGGCTGGGGCATCCGCTCCTGTGCACATGGTTGTCCTGGAAGTGCGGCATCAGTCCGGCCACCGCCCGTGAGCAGGTACGGGTGGCACGTGCGCTCGAAGGGTTGCCGGTGATCACCCAGACGTTCTCGGCAGGGCGGTTGTCGTACTCCAAGGTTCGCGCTCTCACCCGTGTCGCCACATCGGGCAGCGAGGCCGAGCTGGTCGAGACCGCGCTGGTGACCACCGCCGCTCAACTCGAGCGGCTCGTCGCAGGCCTGCGCAAGGCCACCCGTGACGAGGTGGTCGAGCGCCATGCCCGCCGAAAGGTCAGTTGGCACCACGACGAGGACGGCTCGTTCATCATGACCGTCCGCCTGGATCCCGAGGAGGGCGCCGTGGCCCTGGCGGCGCTGCGTGCCGCTCGAGCCCGCGGCTGCGATGGCGGCTGCGTCCCGGCCGGCGATGCCGGAGGCGTTTCCGCGGAAACGCCTCCGGCCGACAAGGCCGAGCCCTTGGCGCTACCCGACGCCCTCACCGCCATCTTCAGCGCCTATCTGGCCGAGAAGGCCCGCAACGCGAGCGATCCGGAGCCCTTCCAGGTCGTCGTCCATGCCGACGCGGACACTCTGGCCGCCGCAAGCCCAGGAGCCGCATCCGGAGAAGACCTCCGACCATGCGAGGACACCGGCAGACCCGGCGGTCACCTCGACCACGGTCCCGCCCTGCATCCCGACAGCGTTCGGCGGCTCGCCTGCGACGCCACCACGGTCATGCTCATCCACCGCGCCGACGGCAGTGTCCTGGACGCCGGCCGCCGAACGCGCAGGATCGGGGTTCGCCTGCGCCGTGCCCTGCGCGTCCGCGACCAGGGCCGTTGTCGGTTCCCGGGCTGCCACCGCCGTCTGGACCTGCATGCCCACCACGTCGTGCACTGGAGCCAGGGTGGGCCGACCAACCTGGACAATCTCGCCTCGCTGTGCACCGCCCACCATTGGCTCGTCCACGACGGCGGCTACCGCATGTGGCTCACTTCCGGTGGCGACCTGCGCTTCGCCACTCCGGCCGGAGTCCCCATCCCCGCCGTCCCCGCCCCGGCACCCGTGACCGGCGACATCCGGGACCAGCACCAAGCCACCATCACGCCCGAGACCATCATCCCTGGCTGGGACGGCACCCCACTGGACCTCGACAACGCCGTACTGGCTTTCCTCCAGCCCGCGGCTGCTTCCTCGGGACCCTGACTCCGCGGCACTCGACGGAGCCGCGCGTCCCGGCGGCCAAGTCGACGCTGCGTCCCGGACGGGTCGACCCTCTGTGTCCTACGGGCGGTTGTCGCGGTCAGCCTTCGACCATCAGGTACGGCTGGAGCGCGGCGCGGATGCCGGCGGGCATCTCCTTCTTGCGCTTGGTGGCGGGGTCGACGAAGACGTGGCGCACCTCGCCGTCGGCGATGAGACGGTCGTCCACCCGGAAGGCCGGCCGGATCACCATGCTCGTGGTGCCCAGATGGGCGATCGGCAGCCGGACGTCGATGAGCTCGTCGAACCGGGCGCCCTCCCGGAATCGGAGCCGCGCCTCGGCCACCACCAGGTCATTCCCGGCGTCGACCATGCCCGCCCAGGTGCTGCCTATCGCCCGCCACAACTCGGTCACCGCGACGTCGTACAGGAAAAGGTACTGGCCGTTGAAGACCACGCCCTGCGCGTCGCACTCCGAATACCGGACCCGGATCCGGTGGGTGAAGATGTCGCCCATCCCGGCACTCTAGCCACCGGCAAAGGAGGTCCTCCGTTCGGGAACGAGGACGAA
>JAOPYH010000326.1 GCA_025964715.1 Streptosporangiaceae bacterium | reverse complement strand
ACCCTTGCCCCCGACCTGTGGAAATGTGGACAGACCGCCGACCGGTGAGCGGTAGCACCGCCACGCCCGCAAACCCCGGCCCACACCCGCCCTGCAGCCCTCTCAGTAAATTGGACCGGGAAACGATCGCTCAAGTATGGGCGGTGGATTCAGGCTCAGAAACTCGCAGACACAAGCGAGATGTTGTCTCCCCAAGGGACTCGGTCCTACGAGAGTAAGCGGTGCACGCGGGCCAGGCGGGTTGTACCCGCTGGATTCTGTACTCAGCCGAGCGGGCACTGGGGCGCAATGTCCACTTTGGGTGGGTCGTGTCAGATGAGCCGACTTATTGGTGACTCATAAAACGTGTAGCGCCAGGCATGTGAGCTTCCTCAATATGGAGAACTGTCTACGAGTGATGCCATCAAGATTGCGACTTGACCCGACGGGATGAGTCGATCCTCCATTGACCAACCGGGCCGCCGTTATTCACGGTAATTACGGCGGCCGACGGGAACGTCAAGGAGGTGGTCGAAGTCATGGTCGCAGAGGAAATCTTCTCTGGCCCGTCCGGGCAGTGGCTGCGGAGCAGCGGCGTCATGGTCTGGCGCAGGGCTTATCCAGGAAGAATGGACCAAGCCGCATCCGCGCGCAAACTCCCCGCGTATTTGCTGGCGGACACCGGTCGCGGCGAGGACGCGGAGTGGATTGCGGCTGAACTCGTCAGCAACGCGCTCCTTTATACGCGTTCCGGGGAACGGGGTGGCTGGTTCGGTATTGAGGTCATGCTCGGTGAGCGCGCGCAGATTGCGGTACGTGACCTGGGCGGCCGCGGGGTCCCTCGTGTCTCGCCCGAGCAGGCCGGCGGGCAGCTCCGTGAGCATGGCCGGGGCTTGCTGGGGGTCTCCCGGCTCGCCCGCGCGATGGGCTTCAGCGGAAGCCCGGATCTGGGCCACACGGTCTGGGCGCAGCTCGACATCAGGACCGAGCCGCAGCGGCCTGCCTCATGAGCGCCGGGAGCGAGGGGCCAAGGGATGAGGTCCTGCTGGCCAGGCTGCGGTCGGACTGGCCGGACTGGGAATTCATGGTGATCCGGCGTCGATGGATAGGGGTGCTGGCCGAACGGGTCGTCGTCTGGGCTTCCTCCGAGGTGGAGCTCCGAGACTGGCTGCACACGCGATTCGGCCGAGACCCCGAGGGCTGAACGGCGCTGCCACGATGCTTGGCCTTAGAAGTCGGAGTCCGGCGGGCCGACCGAAGCGCTCACAGGATGACTGCGGTTTCGCCCCGGAGGAGGGGCCGGGGCGAAACCGCACTCTTGAGCAGGTGTTGCTGGCCACGGTTGTCATGACCGAGATTCGCTAATCGTCGTTTAAGAGCTGAATCGTGCCGACGATCGAACGTTCCAGAGGCGGGGATGCCGGGTGTGCCGATCGGGGGACCATACGGGTTGCCATCTATGAGAGGTACCCCCGGCCCTTAGCGTCTGCCCAGGTCAGGGGCATCCGCGGGTGTGCCTCCGGTGGGCCCGACTCGCCTCACGAGGCGTGCAGAAATTACGTGTGCTGGCTGACCGGCATGAATGTCGTCCCTGTTCTCCTCGCCCAGCGACCCCTCCTCCGTCTTCCTGTCGTCGCCGGCCCCTGGCCTTGACGGCCCGCAGCGCAGTGCACCAGCGCAAGAAGCCAGAGATGAGCAGGCCGAGTCCGGTGAGTTAGGCGGCGAGTCGGAAGGCCGGTTGGGCGAGGAGTCTGCAGCGATCTTTATCGTCCGCCGGACTCGGAGTCTGTCATTGGCGCGTCTCGCTTATATGCAACCTCGAATCGGCGGAAAGTCAAGTCGTCCTCGTAAAAGGTAAGCCCTGTCAGCCCATGCGGTAGGTGAATTCCCTTCGTGTACGCGAGCTCGCATCGGCGAACCAGTCAAGGCCAGCAGGGTCAATTTCTGGGAATCCGATCGCACCGGTTACTGAGGTAAGCCTCTCCAGCCGTTCCGGTGATAAGGAAATTCGGCGGCAGTGCTTGCCTTGTGTCGGACGTCGAGAAATGGTCGTACTGCGCCCAACAAAACGGCGACGAAATACCGCCGCCGGAACGCCGGAAAAAGGAGATTCACATGACCGCCATCAACACCCACCCCGCGCTCACCGACACGGCCCACGTCGTCCCCGCTGACGCCCCGGACGCCGCTACCGCCGCCACGGACCGCCCCCGCCCGGACGGGGCGGCAGGGGCGGTGTGGGACGCGCTCACGGCCAATCCCGGCGGGACGACCATGGCGATCGCGAACGCGGCCAAGGTCAGCCGGACCACCGCCGCCAAGGCGCTGGCGGCCATGGCGGACGCCGGTCATGCCGTACGGACACCCGGCGGACGTTCTGAGGACGGCAAGCCGGTAGCCGACACCTGGGCAACCGTCGAGGACGCCACGCCCGCCACCGACCCCGACGCAACGACGGACCCTGACGCCGTGACCGGCACCGTTGCCCCGGACATCGTCACCTCTGACGCCGGGTCCGACGCTGTGCCCGCCGCCGAGGTGACCTCGGCCGAACAGACGGACCCGACAACCGCCCCGGACAGCGCCACTGAGGAGGCCGGTGGCGATGAGGCAGCTCCGGCCGACCCGGCCGTAGCGCCCGCCGTCCCGGCCATGACCGGGCCGACGGTCGAGGACGCCATGCAGATCTTGGCGGCCGAGGAGGAGCGGCGCGCCACGGCGGAGTCCGAACTCCAGAAGGCCCTCGCGGAGGAAGAGGCCCGGCGGGCGAAGGCCGTCGCGGAGCTCCACCGGGCCCGGACCACGGAGGACACCCGGCGGGCGCTCGCGGATCTCCTGGCCGCTGTGACAACGACGTACGCGGCGGTGATCTCCGGTGACACTGATGCCGTCGCCGCCGGTCTGGAAGCGATCTACACCGAGACCGCCTCGGTCCGGCGCGTCACCAAGCCCACCCCGACCCGTACTTCCGCCGCCGCGACCGCGACGCCTCGCGTGACGGCGCACGGGGAGCGGACGGCACCTCGCCCGCTGCGCCCGTCCGTTTCGGCTCACCTGGCCGCCCACCCGGGCAAGGAGTTCACCCCCGGCGAGATCGCGAAAGTTCTGGGCCGATCGTCCGGGGCGGTCGCCAACGCCCTGGACAGCCTCGTCAAGCAGGACGAGGCGGAGCTGACCGGCGAACGCCCTAACCGGTACCGCGCCGTCACGTCCGCCGCTCCGGTCGCCGCTCCGGACGCGGTGGCCGACGCTGACGCCCACACGGCCGCCTGACGGGCGCGTAGGGGCGGGCCCGCAACAGGGCCCGCCCACGGGCCCTGCGGGACCAGCGCCCCGCAACCAGGGGGGCCGCAGCCCCCCGGATCCGGCTGCGGCCGCCCTCGATAGGAACCCGACTCAGAAGGAGAAGATCACGATGGCCGATGAGATGTTCGCCCTGCTCGGCTGGGCCTGGGACATCGACACCTGGCGCTCCCCCGCCTCGCCGCGCAGCTGTAGGCACCCTTCGTGGAGCGCCCAATAGCCGTGCATGCGCCCGGCCGAGAGCTGGCCGCC
>JAOPYH010000274.1 GCA_025964715.1 Streptosporangiaceae bacterium | reverse complement strand
GATCGGCATGTAGGTGCCCGAGACGAACGTGAGCGGGAACAGGACGAACTGCACGACCGACGGCGCGGCCTCCGCGTTGCGGATCAGCGAGGCCACCGCGACCCCCAGGCTGCAGAACGCGGCGGCGCCGAGCACGAGCGTCAGCGCGAGCCCCGGCCAGTGGGAGACGGCGGGGATCGGCACGCCGTAGAGACGGCCGACCACCGTGATGAGCAGCACGTCGATGACACTCACCAGGACGCAGTGCGCCAGCAGACCCCCGAAGTACATCGAGGCCGGCAGCGGCGTCGCCCGGACCCGCTTCAGGATGCCGGTCTGCCGTCGTGAGGCGAGGACGATCGCCAACTGGCTGTAGCAGGAACCCAGCACGGACAGCGCGGCGATCGTCGGCACGTAGTACTGCAGCGCGGAACGCCCGAAGTAGAACTCGCTCTCCCCGATGCCGCCGAACAGGCCGCCGAAGATCGCAATGATCACGACCGGGAAGACGAACGTGAAGAACGCGCTCTGCGGATTCCGCCAGAACGTCAGCTGCTCGTAACGGATCTGATGCCACAGCACTGCGGGGCCGTCGCGGCGCGGAACCTGCCGGGCCGCGGCGACCGGACGGGCGATACTCACGGTGCGCTCCTCTCCATCGTGCGGTCCGGGGCGCTCTCGTCCCGGCCGGTGAGACGCAGGTACACGTCCTCCAGACACGGCCGCTCGACCGTCAGCCCGGCCAGTACGGTGCCACGCCGCAGCGCCCAGTCGGTCAGCAGATGCACGGTGCCGGTCGGCTCCTCGGACTCCACGGTCACCAGACCGTCGTCGTCCGGTGTCGCGACCACCGGCAGATCGGTGACCGGGCATCCGTCCGGCAGCGCGAAACGGATCCGGGTCCGGTCCGTGTCGCGGCCGCCGAGCGTCGAGGGGGTGCCCTCCGCCACGATCTGTCCGGCGGAGATCACCGCCACCCGGTCGGCGAGCTCCTGGGCCTCCTCCATGTAGTGCGTGGTGAGCACGATGGTGGTGCCCGCGTCGCGCAGGTTCCGCACGAGCTGCCAGGCGCCCCGGCGTGCGTTCGGATCAAAACCCGTCGTCGGCTCGTCGAGGAACAGCAGCCCCGGATCACCGATCATCCCCAGCGCCAGGTCCAGGCGCCGCTTCTGACCGCCGGAGAGCGAGCGGACCTTCTTCTTCTCCAGTCCGGTGAGGTCGACCAGGCCGATCACCTCGTCGACGTCGCGCGGCGCCGGGTAGTAACCCGCGTTGCGCGCGATCGTCTCGCGGACCGTGAGATACGGCTCCACCGCGATGTCCTGCAGCACCAGCCCGATCCGTTCGCGCAGCGCCCGCTCGGTGGCCCGCTCGCCCGGATCGAGGCCCAGCACGTCGACGCGTCCGGCGTCCCGCGAGCGGAAGCCTTCCAGGATCTCCATCGTGGTGGTCTTGCCGGCGCCGTTGGGGCCGAGCAGCGCGAAGATCTCCCCGTGCTCGACGGTGAAGCTCACCCCGCTCACGGCGCGGACCGATCCGTAGCTCTTGTGCAGGTCCTCGACCACGACCGCGCTAGACATGGCTGCCTCCCGCCGAGTGGCACGCGGACACCGATGTCAGCGGACGCACGTGACCTCCAGTGTCAGGTCGAGATGACGCCCGGCCATCCCGCGGGCCGCCGTCACACCGAACTCGGTGCGGGTGACGCGGGTCGTGGCCCGTACGGAGAACGTGTCCGCGGCCACCTCGGAGTGCACGACGGCCAGAGTCACCGGCCGGCTCACGCCGCACGCGGTGAGCGTCCCGGAGACACCGGTGGCGTCCACATGGTCGGAGACGAACGTGAACAGCGGGTACCGGTCGGTGTCCAGGAACTTCGCCGACCGCACGTCGCTGTCCCGGTGGTCGTTGCCCGTGCTGAAGCTCGCCGCGTCGATCTCGACGCGCAGGCCCGACTCCGCGAGCGGCTCGGCCACGTCGACCGTGCCGCCGCTGATCGCGAACGTGCCACGCACCGGCATCAGGCCGAAGAGGTGTCTGCTGCGGAACGTGATGGACGAACGGTTCGTGTCGATCGTCCAGCGGCCGAGCCGGGGAGTCGCCGTGGTGGGGTTTCCTGTCGCATCCATACCCTCATTCCACGCCTCCGGGACGGCTCTCCGGCAGGGCGAGCGGTCGGTTCCGGCTGCGACGAACGGCTGGTCGGCGCGGCCGACATGCGACTTTCGTAGGGTCCCTCCGAGCCAGAGGTAGGGGCGATCACGACGCGCGGCCTGCCGTCACACGGATGCCCTACCGTATGCGTCATGACTGACGGACCCTGGCACCGCCGGCACCGGGTCGCCGTGGACGTGGCGATCGCGGTCGCCGCCGTGCTGCTGGACACCGCAGCGACGCTGGTCGGCGCCAGCTGGTGGCCGGACCGCCCGGACACGCTCGCCTGGGTCATGCTCGGCGTACAGGCGCTCGCCTGCGCCTCGCTCGCCGTGCGCCGCGTCGCGCCGCTCACCGTCGTTGCCGTGCTCGGCACGTTCATGCTGGCCGTCACGCTGCTGATCTCACCCGCCGACGCGCTGGCACCCGCGAACGACGGCAACGTCTGGGCGCCGTACTCGACGGTCCTGGCCGCCTACGGTCCGCTCTTCTACCAGCAGAACCGCCGGACGGCGTTCCTCACGCTCGCCGCCTTCACCCTTGTCGTCATGCGGCCCTGGGAACCGTCCGTCACGATCATGACGATCGGGCTGCTGCGCACCGCCGTGGGCCCGCTGCTCGCGCTGTACTTCGACGCCCGCCGCCGCATCCTGCTGGGGCTCGTCGAACGTGCCGAGCGTGCCGAGCGGGAACGCCACCTGCTGGCCGAGCAGGCCCGCGCCGAGGAACGCGCACGGCTCGCCGGTGAGATGCACGACGTGGTCACCCACCGCGTCAGCCTCATGGTCCTGCAGGCCGGCGCCCTGCGCGTGACCGCCACGGACGAGACGACCCGGCAGGCGGCGGAGGAGCTGCGCGCCGCGGGCTGCCAGGCCCTCGACGAACTGCGGGACCTGGTCGGCATCCTGCGCACCGCGCCCGAGCGCGACCGCACACCGACCGTTACGGGCTTCGCCGACCTGGTCGCCGAGTCGGTCGCGGTGGGCGTACCGACGGAACTGATCGAGGACGGCGACCCGGCCCTCGCCTCACCCGTGGTCGGGCGCACCGCCTACCGCGTGCTGCGCGAGGCGCTGACCAACGTGCGCAAGCACGCGCCGGCCGCATGCGTGACCGTGCGCGTGGAGTACGGCGAGGCGCAGGTGCGGCTCACCGTCCGCAACACGCCGACGACCGGCCGGCCCGGCGGAGCACTCGCCGCCACCGGCTCCGGCCTGGGCATCGCCCATCTGCGGCAGCGCATCGAGCTCGTGCACGGCACCCTGCGCGCCGGGC
>JAOPYH010000247.1 GCA_025964715.1 Streptosporangiaceae bacterium | reverse complement strand
GATCTTGTAAAGGCGCGGGTAACCGAGGACCACGACCTTGGCGGACGGCGCCCGGGAGCTGATGGCCCGGTAGACCGTGTCCAGCTTGCCGGGCAGCGTGTTCTGCATGTAGCTCTTGGCGGTGTTGACCGCGCTCAGGCACGTGGCGTCCGAGCTGACCACGCAGGTCTGCATCGTGCTGGCGAAGCCGGCGTCGTTGCCGCCGACCGTGATGCTGACGAGCGTGGTGCCGGAACCGAGCGCGCCGAGCTGACCGCTCATGACCGAGTCGGTCGTCGCACCGGAGCAGGCCGCGAACTGGAACGATGACGGCGAGTGCGCATTCGCCCACAACTTCGGATAGGCGTTGTTACTGCGATTGCAGTTACCGCTGCCCGAGTCGTAGCTTCCAGCACCCTGGCCAGAGGAGTAGGAGTCGCCGAGCGCAGCATAGTTCACTGCTGCGGAGGCGGATTGAGCGGTAGCGGCGAAGCCGGCTGTGATTGCTACCGCGGAGGCGGAAAGCGCGACGAGGCGGGGAACGCGCATGAGCGTCTCCAAACGGGGGAATTGGAGTGTACGGACTTACTTATACACCGAAACCCCAATTGGAGAATTATTGATTTCCGCCACCGTTTTGGCAGCTATTGCCATTGACGCTGCCGGTTGTTCGTGTCGGTTCGACAGCCATGGATGATCCGATAGCGGGTAGGGCTACGGGACCCGCGGCACCCGGCCGATCCCGCCGGCCGGCCTGCGGCCGATCACCACTTCACAGCCAGACGTCGGTGACG
Source organism: Streptosporangiaceae bacterium (assembly GCA_025964715.1). GTDB lineage: Bacteria > Actinomycetota > Actinomycetes > Streptosporangiales > Streptosporangiaceae > Actinomadura_C. Next base: position 38,340 of record JAOPYH010000247.1, on the reverse strand, counting down.
GCGTCGCCGGCGACCAGCAGGCCCCTGCGGTTCAGCCGGTCGCCCAGCATGCGGCGATCTCCGCGCCCAGCCGCACGTTGCCGCGCACCGCGGCGAGGTTGGCCTCCAGGGACGCGCCGGCCGTGTGGCACACCAGGTAGTCGAGCAGGTACGGCGTGATCGCCTGTCCCGTCACCTGCTCCCGCTCCGCGGCGGCGAGGGCGCCGGCCAGGACGCGGTCGTGCAGGACGGGGTCGAGCTGCTCCTCCTCCGGCACCGGGTTGGCCACGATGAGGGCCGTGTCCGGCCCGGCGAGCGTGTCCTGAGCGCGCATGACCTCCGCCACCTGCTCCGGCGATTCGAGGGTCCAGTCGACGGGCTCACCGGAGCTGTGCAGATAGAAGCCCGGGAACAGGGCCGTGCGGTATCCCGCCACGCTGACGTTCAGCGTCTCCAGCCGCTGGAGCGTCGCGGTAACGTCCAGGATCGACTTGACCCCGGCACAGACGACGGTGATCCGCGTGCGGCTCAGCAGGTTCAGGTCCGCGGACTCGTCCCAGCTGGACACCCAGCCTCGGTGCACCCCGCCGAGGCCGCCCGTGGCGAACACCCTGATGCCCGCGCGCGCCGCCAGGGCAGCCGTGGCCGACACCGTCGTCGCCCCGCTCGCGCCTGTGCCGAGTGCGGCGGGCAGGTCGCGGTAGCCGAGCTTGCGCAGGTCCGGGTCGCGGGCCACCCGGTCGAGGGCCTTGGCGTCCAGCCCGACGTGGGCGACGCCGTCCAGCACCGCGATCGTCGCCGGCACGGCGCCGCCCACCCGTACGAGCTCCTCGAGCTCTGCGGCCACCTCGAGGTTGCGGGGCCGCGGAAGCCCGTGCGAGATGATCGTGGACTCGAGGGCGACCACCGGAAGGCCATGGGCCAGGGCGTCACGGACCTCGGTGGTGAGCCGCAGCTCGTTCTTCGCCGGCATGCGCCGACGGTAGGGCAGCCAAGCCCGCGATGTCGAAAACGCCAGAGCCCGGAGGCCCGGTCACCGGGGAGCCGGGTAGAGGCCGCGGACACGGGCGCCCAGGCGGGTGAGCCCGAGGAGGGCGTCGATCTGCGGGGTCGGCTCGCCGGCGGCCTGGCCGATCTCCCGTACGGCCGTAAGGAGCGCGTCGAGCTCCAGCGGTCTGCCGGCCTCGGCGTCCTGCAGCATCGAGGTCTTCATCGCGCCGAGCCGGCGCGTCACCGCGTTCCGGTCGGCCGGGCTCTGCTCGATGGGGCAGCCGATCTTCGCGCCGATCGCGGCGGCCTCGGACATCACGGACCGGCAGAACCGGTCGACCAGCGGGTCGTCGAGGATCAGGTCCGTGGTGGCGCCGGTCAGAACCGACACCGGGTTCATGGTCATGTTGCCCCACAGCTTGTACCAGATGTCCTCCCGGATGGAGGTGGACACCGTGGCCTCGAGCCGTGCCGAGCGGAACGCCTCCGTCACCGCGCTCAGCCGGCCGGAGACGGTCCCGTCCGGCTCCCCGAGGATGAAGGAGGTCCCCGCACCGTGCTGGATCACTCCGGGTTCGGCCACGCTGCAGGCCACGTGCACCACACAACCGAGGATGCGCCGGGTCGGGAGCGCCGCCGCGAGCCGGCCGTCGGGGTCCGCGGAGGTCAGCCGGAGCCCTTCGCAGGCACCTCCGAACCCGTCGAAGAACCACCACGGCACGCCGTTCATGGCGGGGACGACCACCGTCTCCGGGCCCAGCAGAGGGGCGATGCGGCCGGCCACGGCCGGGAGCGCCGGCGCCTTGACGGCGATCACGACCACGTCCTGCGGACCCAGCTCGACCGGATCGTCACTGGCCAGCACGGGCGCGGTGACCTCACCCTCCGTGGTCCGCAGCCGCCAGCCGTGCCGGCGCAGCGCCTCGAGGGTCGCACCTCGCGCCACGGCACTGGTCGGGTAGCCGGCCGCCGCGAGACGGGTCCCGATATATCCGCCGATGGCCCCGGCTCCGACCACGCACAGGCGTTTCATGTCCCCCACCGCATCGCTTCCGAAGACAGCACGACGCAAAAGCCGGCTGACCGCCATTGTGCCGGAACGGTGTGATCTGTCCGGCCGCGCGGGGACCTGGGCGCTCAGGGGCTGTCAACGGATACCAGGCGTCACTTCACCGCACAGGAATAGCGCTGAGTTGCCAGCTGTTACCGCAACAGGACCACTCATGCGTTTGCGGAGGCGTCATGGCAAAGCTGACGGAAGATGCCAAGGAACTGCTCCAACGCCCGATTCCCGCCTGGGTGAACACCATCCGGCCCAACGGCACTGTGCACAGCACCGTGGTGTGGGTGGACGTCGAGGACGACGACATCATCGTCAACACCGCCATCGGGCGGGCCAAGGAGCGCCACCTGCGCAACGACCCGAGGGTGTCGGTCGGCGTGCTGGACCCGGGCGACCCGTTCCACTTCGTCAGCATCTCGGGCACGGCACGGCTGGAGACCGAGGGCGCGGACTCCGTCATCGATCGGCTGGCGAAGAAGTACCTCGGCGTCGACACCTACCCCAACCGGGAGCCGGGTGAGCGCCGCATCACCGTCCGGATCACCCCGCAGGAGCTGATTTACAGCGCGGGAGGAGGCTGAGGGCCTCTTCGGGGGGCTTGCGCCACATGACCGGTGCTGGTTGTCTCTTGAACAACCGAGCCGAGCCGGCCTTCCGGAGGACGATGATGTCACTGCTGGACCCGAAGATCTGGACAGGTTCGGTCTTCAGCGGCGGATGGAAGAACTCCTCCGGAGGTGACGCGGCGGTCGTGGAGCCGGCCACCGGAGCCGAACTCGGCCGTACGGGCATCGCGGACGCGCGGGATGTCGCAGGCGCCACCCAGCAGGCGGCGACCGCGCAGCGCGAGTGGGCGGAGACCTCCTTCGAGCAGCGGGCCGCCGTGCTCCGGCGCGCCGGACAGCTGTTCGAGGAGAAGGCCGAGGAGATCCAGGGCTGGATCATCCGCGAATCGGGCTCCACCCCTGGAAAAGCGGGCTTCGAGACCTACGTGGCCGCGCAGGAGTGCTATGAGGCCGCGACCCTGCCCTCCCAGGCGCTGGGCGAGATCCTCCCCACCGTCAAGAAGCGCCTGAGCCTGGCACGCCGGCGGCCCGCGGGCGTGGTCGGGGTCATCGCCCCCTTCAACGTCCCCCTGATCCTCAGCATCCGCTCGGTCGCTCCGGCGCTGGCGCTGGGCAACTCCGTGGTGCTCAAGCCGGACCCCCGCACCGCGGTGTGCGGTGGCGTGGTCCTCGCCCGCGTCTTCGAGGAGGCGGGCCTGCCCGAAGGCGTGTTGCACATGCTCCCCGGCGGGGCCGACGCCGGAGAGGCACTGGTCACCGATCCGCTCGTACGGATCATCTCCTTCACCGGCTCCACGGCCGCCGGGCGCAAGGTCGGGGAGCTGGCCGCGCGCCACCTCAAGCGCGCGCACCTGGAGCTCGGCGGTAACTCGGCGCTGGTCATCCTGGGAGACGCCGACCTCGACCTCGCGGTCGGCGCGGGCACCTGGGGCGCCTACTTCCACCAGGGGCAGGTCTGCATGACGACGGGCCGGCACCTGGTGCACGAGTCCGTGGCGCAGGAGTACGTCGCCCGGCTCGCCGCCAAGGCGGACTCCCTGACGGTCGGCGACCCCGCCACCACGGACGTGGCGCTCGGACCCATCATCGACGCGGCACAGCGCGACAAGATCCACTCGCTCGTGACCGCGAGTGTGGACGCGGGAGCGCGGCTGGTCTCCGGCGGCACCTATGAGGAGCTGTTCTACCGGCCGACGGTCCTCTCGGGCGTGACGCCCCAGAGCCCGGCCTACGCCCAGGAGGTCTTCGGACCGGTCGCGCCGGTGATGAGCTTCTCCAGCCTGGACGAGGCCGCGAAGCTGGCGGCGGACTCCGAATACGGCCTGTCCCTCGGCATCCTGACGCGGGACGTCATGAAGGCCATGGCACTGTCGGAGCGGATTCCCAGCGGCATCGTCCACATCAACGATCAGACGATCGACGACGAGCCCGTGGCCCCCTTCGGCGGTGTGGGGGCCTCCGGCACCGGAGCCAGGTTCGGCGGAGCCACCGCGAACATCGAGGCCTTCACCGAGACACAGTGGGTCACCATGCAGGGGGACATCGCGGGCTACCCGCTCTGAGCGGCCGGCCGCGCTAACAGGCCCACCAGAAGGCCATGTGCGTCTGAGCCACGATGGAACCGACGACACTGCCATCGGGCATCTCGATGCCGTCGACGAGATCGCCGATGGTGTAACCGGAGAAGCCGGTCGGGCAGAAGGCGATGAGCTCCGCGGCCAGCGACCGCGCCTGTTCCCTCGTGGCCGGGGGCGCCGCCAAGGCCAGGTCGAGGGTGTCATAGCCCACAGCCACGACGCGCGCGCCGAACCGCTCCTCCCAGGACCGCAGCACGGCCGCGATCTCCAGGATGTCGCCGGCCCGGTGCGTCGGCACCGACCAGCCGCATACACACAGCGCTTCAGCGCCGCACACGGCCGGAACGAGTCCGAGGAACCACCTCGCGCCGTGACCGGCCCGGGCGGCGCAACTGGCCGCCACGGCCGATGCGGCGACGCCGGGGTCCTGGCAGAGCGGCGTCGCGGGCGCGAGGCCCTGCCACGGCACCCCGGGCATGTGCAGGTCCCACGAGCGCCGCAGGAAGCACTCGACGTCCATGGCGTCGATCATCGAGGCGGGAAAGGGCGTCAGCTCACCGGAGTGCCAGGGCCGGTCGGGATCCCCCGCCAGTGACGCCAGCAGGAACGGGTAGAGCCCGGTCCGCCGATGATCGGCGTACAGCCTCGACCAGTGCTGGGACACACCGGCGACGGGCTCGTCGCTGACCCACATGACCGGCTGGTACACGCCCTCCACTTGGCGGTGGCCTGCGTCGGGCAGCACCCACCGACCGGGCGGGAGCTCGGCGGGAAGCATCCAGTCCGGCATCGGGCGACTCCACTGTGCGTGCCATAACCGCTGGTTACATCTGACCACGCCGAGCTTGCCGCGTCATCGGTCGGCGGCCCTTCATCGGAGCCCGAGGATCCGCGGTCGGCCGAGGCCCGCTCACCGGCCGCGCTCGCTGTCGAGCATGGCCATCTGGCCCGCGTCATAGCGATCACCGACGGCGGCGTCTCTGGGCACCGCTCCTTCGACCGCCGCCAGGTCGGCCGCCGTGAGCTCGACCTCGAGCGCGCCCAGGGACTCGGTGAGGCGGTCCCGGCGCCGGGCGCCCACCAGGGGCACGACGTCCGTCCCGCGCGAGAGCACCCAGGCGATCGCGACCTGCGCGACGGTCGCGCCCTTGGCCTCCGCGACGCCACGGAGCGCGTCCACCAGCGCCAGGTTCGTGCCTAGATTGCCCTCGGCGAAGCGCGGGCTGTGGCTGCGGAAGTCCGACCCGGCGGTGGACCGCTCCTTCGACCAGTGGCCACTGATCAGGCCGCGCGAGAGCACTCCATAGGCGGTGATCGCGATGCCGAGCTCGCGGGCGGTCGGCAGGATCGATTCTTCGACACCTCGGGAGATCAGCGAGTATTCGATCTGGAGGTCGGCGATCGGGTGGACCGCGTGCGCCCGGCGCAGGGTGTCCGCGCCGACCTCGGACAGCCCGATGTGGCGAACGTATCCGGCTTGGACCATCTCGGCGATGGCACCGACGGTGTCCTCGATCGGCACGGCCGGGTCGAGCCGGGCGGGCCGGTAGATGTCGACGTGATCGGTGCCGAGCCGGCGCAGCGTCTGCGCCAGTGAGTTCTTCACCGCCACGGGGCGCGCGTCGAACCCGATGAAGCCACCCGCGGGATCGCGCAACGCGCCGAACTTGACGCTGAGGCGCACCTGATCGCGGTCGCGGCTCTTCAGCGCCGCGCTGGCCAGGAGTTCGTTGTGTCCGGAGCCGTAGAAGTCGCCGGTGTCCAGCAGGGTGATGCCGGCGTCGAGGGCGGCGTGCACGGTGGCGATCGACTCGGTCTCGTCGGCCGGGCCGTAGAAGTCGGACATGCCCATCAGGCCGAGCCCCAGGGCCGAGACGGACGGGCCGGCGGGGCCGAGGGTTCGCGTGTTCATTCAGGTTCTCCTCTTCGGGTCGACTCCCCCACCCTGCTCAGCAGACTGACAAATGTCAACTTTTGTCAGTCGATACCTCGCGCGACCCGGAACCCGATGTTCCCGGTGGAACTGTCCGGGGTGTTGGCGGACCGGGCGGCGACGCGATAGCGGTTGCAGTACGACGCGTGGCACAGGTACGAGCCTCCGCGCATCACCCGGGCCGTCCCGGCCGGCGGGCCCTTCGGGTCCTTGCGCGGACCGCGGCCGTGGAACTCGGCGCTGAACCAGTCGGCGCACCACTCCCAGACGTTGCCGACGACGTTGTAGAGGCCGTAGCCGTTCTCCTCGTAGGACCGCACCGGCGCCGTGCCGACATCCCCGGCCTCCTCGCCCGCGATGTGGGGAAAATCGTCCCCCGGCCAGATGTTGCACAGGGGCCGGCCGCCGGGCGTGAGCTCGTCGCCCCACGGGTAGCGTCGTTGCGTCAGCCCGCCCCGGGCGGCGTACTCCCACTCCGCCTCGGTCGGCAGCCGGGTGCCGGACCACGCGCAGTACGCCCGGGCATCCCGCCAGGAGACGTGCACGACCGGATGGTCCTGCCTCGCCGCCACCGTGGATCCGGGCCCCTCCGGGCTCTTCCAGCACGCACCCGGCACCCCCCGCCACCACGGCGCCGCCGCCACCGCCGGGCAGGACCGGCGGGCCCGCGGGCCGAGGAAGGCCTCGAAGACGAAGGAGAATCCGAACCGCTCGGCCTCGGTGACATACCCCGTCGCCTCGACGAAGGCCGCGAACTCCTCGTTGTTCACCGCCGTGGCCGCCATGCGGAACGGAGGCAGCTCCACCTGCCTGACCGGCCCCTCACCGTCGGCCGGAAGGCCCTCCTCGTCGTCGGTCCCCATCAAGAAGGTTCCGCCGGTGAGGCACAGCAGTGACGGGGGCCCGGCCGCCGCCGGCCCGGCGGGCAACTCTCCCGGGGCGGCACCGGCGGGGCGGGTGGGGGCACAGCAGGGATGCGGCATGGGGTCCTTCCAAAGTGCCGGTACCAGGCTGAGAAGTCTGGAGGGCAACGCGTCCCCGGACCGACGTCTTGACGAGCCCAACAGCCCCTGACGAGGGGCGGTTTACCTGACACGGCGGTTCTCCGGCCGGCGACCAGCAGCACCCGATCCTCCAGCGGCAGGCCCTGTGATCACTTATGGGCCGACCCCTAGGGCCGTAATGAAGTTTTGAGTAGGGCTTTTTCTCTGCATTCTGTTCATATCTCGCGATCAGTAATCGCCCATTGCAATATCGTAATGCATGGCGTACTTTGCGAATAAGCCGTACGTCACAAATAGGGAGGGAAACATGTATGAGGACATGCTCGCAGAGGACGCTGACGAATCAAAGATCCGCGGACTGATTGAGGGATCTGATATTGCTCGCGCTTCGAACACTTTCTACCGGCATGCGTGGGCGAATCCGCGCAACGGGGTCGTTAACTTCCGGCTGGGATGGTCTGGGATGCGGCCCGACACGCTCGTCTGGATAGCTGCCGGACAGGCGCAGGTGGTTGGGGACCCTGTGGCAGGGAAGGTCCTCGGTTCCGCTACGTTCACCGTGCACAACGTGGCACCGGGCTTTGATGAGCTATTTTTCCGGGTGCAAATTCAGTGGGACAGCCCGCTACCGATCATCACTGATCATTTTGTGGTATTCCCCGTGTAGTCGAGCCCACGATCATGCACATAAGCGATGGACCGACATTAGATCATGGCCTAGACCGGCACCCCTCTTGCCAGAACATGAGCTGACTTCACATTCTCCCTGTAAACGAGCAGCTTTCAGGGGGCCGGGCGGCAATGGCCCGGGGATACTGCGTAGGCTCGCCTCGCCATGACGAAACGGGAGCCCAGCGTGGACCTGCGTGTCCCCTCGCCCATGAGCGAGCTGCGCGACGAGCGGCTCGACGCGGCCGGGGTCCGGCTCTGGCTCAAGCGTGACGACCTGATCCATCCGGAGCTGCCCGGCAACAAGTGGCGCAAGCTCAAGTACAACCTCGCCGCGGCCACCGAGGAGGGTCACGGCACTCTGCTGACGTTCGGCGGCGCCTATTCCAACCACCTCCGGGCCGCGGCCGCGGCCGGGCGGCACTTCGGCTTCGCCACGATCGGGGTCGTCCGCGGCGAGGAGCACCTGCCGCTCAATCCGTCCCTGGCGTACGCCGTCAGTCAGGGCATGCGGCTGACCTATCTCGACCGGACCACCTACCGGCGGAAGACGAGCCCCGAGGTGATCGCCGAGCTGCACCGGGAGTGGGGCGGCTTCTACCTGTTGCCGGAGGGCGGGAGCAACGCACTGGCCGTACGCGGCTGCGCGGAACTGGCCGCCGAGATCGACCCGGGGGTCGACCTCGTCTGCTGCCCGGCCGGTACGGGCGGCACGCTGGCCGGCCTCGCCGCGGGACTTCGGCCAGGCCCGCTGGCGATCGGGTTCTCGGCCCTGAAGGGCGGAGGGTTCCTCACCGGCGAGGTGGCGGAGCTCCAGCGGCAGGCCTTCGGCCGGGTGACGGCGAACTGGCGCATCGAGACGGGGTTCCATTTCGGCGGCTTCGCCAAGAGGTCCCCCGGCCTGGACGCGTTCATGGCCGACTTCGCCCACCGGCACGAAATCCGGCTAGAACGGGTCTATGTGGCCAAGATGATGTACGGCCTCTTCGAGCTGATCGGCCAGGGCGCCGTCCGGCCCGGGAGCCGGATCGTCGCCGTCGTCACCGGTCCTCCCGGTCCTGGCGAGTAGGGGCCCGACCTGACCGCAACCGGCCCCGCTGCACCGCCCTTGTGAGGTCCTGGACCGTCACCATCCCGGTGACCCGCCCGTCCTCGGTGACCACGGAGACGAGCTCGCCGGCCAGCGGCCGCCGGTTCAGCAAGTCGGTGATCAGGTCGTCCGGAGCCGACAGATGCTCCGCTGAGAGCGGCAACTGCATCTCGCTCAGCCGCGTGAACACGCGCTCTCCCGGCGGGACCCGGACCATCATCTCGGTGGTGACGACCCCGACCGGGGTCCCGGTGAGGTCCACGACCGGGAAGACCGACTGCGGCGAGTTCATGAGCACACGTTCGACGAACTCCTCGATGGGGTTCCAGCCGGGAGCACAGTCCGGGTTCTCGGTCATGACGGCGCGGGCCCGCACCCCCTGGACCGCCTGCCGAGCGGTGCGCGACATCGCCTCGATGTTGGCCTGGCCGATCAGGAACCAGCCGATGAGAGCGAGCCACAGCCCGGAACCGGATCGTCCCACCGCGACCTGCAGGACGCCACCGGCCATCAGGCCCGCGCCGAGGACCCGGCCGGCCCGGGCGGCCGCGAGGTCGGCCCGGGCGCGGTCACCGAACTTCTTCCACAGGATCGCGCGCAGCACCCTTCCGCCGTCGAGCGGCGCGCCCGGGAGCAGGTTGAACACGGCCAGCACGGCGTTCATGAAGGCCAGCCAGGCCAGGACCGCGGTGACCACGGCGGGGACTCCGAGGGCCCAGGCGCCGATGGCGACGATCCCGAAGAACATCGCCGCGGCCAGGCTCGCGATCGGGCCGACGACGGCGATCACCAGGTCGGCACGCGGGCTCGGCGACTCGCCGTCCAGCTCGGCCACCCCGCCCAGCATCCACAGGGTGATCGCCCGCACCCGTACACCGTGGCGGCGCGCCACCACCGCGTGTGCGAGCTCATGGGCGAGCAGAGAGGCCAGGAAGAGCAACGCCGACGGGATCGCGACGGCCCAGTACACCCCGGTGGGCGCGTGCGAGACGGCCTCCGGCAGCACCGTCGTCCCGAGTACGACGGCGATGATCACGGCGATCACCAGCACCGACCAGTGCAGTCCCACCGGTATGCCGGCCACACGCCCAAGCCGCACGGTCTGCTTCATCCGCACCTCCGAGGGCCGTGCGGTGGGCCCGCCCCGCCCTCTAGGCACCAGACTGCTGAGCCCGGCGGCGCATCGGTCAGGGACGAAGGTCCCGTCGGCCATCCGGAACGTCCCCCCGGTCGCGCCGTGATCTTGCAGTCACCCGCGGCGACCGGGCCGGACATCCGGACAACTGCAAGATCACGCTGATGAACCCGGAGAAAGGGGTCGTGGGAGCGTCAGGTGCGCTTCACGGCCTTGCGGACCACGTCGCGGGTCCGGTCCATCATCGCCATGAAGGGACCGGTCAGCAGGTTGGCACCGGCCGACTCGACGCCCGGGTGCGGATGCGTCGGCGCCAGCGCCTCCGCGGCCCGCACCGCCGTGGCCATGATCGACAGTCGCTGTTCACTGCTGTTCGCCCGGAGCGCCGGGAACTCCTCGCGCTCCTCGTTCTCGGCGTGCTGCAGGACCGCCTGGCGCAGCTCCATGAACTGGGGCATGAACTCCGGGGCGTCCGGGCCGATGCGCTCGAGCTCGCTCAGCAGCCGCTTGGACTCGTTCTCCTCACTCAGCCGCGCGTCGACCACGCGGTCGCCGTCCGGGATCGCCTGGCGCGCGTTGGGGTGCACGACCTCCTCCTCGGCGGTCTCGTGCACGGCCAGCAGCCGCCGGAGCCGGTCGAAGACCTCGCTGCGCTCCTTTCCCGAGCTGCTCTCAACCTCGCCGAACAGGCTGCGGATCTCCCGATGCTGATCGAGCAGCAGCTCGATCACGTCATTGTCGTCCTTGGCGTCCGGACGATCGGTCATGACACCCTCCCCCAGGTCATCACTGTTAGTTACCAGTCACATGCCCCCCGGGAAGCACGCGAACACCTAAGGCATCATGCCCGGTTGTCACGAGAGACGCTGCGCCCGGCTGAGGATGCGCTGAGCGATGACCACGAATGCCAGGAAGGCGCCACTGACCACCTGCTGGAACGCCGACGTCAGGTTGCCGGCCAGGTTGATCAGGTTCTGGATCACGCCGAGGAGCAGGACCCCCGCCATCGTGCCGATGAGGCCCCCGGCCCCACCCGTCAGGAGCGTGCCGCCGATCACGACGGCCGCGATGGCGTCCAGCTCCATGCCGATGCCGAGGATGGTGACACCGGAGGACAGCCGCGCGGCGTTGAGCGCGCCCGCCAGGCCGGCCAGCAGCCCCGACATCAGGTAGACCAGCACCTTGGTGCGTGCGACGGGCACCCCCATGAGCGCGGCCGCGTCCTCGTTACCGCCGATGGCGAACACGTTCTGCCCGAAGCCGGTCCGCTGCAGCAGGGCGATGCCGACGACGCCCAACAGCACGGTGGTGTAGACGGGATAGGTCAGGCCGAGCAATCCGTGCTGGCCCAGCGCGGCGAAGGCCTTGTCCTTGACCAGGTAGGTCGTCGCCCCCTCGTTGGAGATGGCCAGCATGATCCCGCGTACGCCCAGCAGGCCTGCCAGCGTCACGATGAAGGGCGCCATCCGGGACCGCGCGATGAACAGCCCCTGCAGCAGCCCGATCGCGCCGCACGCCACCAGTGGCAGGGTGAGGGCCCCGATGATCCCGGCACGCGAGCCGTACGCGGCCAGCACCCCGCCGAGCACGAACAGCGACCCGACGGACAGGTCGATGCCGCCGCTGACGATCACGAAGGTCATGCCGATCGCGATGATCGCGAGGAAGGAAGAGGACACGGCGATGCCGGCCGCGTTGTCCCCGCTCGCGAACGAGTCGAAGCCCACGGACCCGAAGACGACCAGTGCCATCAGGACCATGAGGGCGCCGTGCTGCTGCAGGATCCGGCCGGCCCGCTCCCGCCGGGCCGGCTCCGCGGTCCGCGCCTCGGCCGGCTCCGGACCGGCGATGACGTTGGAGTGGCTCATCGCGCTCCCCGCTCACGCGCCGCGTAGACCGCGGCGAGGATGATGACCGCCTGGACGATCTGGGTCCAGGACTGCGGAAGGTTGTGCTTGATCAAGGTGGCCTGGAGCAGTTGCATCAGGAGGGCGCCCATCACCGTGCCGAGCACCCGGATGCGTCCGCCGCTCAGGGGCGTGCCGCCGATGACCACCGCGGTGATGGCCGACAGCTCCATGAACAGCCCCAGGGAGGTGGGGTCGCTGGCCTGGAGCCGCGCGGTCGCCAGGATCCCGGCGCCGGCCGCCAGCACCCCGGAAATCACGTAGACGAGGAGCAGGATCCGCTTCACCGGCAGGCCGGACAGCTCACTGGCCCTGCGGTTGCCGCCCACCGCGACGACCTGCCGGCCGAACGTGGTGCGCCGTACCAGGAAGGTGACGAGGACCGTCAGCCCGGCGGCGATGAGCACGACGGTCGGCACGCCGGCCAGTGAGTCGCTGCCCAGGGAAAGCAGCGTCGGATTGGTGAACTCCCTGAGCTGCGGGACGAGCACGTTCGCAAGCCCCCGGATCCCGACGAGCAGCGCGAGCGTGGCGACGATGGGCTGCACGCCGACGTAGGCCACCAGCACACCGCCGACGGCACCCGACACGGCCCCGGCGAGGAGCGACAGGAGTACGGCCGGCAGGGCCCCGTACCCGAGATAGAGCACGACGACCGAGGCGGCCAGCGCCATGACCGAGCCCACCGACAGGTCGATCCCCTCGGTCCCGATGACCAGGGCCATGCCGAGCGCCACGATGACGATCGGGGCGACCTGGACGAGCTGGGTCCGGAAGTTGCCGGCGTCCACGAAGTGCGGGGTGAAGACGATGTTGAACAGCAGCAGCGCCAGGACCGAGGCGTAGACCCCGTACTCCTGGAGCCGGCTGAGGAGACGGGCCCGGTCGAGGCCTGGACGCGCGACGGCCGCCTCAGCCATGGGTCCCACCTCCGGAGGCCGCCGCTATGGCTGCCATAAGGTGGTCCTCGGTGACCTCCGCGCCGGACAGTTCCCGCACCACCGCTCCGTCCCGCAGCACCACGATCCGATCCGAACCCTCGACGAGCTCCTCGAGGTCCGAGGAGATGAGTAGCACGCCGAGGCCCTCACCGGCCAGCTCCTCGATCAAGGTCTGCACCTCGGCCTTGGCGCCGACATCGATGCCCCGGGTGGGCTCGTCGAGCAGCAGGGCCTTGGGATTCATGGCCAGCCAGCGGGCCAGCAGGACTTTCTGCTGGTTGCCGCCGGACAGCTCCGAAACCCGCTGGTGCGGCGACGCCGCCTTGATCCGCAGCCGCCGCATGAAGGTGTCGACCACCCGGTCGATGCGGGCGTCGGACACCACACCCGCGCGGGACAGCCGCGGGAGCGCGGCCAGCGCGATGTTCTCGCGCACCGACAGGGTCGCGACGATGCCCTCCGCCTTGCGATCCTCGGGCAGCATGCTGACCCCGGCCCGGATGGCGCCGGCCGTTGTGCGGCGCCGCAGGGGGAACCCGGCGACCACCACCTCCCCGGCGTCGACGGGCATCGCGCCCACGATCGCCTTGGCCGTCTCCGTACGGCCGGCGCCGAGCAGGCCGCCGAGCCCTACGACCTCCCCCGGGCGGACGGCCACGGAGACGTCGCTGAGGACGTGCCGCCGGGACAGGCCGCGCGCCTCCAGGACCGGCGGCCCGGCCGCGGCGTCGTGCTCTCCGGAGAACCTGGTGACCCCTTCGGTCCGCACCTCGGCCAGGTCACGGCCCAGCATGAGGGAGATGAGCCGCAACCGGTCGAGGGCGGCGAGCGGGCCCGTGTGGGCGACCCGCCCGTCCCGCAGCACCGTCACCCGGTCACAGATGCGGTAGAGCTCCTCGAGCCGGTGGCTGACGTAGATGGTGGCGATGCCGCGCCGGCGCAGGGCGGTGACGACCTCGAACAGCGTCGCGACCTCGCGCGGCTCCAGGGACGAGGTCGGCTCGTCCATGATCACCACCCGGGCGTCGGCGGAGACCGCCCGGGCGAGTGCCACCATCTGCTGGGCCCCCACGCCCAGCGTGCGCAGCGGGCGTCGTACGTCCGTACGGAGCCCGAAACCGGCCAGAGTCCGCTCGGCCTCGGCATGCATGCGCGGCACGTCGATGGTGCCGAGCCGGCTGCGCGGCTCGTGGCCCAGCAGCAGGTTGCGCGCCACGCTCATCAGCGGGATGAGATTGACCTCCTGGTAGATCGTCGAGATGCCGGACCGCTGTGCCTCCAGCGGCGTGCCGAACGAGGCCGGCTCGCCGCCGAGGCGCAACCGGCCGCCGTCCGGCTGGTGCACTCCGGTCAGGACCTTGACCAGCGTGGACTTGCCGGCCCCGTTCTCCCCGACGAGGGCGTGCACCTCTCCCGGGCGCAGGCTCAGCGACACCCGGTCGAGGGCCTGCACGCCGGGAAACCGTTTGGAGATGTCCGTGGCCTCCAGCACCGGCTCTGCGCTCCTTGTCATGGCTGCGCTACGCCCTTTCAGTACGCCTGGGAGAGCGAGTCCTTGGCATTGCCGGTCGTGTACTCGCGGTCGGTGATGATCACCTTGTCCGGGATGGGCCGACCGCCGAGGAACTTCTGGGCGGTGTCGAAGGCCAGGGGACCGAAGCGCGGGTTGGACTCGACCACCGCCTGCAGCCAGCCGTCCACGATGTTGCGGACGGCGCTCCTGGTCCCGTCCACGGAAACGATCTTGACGTCTCCGGGCTTCTTGCCGGCGCCCTTGAGCGCGGTCACCGCGCCGAGGGCCATCTCGTCGTTCTCGGCGTAGACGCCGTTGATCCCGGGGTTCGACTGGATCAGCTGCTCCGTGACCTGCTGCCCCTTCTCCCGGGAGAACTCACCGGTCTGCTCGAAGGAGATCTGGACACCCGGCGCCTTCACCTTCATCCGGTCCTTGAAACCGTTGGTGCGCTCAGTGGTGACGTTGTTCCCGGGCGCGCCCAGCAGGATCGCGACCTTGCCCTTGCCACCGAGGGCCTGGGCCATCTGGTCGGCCGCGCGCCTGCCCTGCTCGTAGAAGTCCGAGCCGATGAACGTCAGGTAGTCGCCGCAGGCCCTGGCGTTGATCTTGCGGTCGATGGTGATGATGGGGATCTTCTTGGCGGCGGCCTGCTGAAGCACGGGCTCCCAGCCGTCGGAGTTCAACGGCGCGATGACGAGCAGCCGCGCGCCCTGGGCGATCAGCTGCTGGACGTCGGTGATCTGCTTGGAGAACTGCGACTGAGCGTTGGTGACCTTGAGTTTGGAGAGGCCGAGCCGGGCCGCCTCATCCTTGATGGACTTCGTCTCGGCGATCCGGAACGGGTTGGCCTCCTTCTCCGACTGGGAGAACCCGACCGTCGCGGCCTTCAGGTCGAACTTCGTGCCGCCGAACTGGCTCAGCGTGCAGGTCGAGCCGGCCGCGCCGGTCGGCTGCTGGGCGACCTGCTGGCTCTGGGAGGCTCCGGCGGCCGGCGCGGGGCCGTTGTTCTCGGACTTGGCGCAGCCGGCCACCGCGAGAGCCGCGGTGAGCGCGACGGCCGCGCCCCGCAAGGGGAGGGCGAAGTGTGTCGTCATGGGGGGTTCCCTTCGGTACGGAAAGGCGCGTGCGACGGTGGAGGGGCCGCAGGCCTGCGGCCCTCCACCACCTCGCAAGGATCAGTTCGCGGCGCAGGTCACGGGCGCTCCCTCGATCACCGCCTTGTTGGCCGCCCGGACCCGGTCGATGTCCGGCTTGGTGACCGCCCGGTCATAGGTCATGAGGCCGTTGAGCTCGGTTTCCACGTCGGTGGTCTGCGTGTAGATGGCGGCGCTGAGCCCGTTGCAGCTACGCAACTCGCGCAGCCGGCCGGTCATCTGCACGTAGTGGTCGGTGAGGGCCTTGGCGTCCGGCTCGACGGCATAGCCCCAGCCGCCGCCCGACCAGGTGTGCCCCATGACCGGCAGCCCGAGCCCGCCGTACTCCCCCAGCACCGCGGCGCGCGTGGCGGTGGGCGAGGCCGGTGTGCCCGGACCCGGGTAGAGGTGCATGTCGATCACGTCGCCGTTCCCGCCGTCGACGGCGCCGCAGCAGTTGATCCCGCTCATGTTGTCCACGAGCCGGGTCGGATCCCACTGCTTGACCGTGTCGGCGATGCGCGCCTGGTCGTACTGGCCCCAGCCCTCGTTGAAGGGCACCCACATCACGATGGAGGGATGGTCCCGGTGCTGCTGGACCAGGGTGTGCAGCTCGGCCTCGTACTGCGCCTTCTCCGCGTTGTCCGCGGAGCCGAACATGGCCGGCATGTCCTGCCAGACCAGCAGCCCGAGCCGGTCGGCCCAGTAGTACCAGCGGTCGGATTCCACCTTGACGTGCTTGCGCACCGCGTTGAAGCCGAGCCGCTTGGTCTGCTCGAGGTCGTAGCGCAGGGCGGAGTCGGTCGGCGCCGTGTAGATGCCGTCCGGCCAGAAGCCCTGGTCCAGCGGGCCGAGCTGGAAGACCGGCTTGCCGTTCAGCACCATCCGGCGTGCGCCGTCGGCCTGGGCGACACCGATGGTCCGCATGCCGAAGTAGCTGCCGACCTGGTCGAGCCGCCGGCCGCGGGAGTCCACGAGGGCGACGTCGAGGCCGTACAGGAAGGGTGTGTCGGGCGACCACAGCTTGGGACCGCGGACGGGGACCCGCAGCTCGGTGCCCGGACGTCCGGTCGCCCGGCCCACCACGCGGTGCCCGTCGCGTGCGGTGACGACGACCATCGTGTCCGCCGCCGCCTGGGTGTCCACCGTGACCCCTACGGCCTGGCCCGCCACATCCGGCGTGGCATGCACGCCGGTGAGATGGGCGGTCGCGACGGGCTCCATCCAGACCGACTGCCAGATCCCCGAGGCCGGCGTGTAGAAGATGCCTCCCGGAGCGCGGCGCTGCTTACCGACGGCCTGGCCGTTCAGATCGGTCGGGTCGTACACCCCGACGATGAGCTCCTGCGGGCCACGCGGCCGGAGGGCGTCGGTGACGTCGGCGCTGAACCGGTCGTAGCCGCCCTTGTGCGCGGCCACCTGCCGGCCGTTGACATACACCGTGCTCTGGTAGTCGACCGCGTCGAGGTGCAGCAACAGCCGCCTGCCGCCGCCGACCCGCCAGCCGTCCGGGACGGTGAAGGTACGGCGGTACCACATGCGGTCCTCGCTGCGGGCGATCCCGGACAGCGCGGACTCGACGGGGTAGGGCACGACGATCCGCTCGCCGAGGACGCGTCCTACGGGCGGTGCGTCGCCCTCCTTGGCCGAGGCGAACTGCCAGGTGCCGTTGAGGCTGCGCCAGTCCGGCCGGGTCAGCTGCGGACGCGGATACTCCGGCAGCGGGCTGTCGGGCTTGACCTGCGCGGCCCACCTGGTCTTGATGGAGTACGCCGAGTCGTTCGCCACCGCGACGTGCTGGAAACCCTTGATGGCGGTGCCGTCGCGGCCGGCCACGCCGCCCGCCCCGTCGTAGCCGACGCGGACGGTCGTCCCGGCCTGCCGCGGGACGGGGTTCGCCAGCTTCAGCGCGAGTACGGACGGATCACTCTGGTCGAGTGCCACGGAGTCGATGGGCCACGGGGTCCCACCGACGGAGAGGGTGAAGTGCTCCCGGGCACTCGCCGGCGGCGGGGCGAGGGCACTGCCGAAGCCGAGCAGCACCGTGTCACCGGCCGTCGTGACGGCGGCCGTGAGCGGGCCCGGCGGATCGAAGCCCGCAGGTGGGGTGAAGGAGTCGGCGGGCACGATGTCCTTGGCCTGGCTCGGACTCTGCCAGCGCAGCCGCAGGTTCGAGCCGCCGTTGTGCTCGAAGTACTCCACCTTGAAGTCGTAGGACTTGCCGGCCTCGAGCGCGATCGGCTGGCCGGTCTTCTCCACGTCCCAGTTGTCGGCCCAGTTGTCGACGACCAGACGGCCGTCGATCCAGAGCCGGAACCCGTTGTCGCCGATCATCGAGAACGTGTAGGGCTCGGAGAACCGCGGCTGGATGCGGCCGGTCCACCGTACGTTCACGTCGTCCGTACGGCCGGTCAGGTCCTTGAAGGCACCCTCCAGGTCCGGAAAGTCGATGTTCGGGTCGAGCACCGTGGCCTTGAGCTCGTGGAAGTCGAACGCGCCGGGGCCGGAGCTCAGGTAGTAGTCGCCGCGCAGGCCGTGCCGCTCGGCCGCCGCGGCACCCGGGGAGGGGGAACGCGGTGCGGTATGCGCCGACGCGCCGGTGATGGCCGCGCACTGCAGCACGAAGCTGAGGAGCACGGCGAGCAGGACGTAGGGGCTGCGTCTCTTCGCTTTCATCCCAGAGGATCCTCTTCGGGCAAGGGGCGGATGGGGCTCGCAGGAGGGACGGGATTCGCCGGACGGATCGAAATGAACAGATGTGAACCCGTGAACGGTCTCAACCAAGCACCCTGTGACCGGAATCGTCAAGAGATTCCGATCCGATTCGGTCACAAACGATCGGGCTCTGTCGATTCGCGACCGCCTGGCGGGCCGGGAGCGGGTCGGACGGCGACTGACTACGATCGGAATTGACCGGATGCTTCCGGCGCGGGCCGGAGAGCCGAGTGGGGGGACTTTGAGTGACACGCACGGCACGGCGGACGGCCGCAAACCCGTGTTCGCCGCCGAACGCCGCGAGCGCATCCTGGAGCTCGTCCGGGCCAACGGCGCGGTCTCGCTGCGGGAGCTCGCCCAGTCGGTGCAGTCCTCGGAGGTGACCGTGCGGCGGGACGTGCGCGCCCTCGAGGCGGCCGGCCTGCTGAACCGGCACCACGGCGGCGCGTCGCTGCCCGGTGAGCTGTCCCGGGAGCCGACCTACCTGCAGAAGGCCCAGGTGGCGCCCGCGGAGAAGGCCGTGATCGCCGAGCTGGCCATGTCCCTCGTCGAGGACGGTGACGCCATCGTGATCGGGCCCGGCACGACGACCCAGGCCCTCGCACAGCGGCTCACCAAGCACACCGAGCTGGCGGTCGTGACCAACTCCCTGCTGGTCGCCCAGGCCCTCGGCGGCTCGCCGCGCATCGAGGTGGTGCTGACCGGAGGCACCGTGCGCGGATCCATCCACGCACTGGTCGGCAGCGCCGCCGAGCGCTCCCTCGCCGGGCTGCGGGTCCGCCGGGCCTTCATCTCGGGGAACGGGCTGACCGCGCAACGCGGGCTGTCCACCCCGAACGTGCAGGTGGCGAGCATCGACCGCGCCCTCGCGGCGACCGCGGAGGAGGTCGTCGTGCTCGCGGACCACACCAAGATCGGCATGGACACCATGGTGCAGACCGTCGCCGCCGAGCACATCGACCACCTGGTCACCGAGGACGCCGCGCCCCGGGAGGAGCTCGACGAGCTGAGCGGCCGGGGCGTCCGCCTGCACGTCGCCAGGCTCTGAGCGCGGGCGAACCCGCTGCTGGTGTAACAGAAAGGTTCCGTGATCGGATCACCGTCGGGGCGGATCTGTACGAGCCCGGCAGGAGGGACCGCGTGGCAGAAAGAATCCTGGAAGCCGCAGGTGTTCTCAAGACCTTCGCTGGGGTGCGGGCCCTCGACCACGTCTCCCTGACCTTCGGCCCCGGTGAGGTGCACGCGATCGCCGGAGAGAACGGCGCCGGCAAGTCCACACTGATCAAGGTGCTGTCCGGGGTCCACCGGCCGGACGCGGGCGTGCTCCGCTTCGCGGGCCGGCCGCTCACCCTCACCGGTCCCCTGGACGCCGAGCGGGCCGGGATCGCGGCGGTGCACCAGGACGCCAACCTGGTCCCGCTGATGAGCGTCGCGCGCAACGTCCTCCTCGGCCACGAGCCGCGCGGCCGGCTCGGCCTCCTGGACATGGCCCGCATGCACACCCGCGCGGAGGAGATCCTCGCCGGATACGGCCTGCGGCTCGACGTACGGCGCCCGCTCCTGTCGTTTCCACCCGGGACCCGGCAGCTGGTGGCGCTGGCGCGCGCGTCGGCCACCGGCGCCCGGGTGGTCATCATGGACGAGCCGACGTCGGCTCTGGAGCCGGCCGAGATCCGGACGCTGTTCGCGGTCATCGAGGGCCTGCGCGCGGAGGGCCGGTCGATCATCTATGTGAGCCACCGGCTCGAGGAGCTGTACCAGGTCTGCGACCTGGTGACCGTGCTGCGCCACGGCCGGGTCGTGCACACCGGACCCCTCGCCGAGCTCGACCGCTCCAGGCTCGTCTCGCTGATGCTGGGCCGCAGACCGGTCCGGGCCACGCCGGCGCAGCCCGCGGGTGAGCCCGAACGGCCGGGCGACCCGCCACTGCTGGAGGCGACCGGCCTGACCCGCAGGCACGTCCTCACCGACGTCACCATCGCCCTACGGCCGGGCGAGGTCGTGGGGCTCGGCGGGCTGCTCGGCGCCGGCCGCAGCGAGACCGCCAAGGCCATCGCCGGCGCGCTTCCGCTGGACGCCGGTCAGGTCACCGTGGCGGGCGCGCCCCTGCGGCAACGCTCCATCACCGGGGCCATCCGCGCCGGGGTCAGCATGCTGCCGGAGAACCGCACGGCCGAGGGGATCGTGCCCGGACTGTCCATCCGCGACAACATCGCGCTCGCCGCGCTCCCCCGGCTGTCGCGGTTCGGCGTCGTGTCCGACGCCCGGATCGACCGGGTGGTGGACACGTTCATGCGGCGGCTGAGAATCAAGGCCGAGTCCGCACGCCAGCGGGTCAGCGAGCTCTCGGGCGGCAACCAGCAGAAGGTGCTGCTGGCCCGCTGGCTGGCCATGCGGCCGAGGATTCTGCTGCTCGACGAGCCCACGCGCGGCCTGGACGTGGGCACGAAGGCGGAGATGCAGGACCTCCTGGACGAGCTGGCGGTGGACGGGCTTGCGGTTCTGCTGATCTCCTCCGACCTCGAGGAGCTCGTGGCGGGCTGCGACCGCATCGTGGTCCTGCGCGAGGGCGCCGTCGTCACCGAGCTCACCGGCCCCGAAGTGACCGAGGAGCGCATCATCACCGCCATGGCCTCCGCCCGCTGACCGGCGACGGCCCCCTGATCAGTTCGCGGCCGGGGGGACCAGGTCCGGGGGCAGGCCCTCGGCGACGTCCTGGATGACGTCGACCACGGCCGGGCTCCCGCTGTTCAGCGCCCGCTCGATCGCCGGGATCAGTTCCGCGTCCTTCTCGACCCGCTCGCCGTGGGCCCCGAGCAGCCGGGCGTACTCCGCGAAGTCCGGGTTGCCGTGGAAGACGCCGGTGTAGCGGCCCCCGTGCGCCGTCCGCTGCCGGTCGCGGGTGTTGCCGTAGCTGAAGTTGTTCGTGATGATGTTGACCACCGGCAGGTTCTCGCGCACCGCGGTCTCGAGGTCCTGGGCGACCATCCAGAAGCTGCCGTCGCCGCACACCGTGATGATCCGGTCCTGCGGCCGGGCGAGCTGGATCCCCATGGCGGCGGGAAATCCCCAGCCCATGCTGCCGCCCGCGGCGGCGTAGAAGGAGCCGGGCGAGGCGAAGTCCAGGTAGCGGTGGATCCACGTGCCGAAGCCGGGTGCGTCCTGCACGAGCGTGGCCGGCGTACGGGCCAGAACGTGGCGCAGCGCCTCGACAAGCGCCGCCGACGTCACGTGCGACGCGCCGTCGGCGGCCGCCGGGAGGCGGGTCTGCTCGAGGTAACGCCGGCGCACCTCCGCGAGGCGTCGCCGTCGCTGCTCGGCGGGTCCGGCGTCCACCGCCGTGAGGTCGTCCAGCGCGGCGGCCAGCGCCCTGGTGGTGGCCCTCGCGTCGGCGCAGATCCCGACGGCCGGGAGGTAGTACTGCCCGAGCACCCCTGGATCGACGTCGACCTGGATCAGCTCGGTGCCGGGCGACAGCAGGGTCCAGCGTCTGGTGGTGAACTCCGAGAACCGGCAGCCCAGCGCCAGCAGGACATCGGCGTCCCGGACGGCCTCGTCGGTCGCGGCCACGGCGCCGTACCCGAGCGAGCCCGCGAACAGCGGCGAGTCGTTGGGGAAGACGTCCTTGCGCAGCCACGTGGTCACCACCGGCGCCCCCAGGCGGCGGGCGAGGTCGAGCAGGTGAGGGTCGTGTTCCCGGCCGAGCATTCCACCGCCGACCACGATGACCGGGGCGGCGGGCGGCCAGGAGACGTTCCAGTGCCGCGCCGACGTCGCGCGGATCGGGACTCGGCGCGGACGGTCGGAAGCGCGGCGCGAACACCGGCTCCGCGGCGCGCGTCTGCACATCCAGGGGAAGCGAGGCGAGAACGGCCCCCGGCCGTCCCGAGACGGCGGTCCGGACGGCACGCTGGAGCAGCTCCGGGACCCGGGCGGTCTCGTGCACCTCGACCTGCCACTTGGTGATCGGCTCGAAGAACCGCACGAGGTCGATCTCCTCGAAGGCCTCGCGGTGCGCGATCGCGTCGGGCACCTGGCCGACCAGGGCGAGCACGGGCACGGACTCGGCCTGTGCGTTGTGGACGCCGATCGCCAGGTTCGCGGCACCGGGACCACGGGAGGCCAGGCAGACCCCGACCCGGCCGCTCGCCCGGGCATAGCCGTCCGCCATGAAGGAGGCGACCTGCTCATGGCGGACCGAGATGTAGCGGATGCCCGGCTCGAGCGCCAGCGCGTCGATCAGGTGCATGACCGTCGTGCCCGGCAGTCCGAAGACATGCTCGACGCCCTCGCGCCGCAGCGCCTCCACAGCCGCCTGGGCTCCGTTCACCTGCTCATCCTCGTCGCCGCGGGAGCACCGAGAGCCTGGGCTGTCGTGATCTCGTAGTTGTTCGCGCCCCCGCGAGAGAACAACTGCTGGAGCACGGATGATCAGCCCTTGGTCATCTCGATCATGATGAAGGCGGCGACGTGCGTGAGGATCACGCAGACGATCAACGCGAAGAAGACGATGGCCGCCGGACGGTGTTCGAAGTGCTTGCCCGGCTTGAGCGGGCCGAGCTGGCGCTGGCGCGCGGCGATGCGTTCCTCGAGCGGAGGGCGCTTGAAGATCACTGGTGCTGTTCTTCGAGCACTACGTCACTCATGATGTCGACCGCCAGCGCCATTACGCCGCCGACCACGACGATGCCCGCACCGATCCAGAAGATGAGCCAGTTGGGTCCCATCGGAAGGGCGGCACCACCGAGGACGAACCCGATGAGCATCATGGCTACCGCGACCCATGAGGCCGGCCGACCCGCGTGGCTGTTGCTCGACATCCTGTTGCCCCTCCGATGGAGAACTCTGTACTGGGCAAAGGATATTGACACCTGCGGGAGCCTTCGCCACGGACCCCTCCCACACGGCCGGAGGGACCGGGCCCGCGGCCGCATCACCTGCCCGCCGACCGGGGTCGCACTACATTATTGTGCCCATTCACCTGCGCATTGGATACACAGGCTTGAGGAAGCGCGGGGCTTACCATATCGGTCATCGGGCATAGATCCACCGTCCTTTAATGCGGCCGGAGGTTCATGTCATGGCAGATACCGTCAAGCGCGGCGGTGAATCCGGGAGAACGGATTCCAACAGACCGGAGGGGAAAGAGCCGCGGGCATCGGCCCCGGAGCCGAGCGCGCTGGCCAACGACGGTTCACAGACCCATGACGTCAAAGCCCCGTCCTATGCCTATCTCAGGCCCTTCGACCCGTCTCCGCAAAGCAGGGGATTTCCGGTTTACCCTGATCTCGTGGACCATCTCGCGACGGTTCACGAACATCCGGATCCCATTGTCCAACACGTTATGGCCACGTGCGCCGGATATGCCTACTCGGACGCGCAGACCCTCTCGGCCATCATGGCCAGGATGGGGCTCGAGGACAACCGCTGCCGGATGACGCAGGCCATAGCGGAGCCGATGTTCATCTGTTCGACGGCATTCTTGATCCAGAGCGCGGACGGACGGGTGGCGATCCTGTGCTACCGGGGCACGGAGCCGAGGAACTTCATCAGCTGGCTCACCGACTGGGACGTCGAGCCGGAGCGGATCGGCTACCAGTTCGGGGATCCATGCGCGAGCGTGCACGGCGGGTTCTACCGCAACGTGCGTGCGACCCGCTATGAGGTCATGCAGGCGCTGCGCCGCGCCGTCAACGGCCGATCGGTCAGCGGGTCCGACGACCGCCAGTCCGGGTCGAGGCGAGGGAAGCTGGAGAGGCTGTACATCACCGGGCACAGCCTCGGCGGGGCGATGGCCGCGTTGATGGCGGTCATGCTCCAGCACGAACGCAAATACGAAGAGATCGCCGAACGGCTGACGGCGGGAGCCGTCTATACCTTCGGCCAGCCGATGATCGGTGATCCGGGCTTCGTCAAGGCCTGCGAAAGGCAGTCCTTCCTTCGCAAGAACGTGATCCGGTACGTGTACGACAGCGACGTCGTGCCGCACCTTCCCCCGCGGACCTCAGGACCTTACAAGCACTTCGGCCGCGAGCTGCATTACCGCATTTCGCATGTCAAGGAGAACGCGTTGAGCTGGCTCAGATATGCGGGCTGCGCCTATCAGCCGAGACAAGGAGAGTGGTACAGGAGGATCCGCTCGACCTCACAGATGTCCAGTGCCTTGGGGCTGACGCTCGGGATATCGGCGTTCGTGTCCCGCAGGTCGCAGATTCTCCGGTCGCTGCCCGTTGTGTACTCCTTCGAGGATCACCTTCCGCATCACTACATCTCGGCCCTGACGCCGTACGGCACTCTGAACGAGTTCGGCGACTAGAGCGGCACAGGTCAGCGGCCCCGGCGGAAGCGCGCGGCGAACTCGGCCACCTCCGGATGGGTGGCCGCCTCCGCCTGAGCCCACGCCTCGAACTCCACCACCGGCTCGAGCTCCCCCCGCTGGGCCAGCCGCACCGCGTACTTGATGTCCCGGGCGAGTTCGGTGCGGAGCCCGGCGTGCCGCTCGGCCAGCCTGAGCGCGTGTCCGAGGGGATCCGGCTCGACGGACAGCACGAGGCCCTGGCCCAGTGCCTCCTCGGCCGACAGGGAACCGCCGTCCAGCATGATGGCCAGGGCCCGCTGCGGGCCGAGCTCGCGGGTGAGGAAATAGCTGCATCCGCCTCCCGGGTGCAGCCCGATCCTGGTGAACGTGGCCGCGAAGGTGGCCTGCGGGCCCGCGATCCGCAGATCGCAGCACAGCGCCAGGTTGAGTCCGGCCCCCACGGCCGGGCCCTGCACCGCGGCGATCGTGGGGATCTCCAGGTCGCGCAGCGCCAGGAAGCTCTGGTAGTACGAACGCAGCCGTTGCCGGAGCTCGCCGACGGGGCGGCTCGCCTGCTGGGTCCCGAACAGCGCGGGAAGGTCGGCGCCGGCGCAGAACGAGGTCCCCTCGGCGGCTATGACCAGAATCCTCGCGTCCTCGTCGTCGCGCACGGCGGCGACGGCTGCACCCAGCTCGACCCGCATCCGGTCCCCGAGCGCGTTACGGCGCTCCGGATCCGCGAGCGTGATGAGTCGCACGCCTTCGGCCGGCGTCTCCAGTCGTACGGTCTCCCACTGCGTCATCTCGACCCCTCTCCGTTCCGACGGCGGAACGCTCGGACCGAAGATCCCACATCGGGCCGGGTCTAGAGGAACCGCACCAGGGACACGGCGATGACCAGCGTCGCGGCCAGCCCGTACGCCGCCGAGGCCAGCGCGATGACACGGACCCTCCGGGACTCCGGCAGCCGCGCGAACGTCAGCAGCCAGGCCAGGCCGGGCAGGACGAGGATCGCGTGCATGGTGACCGCGTGGGCCGGTTTGAGCGCCTCGGCGACCGTGTAGGCAGCCTGCTGGTCGCCGCCGGCGACCACCACCATGCCCTTGGCGATCATGGCCGCTCCGGCCGCCAGCGCCACGTCCAGGGCCACGAACCCGACGCGGACGGCGAGTGTCATGCTCGGCGCCACGTCGCGGGCACTGCGGAACGACGCGACGGTGAGCCAGGCGATGACCACGACCAGAGTGACGCCGCCGAACGCGAGGAACCGCGTGATCACCGTGTCGAGTGCCGTCTCGTTGTTGAAGTGGGACGGGACGTGCCGCCACGCCTGCAAGGTGACCAGGGTCGTCTCCAGGACACAGGCGGCGGCGAACACTGCGAGCAGACGCGTGCGGGCGCGCGCGCCGAGCCGTACGAACGAGGCCACCCAGGCGATCGTGACCAGGGTCAGGCCGAAGGAGAGCCCGAAGGTCACCGGCTTGCGCCACGACACGGGTCCCTCCCACGGCCCCCCGTCGACCGCGAACACGCACAGGTGGAGCAGCCCCGACGCGAACAGGACGCCGCCCAGCCCATAGCAGAGCCGCTCGATGGGGCGGCCGGTGCTCCAGAACGACCACAGCGCCGCCGGCATCCGGCCGGCCGTGCCGGCCGGTCGCCGTCCGATGACGTCCGTCTTCATGCCCCTCCTCTATCCCGGGCGAGCCGATCGGCGGCTCACTTAGACGCCGAATGGTAAGACGCCTAAGGGTGAGCTTAGGCGTCAAAGCGTGAGACGTCTATGCTTGTTTCATGGGTCCACCGCACGAACAGCCGATCGGGCTGCTGATCGCCCGCGCCGCGAAAGAGCTCAACCGTG
Organism: Streptosporangiaceae bacterium; assembly: GCA_025964715.1. Lineage (GTDB taxonomy): Bacteria > Actinomycetota > Actinomycetes > Streptosporangiales > Streptosporangiaceae > Actinomadura_C. Next base: position 11,963 of record JAOPYH010000247.1, on the reverse strand, counting down.
CCTTCGAGCGCGCGCTGGCCGAACAGGGCGGATCCCAGCCGATGTGGCTGATCCTGCTGTCGCTGAAGAGGCGGCCGGACAGCACGCAGCGCCTGCTGGCCGAGGACGTGGGCATCCGGGAGGCGACGCTGACCCATCACCTCAACGGCATGGAGCGGGCCGGCCTGGTGACCAGACGCCGGGATCCGGCCAACCGCCGCGTACATCAGGTCGGCCTCACCGAGGAGGGCGAAGCGGCGTTCCACCGCATGCGCACCGCGGCCATGGCCTTCGACCGCCGCCTGCGCTCCGGCGTCCCCGACGACCGGCTGGCCGACCTGAGGACGGTCCTTCAGGAACTCACCGGCAACGTCGGCGAACCATGACAGCGGCCCGATCCCGGGCTAGGCCCCCGGGCGGCGGGGAATCGTTATGGCCAGGAGCACGGGGCCGTTGCCCGGGGACGAGCCGCATCCGGGCTTGCCCTTGACGCCCTGGGCACAGCCGCCGCAGCCGCCGCTCGGGCAGCCCGCCGCCAGGTCGTCCACCGACAGCCGGCCCTTGCGGACCCAGTAGTCGACCATGGCGTCCGCCTCGTCGCGGGACACGCCGACCTTGCGCGCGATGTCGTCGATGCTGACGCCGCCACGGGCCTCGCTGATCTCCTTGAGAAGCTGGCGGAGTGCGCTCATAGGATCAGGCTCCCGACCTGGAAGACGGCGACCGCGAGCACCCAGGCGATGGAGATCTGCAGGCCGATGCCGAACAGCGTGAGCCTGCCGCCGATCTCCGTCCGCTGAGCCGCGACAGTCGTCATGCACGGCGTGTAGGCCAGCAGGAAGACCATGAAGGCCAGCACCGCCGGGATCGTGTGGTGCTTCGAGGTCCGGTCGAAGGTCGCCCGCAGAGCCGGGCCGAGCCGCCCGGGCTGGTGCACGTCGCTGGGCTGGCTCATGCTGTAGGTCTGCGCCACCGTGGAGACGACCGCCTCCTTGGCCACGAAGCCGGTGACCAGGGCCGCCGAGGAGTGCCAGTCCCCGAACCCGGCCGGCGCGAACACCGGCGCGACCGCACGCGCCGTGGCGCCGAAGAGGCTGTTCTGGATCGGCACCTCGCCGAACCGGCCACCTCCCGCGGCGGGGATCGACGACAGCAGCCAGACCACCGTCACCGTCGCGACGATCAGACCGCTGGCCGTCTTGAGGAAGGCCTGCAGCTTCTGCCACGTCTGCGTGCCCACCACCCGTACGGTCGGCAGCCGATAGGGAGGCAACTCGAGCACCAGGGGCTCGTAGCTCATGCCGCGAAACAGCGTGCCCCGCAGCAGCAGGCCGACGCCGATCACCAGCACGATCGACAGGACGTACATCGCGAAGACGACTGTGCCCGCGTTGCTGCCGAAGAAGATCCCGGCGAGCAGCACGTAGACCGTCAGCCGGGCGCTGCAGCTCACGAACGGGATCAGCAGGCCGGTCAGCAGCCGGTGGCTGCGGTTGGACAGGATGCGGGTGCCGGCGAGCGCCGGAACGTTGCAGCCGAATCCGACGATCAACGGCAGGAAGGCCCTGCCGGGCAGGCCGATCAGGCGCATCAGCCGGTCCACCACGAAGGCCGCCCGGGCCAGATAGCCGGAGTCCTCGAGCACCGACAGCAGCGCGAACATGATGGCCATCAGCGGCACGAAGCTCAGCAGCTGGCCGACGCCGGCGATGAGCCCGTTGAGCACGAGGCTGGAGAGCCACCCGCCGATGCCCGCGGCCTTCATGAGCCCGCCGGCCGCCGCCGTGACCGGGCCGTCGATCAGGCCCTGCGCGCCGGTCTGCAACGGCGCGGCGACCTTGGTCGTGAGCATGAAGACGGACCACATGACGGCGAGGAAGATCGGTATGCCCAACCAGCGGGAGGTCAGTACGCGGTCGATGCGGTCCGACCAGGTGGCCGCGGCGTCCTTGCGGCGGGCCACGACCGCCGCGATGACCCTGTGGGCCCACGCGTAGCGCTGCTCGGCCACGAGGGTCTCGGCGTCGTCGAGCTCGTCGTCGCACAGGTCGTGGCCGAGCGCGCCCGCCCGTACGGCCGTCTCCTCCGGCACGCCGGGGACGGTCTCGCCGGAGAGCAGGGCGATCGCGAGCCATCGCGCCGGATAGCGGCCGGTGAGTCCGGCCGGGAGCCCAGCCGCCACCGCCAGCACGGCCGGCTCGAGGTCGGGTCCCAGATCGGGTACGGCAGGCGGCCGCCGCGCGCGCAACGCACCCGTCACGGCGCCGGCGAGGAGGTCCAGGCCTCTGCGCCGGCGCGGCGCCACGGGCACGACCGGTGCGCCCACGGCGTCCGCGAAGGCGTCGGCGTCGATCTCGATGCCCCGCCCTTCGGCCACGTCGGTCATGGTGAGCGCCACGACCAGCGGCACGCCGGTCTCCATCACCTGGGCGAGGAGATAGAGGTTGCGGGCCAGGTTGGCGGCGTCGACGGTCACCACTACGACGTCCGGCCGGTCCTGCATGCCGTGGTCGACCAGCAGGTCGCGGGTGAGGGCCTCGTCGGGCGAGTTCGGCAGCAGGCTGTAGGTCCCGGGCAGGTCGACCAGCGTGACCGCGTCCTCGCCGTTCCGCCAGGTGCCCTGGGCGACACTGACCGTCTTGCCCGGCCAGTTGCCGACCCGCTGGCGCGCACCCGTGAGGGCGTTGAACAGCGTCGACTTGCCCACGTTGGGGTTGCCGACCAGGGCGACCCGGGGGTTGCCGGCCACGACCTCGAGCGCCGCGTGCTCGTCGCAGCAGGGCTTTTCCAGGATCAGTCGGCTGAGGTGCGCTCTCGCGGGCTCAGCCATGCATGGGCTCCACGGCAAGGGTCGCGGCCGTCCGCGCGTCGATCGCCACGCGGGCGTCCCCGAGGGCGAGGATCAACCCGCCCATAGATCCCTTACCGGTCACCGACATGACGGCGCCGGGGAAGAACCCCAGCTCGGTGAGGCGCCGCCGATGGACTCGATCACCGACGACCCGGCGTACTCGGTAGGATGATCCGATCGAACAGCGGTGCAGACTCACGGGGCCCTCCCAAAGGGGATAGCGTTGCCAGTGAGGCTAGCCTTACCTAAGTGGTTTGAAAAGAGGCCTGGACGTGATTTCAGGGTCTCTTAGATCACACTAGGTCAGCGCCACCGATACCGGTCAAGAGCCGACGGTTAGCGCGGTCAGTGCCTGGTCAGGGCCGAGGCGAGGTGCACCGTCACCGTGAGTCCCCCGCCGTGCGTGGTGGCCAGCTGCACCTGTCCCCCGTCTGAGATCACGAGCCGGTTGACGATCGCGAGCCCGAGTCCGATGCCGTCCGGCCGGCTCGTCCGAAAGCGCCGGAAGGCCTCCTTCATCGCCTGCTCGCTCATCCCGGGCCCGTCGTCGGCCACCGCGATCTGCACCCGTTCCCCCGCGGACACCGCCGTCAGCCGCAGCCGCCCGGCCCCGGCGGTGAGCGCGTTGTCGATGAGGTTGTCGAGCACCTGCTCCAGGTGACCCGGTCCCGCGAGGGCGACGGTCTTGTCTCCCGCCCGTACGGACAGGTCCACGCCGCGCTCGTCCGCCACCGGACGCCAGGCGTCGGCGCGTTCGCGCAGGACCTCGGCGACGAGAATCTGCTCGGGCGCGGTCGTGGCGTTCCCGACCCGGGCCACGGTGAGGAGCCCGTCGACGAGCCGGGACAGCCGGGCGAGCTCCTCCTGTGCCCCGTCGAAGTCGTCGGCGGTGGCGGGTCCGGACTCCTGCGCGAGCAGCTCCAGGCGCAGCCGCAAGGCCGCCAGGGGCGTGCGCAACTGGTGGGTCACATCGGCGATCACGTTCCGGTGATCGTGGATCAGCGTCTCCAGCCGTGCCGCCATGACGTTGAAGCGCTCGGCGAGCTGCCGCACCTCCGGGGGGCCCTTCGGCGGTGTGGCCCGGGCTCCGAGCCGGCCGGCGCCGAGTGCCTCGGCGGCCGCCTCGAGCCGGCGCAGCGGGCGGCCCACCCAGCGGGCCAGCGCCACCGCGAGGCAGATCGCTACCGCGACGGCCACCGCCGCCACCAGGGTCAGCCGGGTCCACAGGTCGTGGACCCGGGCGTCCATCCGCCGGGTCGAGCGGGTGAGCAGCACCGCACCGATGACCTTGTTCGGGCCTATGACCGGGACGACGGCGAGGAGGCGGGCGCCGTCGATCCGGGAGACCTGCGAGTCTCCGGCCAGGGCCGGCGCCGCCCGCCCCGGTGTGAAGAGCCCGGCCGGGCCGGCCACGACCGCGCGGCCGCCGTCGTCGACCACGGTGGCCGCCAGGGCGTCGCCGCCACGGCCCTGCCGGCGCAGGGCGGCCAGGACGGCGTCGAGCCCGCCCGCGGCCTTGTCGTCCACCACTCCGTCCTCAGCCGCGGACGCGATCGTGCGCGCGAGGCTCAGCGTGTCCGTGCGGTAGTCACGCCGCTGCTGGTCGGCCAGCGCGAAGCCCAGCGGCACGAGCGCCCCCGCGAGGAGCCCCAGGGTGAGTACGAGCAGGGCCGCCAGGATGCGCCCGGTCACGCGCAGTCTCCGAGGCGGAACCCACGCGCGTAGATCGTCACGATCACCGAGGGGTCGTCGAGCTTGCGCCGCAGCGCCGCGATGTGCACGTCCAGCACCCGCGTCGGCCCGTACCAGTGGGTGTTCCAGACCCGTTCGAGGACCTCCTGCCGGCTGACCACCCGGCCCGGGTCGGTGGCCAGGCACTCCAGGATGTCGAACTCGGTAGGGGTCAGGGTGATGTCCCGATCCTTGAAGGTGACCGACCGTACGCGGGTGTCCACGGTGAGCGAGCCGTGCTTGAGCACGTGGTTGTCGGCCAGCCGGGTCCGCCGCAGCACCGCCCGGATCCGGGCCTGTAGCTCGGCGAACCCGAAGGGCTTCACGATGTAGTCGTCGGCGCCGGCATCGAGCGCCGCCACCCGGTCCGGCTCCTCCCCCCGCGCCGTGATCACCAGGATCGCCGCGTCCGACCGGGTACGCAGGGCGGCGCACAGCTCGGTCCCGTCGCCGTCAGGAAGTCCCAAGTCCAGGAGCACGACGTCGTGCGGCTCCACGTCGAGGGCGCCCGCCGCCGTACCCACACTGGCGGCCTCGTATCCGGACCGGGCCAGGCCGCGTACGAGCGAGTCGGCGATGCCGGAGTCGTCCTCGACCACGAGGACCCGCACCGCCGAGGAGGGCTCTGTCACGCGCTCCACGCTATGCCCACGTCTGATCTGACCTGACCGGGGTTCGGGCTGCTCCGGTTCGGGTCCCGGCCGCGGTCCTACTGCCATGGGAACGAGACCTTGCGACGGCGGAGGCCCGGGCGGGCGTCGGGCTTGGGCCACATCAGCACGTAGCCGGTGGAGATCACCACGAAGGCGATGCGGATGAGCCCGCGCAGGGGCGCGGACCCGACGACGAAGATGGTCCCGTACAGCGAGAACAGCGCGATCCAGCTCCACACCGGCAGGAGACGCCGCTCACCGAGGGTGTCCCACAGCAGGGTGCCCAGCAGCACGGAGGCCGTGTAGTAGGTATAGACGCTCGGGTCCAGCACGATGCGCGCGTTGACCCCGAGGAGCACCACGGCGGGCCAACGGTCGCGACGGACCGCAAGGACGCCGAGGAGCAGGCCGAGCAGGATCTGGGCCGGCCGGTCCCACCACGGCGTTCCGGCCTCGTACACCCCGAGCCAGTGCAGCGGAGAGGCCGCCTGGACCGGGATGGCGAACCGTCCGGCGGTGAGCGAGCGGACGTCTATCAGTAAGAACGGGGACCACGCCGCGGCTATCACCCCGCACGCCCAGAGCGCCGGCCGCAGGCGCTCGCCCGCCCGCGTGGCGAGGAGCAGCGGCAGGAACGCCAGCGCCCAGGGTTTGGAGTCCACGGCCAGCCCCAGATAGACCCCCACCAGCGTGGCGCGCCCCTGGGACACCGCGTTCACCGCCAGCGCGGCGAAGAACAACGCCAGGACGTCGTCGAGGTGGGCGAAGCGCACCGAGACCTCGACCCACATGGGGATGAAGGCCAGCCCGGCGATGAAGACCCGGCGCTGGAGCAGGCGGTGATCCACCGACCGCCATCGGAAGTGGTTCGCGGCGCTCCGTCCGGCCAGCACCAGGATGTACAGCCCGATCGCCGACATGAAGGCCTCGGCGAGGAGCTGCCCCTGCGCGGCCCTCAGATAGCTGAACAGGCAGGCCACCACGAAGCTGACCGGCCCGATCTGCAGCTCGGGATGCTGCGCGTACAGATGCAGGCCGCTGACGCCGCCCGCCTCACCGAAGTCGTTGCCGAACAGCAGGCGCGTGCCCGTACGCACGTAGTGCCAGGACAGACCGCCGTGGCGTTCCACGAACACGAACCAGGCGAGGGTCCAGACGAACAGGAGGGGATGGTGCCAGCGCACCGGCAGCCGTCCCAGCAGCCGCGCCGTGGCCGCCCGGCCACGCCGGCCCTGCCGGCCGGGGGTGTCGTCCTCGCCGGCCGAGGTCTCTTCGGGTTCCGGCCGCGGCTCGGTCGTGGAACTCATCGCGCCGGCGGGCAGGTCTTCGCGGGTACGGGGAGACCGGTGGCAGGAGATGTCGGGTACGGCACGGGGACCAGCCTGCCGACCCGAATCAGCCGAAAGCCGTTCAGGAATGTTCAGAACGCGTAAGGATGTCCGCGTCACCGGCACTCCGCCGAGGACTGAGCCGGATCACTGCTCCACCAACGCGGGATGCCTCGGGTCGTCGACCCGCACGACGACGTCGGCGACCTCGGCCGGCCTGGCCTCGTCCTCGTACCGCTGGTAGGCGGGCAGCGTCCACTGGTCCTCAGCGGCGACCCGCCGGCCGAGCGCGCCCGGTGACAGCCACAGGTGTACGGCACAGTCGACCGGCAGGCCGCGGCCCAGCAGGAGTGCCCCGTCCAGCAGGAGCACCCCGCCCGGCGGCACTGTGACATAGCGGGCGCGGGCCGCCCGGTCGGTGGTGCTGTCCCACAGCGCGGGCAGGACCTTGCCCGACCCGCCGGGCTCCAGCGGGCCGAGGACCTCGCGGGTCAGGCCGCCGGAGTCGAGCCAGTCCGTGTAGAAGACGTCCGGATCGGTTCGGCCGTACTCCAGGCGCAGTGACGCGGGATGCAGGAAGTCGCCGGCGGAGACCCGGAGCACCTCACGACCTCGGACGCGCAGCGGGCCGACCAGCGCGTCCGCGAGGTCCTCCGGCCGCGATGGCGGCGCGCCATCGATCGCCACCCGCACCCGCGAACTCCGGGAGGCGAGGGCTATCCGGTCGGCGAGTTCCTCGACCAGCAGCGACGGAGATATCGGCCGTGCGCGCACACCGACATCCTCACCGATGTGCCTCGCGGGTCGGTGACCGGGCCGCGGATCCCTGCGGCTAGAGCATTGACGCGGGCTGCAGCGCCTGGCTCCGGACGTACCGCGGAACTGCCGGGACGACCAGGGGTGTCGCGGTCACAGGGTCGGGAACCACCAGGGCCTCGAGGCCGAAGACGTCGTGCACCCGCTCGTCGGTGACCACGTCGGCGGGATCGCCGTAGGCCACGATCCGCCCGTCGCGCATCATCACAAGGTGGTCGGCATAGCGCGCGGCCTGGTTGAGGTCGTGGAGTACGGCCACGATCGTGCGGCCGAGGTCGTGGTTGAGCTGACGTAACAGATCGAGGACTTCGATCTGGTGTGCGATGTCGAGATAGGTGGTGGGTTCGTCGAGCAGCAGGGTGCCGGTGTCCTGGGCGATGGTCATGGCGATCCAGGCCCGTTGCCGCTGGCCACCGGAGAGCTCGTCGACGTGGCGATCCGCGAGTTCGGTGATGCCGGTCTGGCGGAGTGCCTGCGTCACCCTGGCCTCGTCCTCCGCCGACCACTGCCGCCACCATCGCTGGTGTGGCTGGCGCCCGCGGGACACCAGGTCGAACACCGTCATCCCCTCGGGCGCCGTCGGTGTCTGCGGGAGCACGCCTATCTGCTGCGCGACCCGCCGGGTCGATTGGTGGTGCAGCTCCTTGCCGTCCAGCAGCACCGTCCCGCCCGCGGGCTTGAGCAGGCGGCCCAGCGCGCGCAAGAGCGTCGACTTGCCGCAGGCGTTCGGGCCAACGATGATCGTCACCTGACCCGCCGGGAGCCGCAGGTCCAACTCGCTGACGACCGTGTGCTGGTCGTAGCCGAGGGTCAGCGCCTGCGTGCGAAGGCGGTCGGTGGGCGTCGGGTCGGTTTGTACGGTCATGACGGCCTCTCGGCTCTGGGTCGGATGAGCAGCCACATGAGGTACGGGGCGCCGATCATGGCGGTGATCGCCCCCACGGGCAGCTGGACGGGTGCGAAGAGCATGCGCGCCGCGATGTCCGCGGTGACGACGATCACCGATCCGGTCAGCCCGGCGCAGAGCAAGGGGATCTGGGTGTCCCGGGTCAGCCTCGCCGCCACCTGGGGTGCGACGAGGGCCACGAAGTTCACCGATCCGGCGGCGCCGGTCGCGACCGACGCCAGTGCGACCCCCAGCGCGGCGAGCCCGAGCCGCTGTCGCCCAAGACGGGTGCCGAGCGCCGCGGCGGTGGAATCGTCGAGCGACATCGTGCGCTGGGCGCGTGAGGCCCAGAGCAGGCCGGGCACCGACGCGAGCAGGACCATCAGGAGCGGCCTCGCCTCGTCCCAGCCACGACCTTTGAGGCTGCCGGTCAGCCACACCTTGGCGTGCAGCGCCGCGATGATGTCGGCTCCGATCAGGAACACGTGAGTGAGCGAACCGAGCGCGACGCTGATCCCGATCCCGATCAGGACGAACCGCTGCGCGTGCAGGCCGCCCCGCCACGCCACGACGTAGACCAGCGCCGCGGTCAGAAAGCCGCCGGTCACCGACACCAGCGGGATCGCGAACGGGGAGGTGACGACGCCGAAGACCAGCAGCCCGACGGTCAGCGCCGCCGCGCCCTGCGAGACGCCGATGACGTCCGGACTGGCCAGCGGATTGCGCCCCACGGTCTGGATCAGGGCGCCTGCCACGCCCAGGGCGAATCCCACGGTCAGCCCCACGGCGACGCGCGGGAGGCGCAGCAACTCGATCGTGAGCCGGTCAGGGCTCGGCCGGCCGAAGGGCAGCTTGAGAACCTCCACAGGCGAGACGGTCCGCTCCCCCACGCACAGCGCCGCCAACACGGCCACGGCCAGCACCAGGGTCAGCGCGGCGGCGACGACGGCGGAGCGCCTGTGCAAAAGCAGGGACATCCCTCGGCGGCGGACCAGTGCCCGGCCCGGCGGCCGCGGTCCCCGACGGTCGGTGACGGCAACGGGGATCATCCGGCCACCACCCGCTTACGGCGTACCAGCAGTACGAGTACGGGAACGCCGATGAGCGCGGTCATCGCCCCGGCGGGGATCTCCGCGGGGGGGAACAGCACGCGCCCGATGACGTCGGCCAGCAGCAGCAGACTCGAGCCGAACAACGCGGACAGGCATAACACCCATCGGTGGCTGGCGCCCACGAGTAACCGGGCCAGGTGCGGCGCCGCGAGACCGGCGAAGGCGACCGGTCCCGCCGCCGCGACGGCGACCCCCGTGAGGAGCGTGGCGCCGAGCGCGCCCAGGAGACGGGTCACCGCGACCCGCTGACCCAGCCCCTGGGCCGTGTCCTCACCCAGTGCCAGCGCGTCCAGACCTCTGGCCGAGGCGAACACGAAAACCAGCCCTGCGGCCAGGAAGGGAAGCATCTGCGCGGCCATGTCCATCGAGCGGCCCCCGAGCGCCCCCACCTGCCAGAACCGGAACTGGTCAAGGGTCGCCGAGTCGGTCGTCAGCACGGCGCTGGTGACCGAGGCCATGAGCGCGGAGAAGGCGGCCCCCGCGAGCACGAGCTTGACCGGGCTGATCCCGGTGCGACCGCGGCCCGCCGTCGTGTAGACGCCCACCACCGCGAGCACCGCACCGGCGAACGCGAACCACACGTACTCATCCAGGCTGGACACCCCGAACACCGAGATCGCGACCACGACGGCCATCGCGGCGCCCTGGCTCACCCCGAGGATTCCGGGCTCGGCGAGCGGGTTGCGGGTGATGCCCTGCATCACCGTTCCGGCCAGGCCCAGTGCCGCGCCGACCGCCAGCCCCACGACGGTACGAGGGATCCGCAACGTCCGGATGACGATCGCGTCTTCGGAGTGTCCTCCGTGCAGCAGCGTGTCGATGACCGTGGGAGGGCTGATCGGACGGCTGCCCACGGCCAGGCTCACGATGGCGGCGAGTGCCAGCAGTGCCACCGCGCCGATCAGCCACCCCGTCCTTCGCACGCCGGCGTGGCCGGCCGGGGCGGCGATCCCGTTACACACGGGTAGCGGTGGCGATGTCATTGAGCACGATCCGAGCCGCCGTCGGCCCCGGGTTGAGGTACCAGGGCTCGTCTTCGATCCGAGTGGCCTTGCCCGAGCTGACCGCCCGCAGCCGCCCCCACAGCTCACCGGACAGCACCGACTGGGAATTGTTGGTCTTGGCCTTGCCGCCCAGGGTCGAGTAGAAGACCCAGGTCGCATCCACCTTGTTCACCTGCTCATCGCTGAGATCTCGCGAGGTCATGGGGAACCGCTGCGACGCCGGCCGGCCCAGCCCTATGTCGACCGCGATGCTGCCGGGGAACGACGACAGCCCGAACATGCGGTTGCGGCCCGGAGCCAGGCGCACGATCGACACCGTCGCCCGGTCCCCGATCCGGCGACCGAGCGCCTCTGCATCTCGTTGAAAGGACTCGATGACGTGTGATGCCGTCGCACATCGCCCCAGTGCGGCACCGGTCATCAGCAGGTCGCGCTTCCAATAGATGCCGGTGCCCTGCGCGACGACCGTCGGAGCGATCTTCGACAGCCTCGGATACAACTCCGCGATCGTGCTGTTCATCAGGATCAGGTCGGGCCGCGCGGAGATCACGCCCTCCAGGTTCGGCTCGATCCGCGTGCCCAGATTGACCATGCGAGCCAGCGGACCGCTGTGCTGCGGATATGCCTTCGCGAGATAAGCCGGCACCAATTCGGACGTGCGTGCCGTCGTCCCGGCGATGGGAACCACGCCGAGCGACAACAGCCCGTCCAGCTGCCCGGAGCTCAATGCCACGATCCGCCGGGGCATGGCCGGGATCTGTGTCCGACCCAGGAGATGCGTCACCGTACGGGGGAACACACCGTCGCCCTGCGGCGAGCCCATCCCCTTGGCCAGATCGGTCGGCGCCACCGCCGGAGCACTGTGCGCCCGTCCGGGCACCGCGGCTCGCCGAGGATGTGCCGGGGCCGAGGCCGGCGTGCAGGCACAACCGCCGGCAAGGGCGGCGGCCATTGCCGCTGAAAGGGCAAGGGGCAGGCTTGATAAAGGCATCGTTGATCTCCGCAAGGCTCCTATGTGAATTGGCTCGCCCGGCTGTCTGCTGATTACTTGGTGAGCACCGCTAACGATCACCCGAATGTGCACCGCGGCAGCCGTCACACTTCACATGCCACATCCGTCACGGGCGCAAACTCCCGCATCAGGACCTTGGGCCAACAACAGACAGCCGTGGGTGCGCAGCGCAGAGAGATGTCGGCGGCCCATGTCATCCTCCGGATACGACAAGGCCTTGACGAGGCTCGGCGATACCGGGCCCATAGTCGCTTTGACCCAGGCACTTGTGCGGGCCTGGCCAGCGGGCCGCGATCTGGAATACGTCCACCTGCCTCTGGCGGCGGGTGAGCGGCCGCCGGTGCTCGACCCGGGCTTCTATCGGCCGCTTGGCGGCCTCAGAGCACTGCCGGAGAGCCTCCGGCTCATCGCTGGTCTCGTGCACGAGGAGCAGGACCTCGCCGAGCAGGTCCTGGTGCTGCGGACAGTGGAACAGTGCCTCGGCCGCACGGTCGGCGTATCCCCGGCGTGCGGGCTGGGCCGGCGTACGCCGGAAGCGGCGGAGCGCGCGGTGGAACGCGCCCTCGCACTCGCGCGATCATGACGAGGCGG
>JAOPYH010000220.1 GCA_025964715.1 Streptosporangiaceae bacterium | reverse complement strand
CGCGGTCCTGGACGCTGAGCTCGCGCCACCCCTCCGGAATCACGGCATCGCCGTCCTCGTGTACGGCCTGCCACGCCAGGTCCTCGGGTGACAGCGGGCGATCGGTCACGGTCGGTCGTCCTCGCGGTCGTTCGGAGGTGGACGGAGAGCCTTGCGAGCAGTCAGCGCCAGTCCTATCGAATCCCTGGGAAGAGGCCAAGGCGCTCCCTTCCGGTTCTGCCTACGGGGGGCTGGCGGCAGCGTTGCCTTCCGGCGCGGCATCACTAGATCATCCCCGCGTCTTCGCTGGTCCCGCCAAGTCCTTGACCCGTCAATCTACATCCCGACCAAACTCGCCCTGGACCAGCGCAAACGGCTGCAGGATCACCCGCGCTACCCGCTATCGGCCGTTCAGAGTCCCGCAACGGGACAAGCGCTCGCGGAGGACCTCCGTAGGAACTACGACATGAGTGTTTCCCCCATGTCCGTGGACGCCCCGTCACCCACCGGCTACGTCCTTTACGTCTCGGCCATCCAGGCCCAACTGCCGCTCGTGATCAGCGTTCCGGAGGCGGGCAGATTGGCCCGCATGACGCGGACCCGCGCCTACCTGGCTGCTCAGGAGGGCGCGATCCCCACCATCCGGGTGGGCCACCGGCTGCGCGTCCCCACCGCGCGCTGGTTGGACGTGCTGGGGCTGAGCCACATCAGCCTTCCCGCGATGGCAGAGGACGCGGCCTGACGGGGCCCCGCGTCATCAAGCCTTACGTCCCGAGGGGCGGCAACTAGCCGCAGCCCCCGTGAGGCGGGCACCCCCGCGCTCCTGGCACAGCCGGGGGCGTGGAGCCCGTCCTCGAAGTCCACCAAAGAAGAAGGACAGTCTCAGTGATCGAGAGTAGCCGCGGAAGCGGCCACCCAACCGCCGTAACGCTAAGCGACTGCGCGGTTGCCTATATCGACCGCGGATGGCCAGTCATCCCGCTATGGCCCGTAGTCGAGAACACCGGTATTGAACTACCGCCCCTACTGACCGCGATGGGATACCGCCGCGCACCGACGCAGTGCACGTGCCTCGAGGGCGGCGCCTGCGCAGCAACCGGCAAGCACCCCGCTCTCAGTGCCTGGAGCAAGCGGCCCTTCATCGATCCGGACGCCGCGCGGCGAAAGTGGGCGGAGCGACCATGGGGAATCGGCGTTGAGCTGGGTGGGGCCGGCCTGGTCGTCATCGACTGCGACGCGCCCTCGGCGGTTGCCTGGTGGGAGACGACACGGTGGGCGGCGGTTGACACGCTCACCGTGTCAACCAGTCCGGGTCGGCTGCACGTCTACTTCCAGCAGGACCCCGAAGACGTGCTGTTGGGACGTGCCACGCAGGCCCAGGTCTTCGCCGCGCACCGGGTCTCCAAGCTGGAGATCCGGGGGAACGGGGACTTTGTCGTCGTCCCGCCGTCGACGCACTGGACCGGCGAGCCCTACCGCTGGCTGGCCTCCAATCGGCCGGTGGCGATGCTGCCGGAGGACCTGCGCGCATGGATCGTCGCGGCGAGCGGGTCGCCACGCGGCGGTCGGCGTGGCTCCAGTTCTGGCCGACCGACGGACGCCGGGAGCATCCGGAACCCAGAAGCCTGGCTCCGGGCTGCGCTGGCCCGCATGTCGAGGTCGGGCGCCGGTTCGCGGAACAACGACGTCACCGCCGTGGCACGCGCGCTCCGTGACGTCGTCCAGGCCGGACATTACGACCTGGACGACGTCCGAGTCCGGTTTATCGACGCCGCGCGCAGCACCGGGGTCCTGGACGACGAGCTTCGCAAGACTTGGGACACCTGGTGCCGCAACGCCGAGGACCCGGTCTCCTTCCAAGAGTTCGCCGCGCTCTGCCGGAGCGTCTGGTGATCGACCAACTAGTTGACCTGGCGTTGACCGATAGCGACCTGGACCTGATCCAGTCCGAGTACAAGCAGCTGCTGATCAAGAAGCTGGCCCGCGAGCTGTTCGAGGCCGAGCAGGCCGCTGACGACGAGGCCGCCGCCAGCTGGGACGGCGTCGACCTCACGCCCTACCTGGACGGCAGTCTGCCGGAGGTCCACCCCACGGCTCTGCTGCGCTCGGACGACAAGGGCCTGTTCTACAGCGGGTACAACACGCTGTTCGGCGACTCGACGGCGGGCAAGTCCCTGATATGCGCGGAGGCCGCCAGGCAGCAGATCACGGCGGGCAAGGTCGTGTTGTGGGTGGAGTTCGAGGAGGCGGACCCCCGGGAGATCACCGCCCGGCTGCTGTCGATGGGTCTCACCCCCCATCAGATCAAGGCGCATCTGCACTTCGTGCGCCCCGACTCCGGGACGTCCCCCGCCTCCCTGCGTCGGGCTGCGGCCGGTGCCCTGAAGCTGTGCGGTGACCAGGGCGCCGAGCGCGTCGGACTGGTCGTGGTGGACTCGGTCGGGGAATCGCTGGGCCTGGAGGGCCTGTCGATGGATAAGGACGCCGACTTCGGTCCGTGGGCCACCCGGATCAAGACATTCGTGCGGGAGTTCCCGCAGGCCGCCGTCGTCGTGATCGATCACGGTAAGAAGGGCAACGACGACACTTCGAAGTTCTTCCCCTCCGGCACCTTCCGCAAGATCGCCACGGTCACCGGCGCGGCGTGGCTGGCCGAGACCGTTCAGCCGTTCAACAAGGACCACGCCGGGTCGGTCCGGTTGCTGTGCGCCAAGGACCGCCACGGCGGCTACCTCCGCAAGGACGTCGGCGCGGTCATTCACGTGACACCCAAGGCCCTGGCGGGGCCCAACGGACACCTCGTGGTCGACGTTCGGTCACCCGGTCCAACGGCTGCGGCCGGCTCCGCCGGGACGGCCGACTGGGAGGCCGTCTCGAAGGTCGCCGAGACGATGGAGAAGGCGCCTCATCCCTTGTCGAAGAACCAGATCGAGACCAACACCAGAGG
>JAOPYH010000193.1 GCA_025964715.1 Streptosporangiaceae bacterium | reverse complement strand
CGAAGCCCCGACCGGCGACGTGCCCGAGCTGCCCCTGGAGTTCTGGTTCCGACCTGACGTGGCCGCCGCGTGCATGGACTGGGACCTAGGCAAGATCTTTCGCTACGTCCTGGACGAGACACACATCTCGGAGGAGAGGTTCGGCGGGCTCATCGGGCGTTCCCAAGCCCAGGTCTGGCGGATCGCCAACCACAAGAGCGAGTGCTACGACATCCGTGTCTTCAAGGCGGTCGCGGACGCCTTCGGATGTCCGGCTCTGCTGCTCGGTCTCGCCCCCTCTGGTGCGGACTTCATCGCTGAGGTACACAGAGATAAAGGCCGTACGGATGAGGGAGATCCCACGGACAGACGCGAATTCATGATCTGGGGCGTCTCCGGCCTGGTGGGCACGTCCACCAGTGATCGGAAGCTTTCCGAAGCCGATGTCCAGTCGTTGCGACAGGTCGTCCGCGATCTCTACGTGCAAGACGACCAACGCGGTGGAGCCGCCATCGCCGACATCGCCTACCGCTATTTCAGGCGAGCGGAACACGCGCTCGGCAAGGGACTGCACAGCAGCTCGGCCGTACAGCGGTCCCTGCAAACCGCCACCTCAGAGCTGGGTGAGGCCGCCGGCTGGCTCGCTTTCGACTCCGGGCACGATGTACAGGCCCGTGCCTGTTACACCGAGGCACTGACGATCGCGAATCTGATCGACGACGAGCTCCAAGCCGTCCACGTCCTGGCGAGCATGAGCCTGCAGGCCACCTGGCGCAATCAGCCCGGTGAAGCGATCCAGCTTGCGGAGTACTCCGAGCGGCGCGCCCTGCCCTGGGCTACGCCGCGGCTGCTATCCATGCTGAACATGCGACAGGCACGGGGGTGGGCCGTCAAGGGCGGCGAGGCGGAGTTCCGTAAGGCGATCATCCGAGCGAAGCGCTTCTTCGACCGAGGCACTCACGAGGATGACCCCCCGTGGCTTGGGTACTTCGACTACTCCTGTCTTCTCGGCGACGAGGCATTCGGCTATGCCGATCTCGAGCGTTACCAACGTTCTGAGGACTACCTCCGCCTTGAGCTGGGACAGCGCGATGAACATTACGGACGCGAACGCGCCCTGTCGTACGCACGCCTCACCGAAGTGATGCTCGCCCAGGGGCGGATCCGCGAGGCGAGCCGGACCGGCCTGGACTCACTACTCCCCTGCCTGGACGACGTCACGTCCGTACGGGTCCTCACCAAGGCCGCCAAGGTCCGCAACGGCCTCGAACCGTACGCCGGGCGTTTCAGCGAGGCGAATGACTTCGTGTACGCCTTCGACCAGTTGAGCCAGACCCGGCGCGGGTAGCGGCACCTTGCCCGTACAGGACGGAGGCCGGCCGGGGCACCCGCCCCGGCCGGCCCCTGGGGTCGTGACCGGCCGATACGCCTCAGGAGACGGCCGCGCCCGCGGCCTTCACCAGGGCGACGGCCTGCTCGATCGTCTGGGCGCGGTCAGATGCGAACGCGCTGTCGATGATCGTGAGCGGGTTCTGCGGGTAGACGAGAGAGGAGACGTGCAGGTGCCCGCCGGGGATGTCGGTCGCCCCGAGGGCGATGCGGAGCCGGTTGGAGCGGTACATGCTCTCGTTGGACAGGTAGTTGCCGCCTCCGCCGGACTGCGCCTGCGCGCCCTCCGACGGTCCGTTGTCGTGGCAGGAGACCTTTGCCGGGTCCGGCCGGGTGTTTCCGGTCCACTCGCAAATGTGCGGGTTGAGGGCCACCGGCCAGGGCGTCGTGCCCGCTGCGATCATCTGCTGGTACGGCAGGGTGGTCTTGATGAACTCGGGGTTCGGCTGGGGCTGCGGCCAGTTCGTCACCTGCGGGACGACCTCGGGCGTGCCCTCGTTGTTGTTGTCCGGGCTGCCGCCCCGCCAGCCACCGGCCCACTGCTCGATGTTCATGACGGCCCGGCCGCCCTGGCTGATCGTCATGATGAGGTCGGCGCGCTCATTGGAGGTACGGGCCAGGTGGGGGCCGAAGGCGTCTTCCACATATCCGGCGTTGAAGGCACTCCACGTGACCGGCAGCATCACCGCCTGGATCTGGACCTCGCGGTCACCGACCCGGTACGCCTGCCCGTCCAGTTGCAGCGCCGAGGCGCCGGACGGGTTGGAGCGGCGGATCTCGCCGTTGAGCTGGTACGGGTCGAAGCCGCTGACCAGCACCCGGGTGACGTTCCTGGACGGCGAGAAGGCGGTCGAGGAGATGCCTCGTGAGGCGTACTCGAAGGTCTTGATCAATGACGCATGGCCGGCCGCGGACAGCCGGAACGCCGGGGTCCACTGCCGCAGATCGCGGGTCGCCATCAGACGGGTCCAGTACAGCGGGCGGTCGTCGTACCGCTCGATGGAGCCCATCCAGCGCCTACCCTGGGCCCGGTCAACGGCGGTATGCCAAAGTTCGGCGCCGCGCCTCTTCAGCAGGACGTCAGCCTGCGAGGCGGACCGGACGCCGCACAGCTCACGGCTGAAGTCATTGACGAATCCGGTGAACCCGCCCTGCTCCACCAGCTTGTACGGGACCTTGTCGCCGCCGGGCAATGCCGGTGTCTCGATCCGGGTCTCCTCATAGGTGGTCGGCGCGCTGTGGTCGTAACACCGCGCGGCCGATCCGGCGGTGTCCGCCTGAGCGGTGCCCGGCAGCACTGCGAGCGAAGTGCTGACGGCCGTGACGGCGATGAGTCGTACGGCCTGACCCAAGCTCAATGTCATGTTGTCTTCCTGAGTTGCCTGTTGGTGGACGTCCCGGACATCTCGATCGAAGATTTTGTTGGACAATCCGTCAATCACCGGGCGAAATCGTGATCTTGTTGAGACATGACGCCCACGGCGGACGGTGGATATGCGGTTCGAAAGCGCTCGACCGGGATATGCGATGGCGGCTGCTGTTGGCCGACGGTCGCCAGAGAAAAGGCAGCCAATGCGGTAGCCGGCCAGGCCGGCACGCTCGGTCACGTCAGCCTGCAGCAGCGGCCCTGGCAGGCCGGACAGCTACGCGATCAACAGCTTGTCCCGGCTGAACAGCGTGCTGAAGGCCGAATCGCCTTCGCGGGAATCTGGACCAGCGTGTTGGACGACCGCCTCACCGACGCCGAGCGGGCCGACATGGCGGCGGTGCGGTCCCACTTTCGAGCGGCCACCGGGTTCTGGGCCGCTCTCACCAGTGACTTCAAGGCCGATGACGACTCCGCCTATGACGCCCACCTCGGTGAATACTGGCAGGCGATGGCCGACTACGTGTCCATCCTGCACGGATATGGCCTGCACAGCGGCTGCGCCGTCGCCTGGCCTGCACCATCCACGCTGACCCCGCCATCCTGACCGGACTCGTCACCGGTGGCCGGTGTGGCGGGCGACCTCGTTACCCCCACCTCGCCCGTCTGGCCGGCCACGACTCATCGGCGACGGCGCGGCGTAGCCGTTGAGCCGGGCCTCGGCCCTGGCGGACGGTCAGCCGACCTCGAGCACCACCTTGCCGCGGATTCGTCCGTTCTGGCTGAGGCGGAAGGCCTCAGCGGCCTCGGCCAGTGGCAGGGCGCGGTCGATATGGACAGTCAGCTTGCCGGCGTCGGCCAGCCCTGCGAGTTCGGCGAGGTCCGCGCTGTCGGGCCGGACCCACACGTGATGCCCGCCGCGCTCCTTGACGCCGTGGTCGACGACCGACGCGACCCGGGAACGGTCCTTCAGCAGCTCCTGGGAGACGGCGACGGCGTCACCGCCCACGTAGTCCACCGCGGCGTCGACCCCCTCTGACGCGATCTGCCGCACCCGGTCGGCCAGGCCGTCCCCGTACGTGACCGGATCTGCGCCCAGGGAGCGCAGGAAGTCGTGGTTGCGCTCGCTGGCCGTGCCGATCACCCGGGCTCCCTCGGCCACCGCGATCTGGACGGCGAAGGACCCGACACCGCCGGCCGCCGCGTGTACCAGGACCGTGTCGCCCGGACCGACACCGATCCGACGCAGTGACTGCAGTGCGGTGAGCCCCGCCAGCGGCACGCCGGCCGCCTGCTGCCAGCTCAGCGAGGCAGGCTTGCGCGCGAGGGTACGCACGGGAGCGGCGACCAGCTCCGCGTAGGTGCCGTGCTGCACCTCGTCCTTGCGGACGTAGCCGAAGACCTCGTCGCCCACCGAGAACTCGGTGGCATCCAGGCCGACGGCCTCGACGACTCCCGCGACGTCCCACCCGGGCACGAGTGGGAAGTGGACGTGCATCAGCCCATCGAGGTTCCCGGCGACGACCTTCCAGTCGACCGGGTTGACCCCGGCGGCCTTCACCCGGACGAGCACCGAGTCCGGGCCGACCTTCGGGTCATCGGTCTCATTGAGTTCCAGCACCTCTGGGCCGCCGTAGCGGCTGGTAGTGATCGCTCGCATGATCAGGGACAACAGGACGGGCACCGCGGTCATTCCATGGCCGTCCACCCTGTGAAATTTGACCAATCAGATCGTTCACCAGGTTCGCACGGCAGCGCTCACAGGAGCGGCGTTCCGGCCGTCAGCCTGCCTGAGCCCGTCGCACGGAGGCCTCGGCGCAGGTGCTGCCGGTCACCTTCTCGAGCGCCGCAGTGATCAGCTTCGCCTCCTCGGCGCCCAACGTGCCGAGATGGCGCTCGACCTCCGCGGTATAGGCCGCCTGCATCTCCTCGAGCATGCGTTCCCCGGTCGGCGTCAGCTTCGCGTGCAGGCTTCGCCGGTCCTGTGAGCAGGACACACGCTCGATATAGCCCGCCTGCTCGAGGCGATCGACCAGCTTCGTGATCCCGCCGCGGCTCAGTCTCAGCCACTCGGCCAGTTCGCTCATCCGCGGGCGCCCGTTGGGACTCCGCTTCACCGCGCCCAGCACCTCGAACCAGCTCAGCGGCGGCAGGCCGGTGGCGGCGAGGGCCTTTTGGATGCGGTCGGTCACGGCCGTGTGGGCGGTCACCACCGCCCGCCAGGCATCCAGGCGAGATGGAGACAGGGTCACCGGCTCATGCTACCGGGCGAATAGTTGATGTTTAAAGCACATGCGCCTAACATGATTTCCAAGGAAACTGTTGAAGCTCCAACCAGGAGGCTCCAGTGGAACTCGCACTACTCGTACTCCGGCTCGTCGTCGGCCTCACCTTCGCCGCGCACGGCGCCCAGAAGCTGTTCGGCGCCTTCGGCGGCCCCGGCATCGCCGGCACCGCCGGCTTCTTCGAGCAGGTCGGCCTGCGCCCGGGCAGGCTCCACGCGTGGGTGGCCGGCGCCGCCGAGTTCCTCGGAGGGCTCCTGCTCGCCCTCGGGCTCCTGACCCCGTTCGCCGCCGCGGTGCTGATCGGCGTGATGACCGCGGCCGTACTCACCGTCCACCTGCCGAACGGGTTCTTCAACGGCCAGAGCGGCTACGAGTTCAACCTGGTGCTGGTGGCGGCGGCCTTCGCCATTGCCGGGATCGGCGCCGGCGGCTGGTCGCTCGACGCCGCGCTCGGCCTCGACCTGGCCGGCACCGGCTGGGCGCTTGCCGCGCTCGTCGCGGGTCTGCTCGGTGGCCTCGGCGCCGTCCTCAGTGGGCGCCTCGCGGGCAAGCCGAGCACGGACCCCGGCCAGCCGCACGTGACCTGATCCCAGTGTCACCGTGAAGGCGCGGTGGAGGCGCGGTGGCTTGCTCCGGCGGCCACCGGGCCATACGACGTCGCCGAGTCGAGGAAGATCGTGCGCGCGGGGGCGTCCGCAAAGGCCCATCTTCAATCAGAAGGCCTGCGCGACCACTCGTCCGCCGTAATGCTTGTCTGCGGTCTTCTCGCTGGAACAGGTGCGGAATGCCATGTCGAGTGACGGCCGGATCGGGGCGCTCCGATCCGGCCGTCCTCATCGCTGTTATGGCAGGGCGACGAACTGCTCGAGGAAGTTCCGGGCGCTGTCGCTGTCGGTGCGGTACGCCACGTTGGTGGCGTAGCAGGGACCGTCACCAGTGATCGTCGTGCCGGCGAGCACGAGCTTGCCGTCGAGGGTGACGAAGTTCGGGCCGCCCGAGTCGCCGTAGCAGGCGCCGCCGAGGTCGCGACTCTCGTTCATCGCAAGGCGGACCCAGGTCGGGTTGAGGGCGTTGAAGTCGACCGGCGCCTTCATCCGTACACCGCCACCGGGATGGGTCTGCCCACCGGGTCCGTTCACCGCCTCCTGGGTGCCGTACCCCATGACCTGCCACTGCTCGGCGTCGAGCGCGCGCGAGCCGAGTTCGGACAGCTGGTTGTGGCGGGGCAGGGTGGCGGGCGCGAAGCTCCACCGCTTCGCGAGCTCGGCGGCCTGGCCCTTGTCGAACGTGATGACGGCGATGTCGTGCGCGTCCGCCTGGTTGCCGGGGTAGCCCGGGTCGGAGTAGGCGGTGCCCTGGACACCGACTCGTCCGGCGATCTGCTCCGGCGTCCCGCCGAGGGTGCTGGAGGCGTCGATCGCGCCTTGCACGTCCTGGGCGAGGGAGACGTAGAACTTGGTGCCGGCCGGCCGGCCGACGGTGCAGTGGGCGGCCGTGAGGAAGATGCCCGTGGAGATCATTGTGCCCGTGCAGCTCCACCGGACGGCGTCGGGCGTGGCGGGGTTGTTGTCCCGGTCGGACTGTACGACGAGCGCCCCGACCTCGGTGCGTTCAGGCGCGGGCTTCGCATTGTAGGAATTGATCGCCGAGGCGGGTCCCGCGACGCTGAGCACGACGGCGGCGGCCGTGGCGATAACTGATGCAAGCACAACTGGACGGCGCACGTCTTTCTCCACGTTCTGGGGGGGATGGGATG
>JAOPYH010000188.1 GCA_025964715.1 Streptosporangiaceae bacterium | reverse complement strand
GGCGGGAAGGGACACTGAGCTGCGGTGTCGCAAGCGCCGCTGGTTCTGCGACGAACAGGCCTGCGTTCGTGGGGCGTTCACCCAGCAGGTCGACCAGGTCCCGGTCGGAGCCCGGTTGACCGCCAGATTGCGGGCCTCGGCCGGAGCGGCGGTGGCCGACGGCCGGAGATCGCGGCGTTCACGCCGTTCGCGCCGTTCACGCCGCGTTGGCGCCTCGGCCATCCGGAGCGCGGCTCGCCACGGACGGGCGCGGAGCGCTTAGGCTTGGCGCGTGGTCCCGGGTTTGGTGGCGGCGGTGTTCTCAGCCCTGTGTTACGGCGTGGCCTCCGTGCTGCAGGCCCTGGGGGTGCGAAGGGATACCGAGCATGGGGGCGGCCGGGCTCCGCTGGTGATCCGCGTGTTCGGCCGGTGGCCGTTCGTCGCCGGGATCGGGCTGGACCTGCTGGGGTTTCTTGCGCAGGTCACGGCGCTGCGCAGCCTGCCGTTGTTCGTCGTGCAGGCCGCTCAGGCGGCGAGCCTCGCGGTCACCGCGGTCGTCGCGGTTCCGGTGTTGGGGGCGCGGTTGCGCGGACGCGAACGGGCGGCGGTCGTCGCGGTGTGCGCCGGGCTGGCGATGCTGGGTTCGGCGGCGGGGGTGGAGGGGCCGGCCCACACCGGCGTGGAATTCCACGTCGCCGTGCTGGTCGCCGCCCTGGTGGTCGGCGTCCTGGCGGCGGCCGCGAGCCGCCTTCCTGCGCCCGCGCGGCCGGCCGCGCTGGGCATGGCGGCCGGCCTGGGTTTCGGGCTGGTGGCCGTCTCGGCGCGGGTGATCACCAACCTCTCTCCGGGCGAATTGGCCCGAGACCCTGCCGTCTACGCGATGGCCTTCGGCGGCATGGTTGCCTTCATCTGCTATGCGACGGCACTGCAGCGGGGTGGGGTCACCACCGCCTCCGCGATGGTCGTCATCATGGAGACCATCGCACCCGCCGTGGTGGGGGCTCTGTTCCTCGGGGACCGCACCCGGCACGGCATGCTGCCGCTCGGGATCGCCGGTTTCGTCATCGCGGTAGTCGGGGCGTTGGCCCTTGCGCGCTTCGGGGACGCCGAGCAGCCGACCGCCCGTGCGCTTGAGGACGCGACGACCCGGTCGGCGTGACGACACGCGGCGGGCGGCGTGGGTCTCGACCGCCTCCATGTCGGCACCTTCACCCGCCTGATGGGCCTGTTCCGCCCGATCAAGTTCGAAGAGCCCCTATAGATGGCCCCAAGTGGGGCTCCGGAATTATCACCCTTGAAAGGGCGGGCATGATCTTGGTCGCTGACCTGGGCCGGGTTCAGATGAAAGATGCCGTCGGTCAGCAGCGAGACGTTGCGATGGACCTTCTCAGGTCCGCTGTCCAGGCTCGGCTGGCGGCATCTGGGCAGGTCTTCGGTCCAGCGGCGTCGGTGTTCTGGCACGAAGGCGAGCTTGGTGAGGGTGAGGAGTGGCAGGTTTTCCTGCGGACCACCACCGACCGCTACCCCGAGCTGGAGGCACACCTCAAATCCGAGCACCCGTGGGAAAACCCAGAGGTCTCCTTCACGGTGATTGAAGGTGGGGCGGCCCCATACCTACAGTGGCTGACCGGAGCGACTCGGTAGCCACATGACCGAGAAGCCCGGCGACCGGCCATATCGGTTGATCGATCCGAGGGCTCCTTCGTGTCTAACGTCGAGCAGTGAGTGCAGATGACCGCCAGAGCCGATCATCGGTTGGGACGGTCGTCCCCATCCGTAGCCCGCGCCCCATCCCGCCACCGGACATCACGTGGACGGACGGGCAATGGCAGCGCATCCGGGAGGGTCTCCAGTCCGACTCCATGGATGAGAAGTGGATCGCCTTCGTCGAGGACACGCGGCTTTTCCTCCACAGAAGCTGGACCGGCTACGGGATCTATGAGGCGGACTTCCGGCGGGCCGGTGACGGTTGGAAGATCGTGCACGCGGTCGTCGAGTCCGATCCGGAGCGGTACAAACACAGGAGTGACGAGCAGGAGACAACGCTTCTGGAGTGCTGGATACGAGGACTTCTTCTCGGTGAAAGAGATCCAGAGCTCGGCAAACGGGTTATGGCCGCTCTCGCCTCACGCCGGCGGGCAACTGATGATCCGTCATGACCCAGGGCGTCGTCCCCATTTCCCAATGGGCAACACCAGAGTTGGCGCTCGCATCGAACCGAAGGATGGTCAGGCCTCCGGGAAGTGCGCCTCTACGGCTTGGACCGTCAGGTGCCACGGGTAGGTCCTGAGACGCTCGTCGCCCGTTCCGGCCGGGTGCGGCTCATAGGCCTCCGGGCCGGTCAACACCGTGACGCCGGCCTTCCCCAAGGTCTCCAGCGCAGGCACGTAGGCCGGATGCCGCGCGAGGGCCTTGTTCACGAACGGTAGTAGGACGACAGGGAGGCCCAGCCCGGGAGCTTCGGCGATGATGCCGAGTGCGAGATTGTCCGTGATGCCGAGTGCCCACTTGTTCACGGTGTTGAAGCTCGCGCCGGCCACGATCACGGCGTCGGCCTTCGGGAGGACATCAGGGGTGCCGGGCTCTTTGTATTCGCTCCGGACCGGATAACCGGTCCGCTCCTCCAGCGCCGCCCTGTCGATGAACTTGAGGGCCTTCGGCGTCACGATGACGCAGGTCTCCCAGCCACGACCCTGTGTCAGCTCCACCAGCGTGCCGATCTCAGACGCGGCAAGGGTCGCACAGGTGATGATGTAGACGACTGGCCTGTCCTTCATACCTCTATGCCGATCTCCCTGGCGAGACGAGTGAGGGGCACGCCCGGCTTGCTGCCACGCGGATGGCTACGGACGAGTTCCATGACCAGCGTGCGGGTCGTCGGACGGCACCGGACCTCCTCGCGAGCCAATGCGTCCGCTTCAAGGACGAGCGTAACGGCTTGATCCCGCTTACCCCACTGGCAATAACCCCGGGCCACGTCAATGGTGTGGTTGGCCCGTCGCTCCCGCGGCAGGGTGGAGAGTTGCTCTTCGGTCAGCCGCGCGGCGTACTCCACGACGCGGCCTCCCTCGTGCAGATTCGCAAGGGCCGCCACCCGGTGGACGCCGACGTTGG
>JAOPYH010000148.1 GCA_025964715.1 Streptosporangiaceae bacterium | reverse complement strand
CGCCCGCGACCTCGCCTACTTCAGCGAGCGCGGCTGGGCACTCGATCAGCTGCGCGCCTTCGACGCCTTCCCCATGACGCATCACGTCGAGATCGTGGCGACGCTGATCAGGGGCTGAAGCCCGAGCGGTGGACGGCGGGGCCAGTAGAGGATCTCGGCCTGCGGCGGATCAACCGATCGGTTGATGCCCCTCACAGCGGTGATCGATGGGTTGCTGATCAAAGATCTCAGCCGGCCCATGTCCGCCGAGGAGGCCGGCAGGGACCTCATGCTCGTGGCGATCGGCGACGACCCGTCTCCCCTCAATCCCAGGGGGGTCCCACAGCGCCGGCCGGTGGCGCCTGCCGATCCCACCGTTCAGGATCCCCCGTCGGGCCGGCGGTTTCCCGCCCCAGGCATCCGTATCCTGACCGGCCTGACCGTACCCGTCGTCGTAGTCGCCGCGGCGCTCTTGGTTCTTACGCTTTTGCGGCACCAAACCCGGGCGACTCCGGCTCCCCCGTCGACACGGCCATCCACTGCCGGCCATCGTTTTCCGTCAGCTTCAGCCCAGACGGAAAGCGACTCGCCACCGCATGTGCCAACAACACGGTCAGATTGTGGAACGGCGCATCCGATGAACAGACCGCCGTGCTCACCGGACACACCGGACACGTCTCCTCGGTGGCGTTCACTCCGGACGGGCGGACATTGGCCAGCGGTTCCAAGGACGGCACCATACGGCTGTGGAACGCGACGACAGGCTCTCTGAACGGGGTGGTCGACGGCCACATGGGCGAGGTCCTGTCGCTCGCGTTCAGCCGTGATGGGAGAACCGTGGTTGCCGGCGGCTCCAAGGACGGCACCATCCGACTGTGGAACGTCGTCTCCCGCGCTCCGGCCGGAACCCTCCGCGGTCACCAGGGGCCCGCCGACACGGTGACGTTCAGCCCCGACCGAAAGACCGTGGCCAGCGGATCCTGGGACACAAGCGTGCGACTGTGGGATACCGCTTCACATGCCCAGACCGGACTCCTCACCGGCCACACCGGCCCTCTCAACTCCGTGGCGTTCAGTCCCGACGGCAAGACGCTGGCCAGCGGGGGCGAGGACGACAATGTCCTGCTGTGGGATGTCGCGACCCATGCCCGGCTCGCCACCCTCGCCGGGCACAACGGCGACATCTATTCGGTCGCTTTCAGCCCGGACGGGAAGACCCTGGGCACCGGCGCGCAGGACAAGACCATACGACTGTGGGACCTGACCCGCTGAAACCCGGCCGGCCCGGCGTGGGAGAGGGCTGTCCTCCTGGTGCTCCACGCCCGCGCAGATCGAACTAGCCGAAGACTTTGCCTCACCGTCTGTTACGACATGCCGACAGGGCGTTAGGAGATGCGGTCCGGGGCGACTACAACAGTGACTTGCCCAACGTGCTGTCCAGGTCACGGAAGGACCGTAATGATCCCCATAGCGAGACACCGACTCGCCACCCGAAGCCTGATGGTCGTGTCGGTGATGGCCCTCTTCGGTGCCTTCCCGGTGCTCGGACCGGGCACCCAGGCGCGGGCGGCGGGCCCGGTGGTGGTCGCGGGCAGCCACCCTCAGGCGGCTGACCGGTCCGCCACAGCGGCGAAGGGGCTCCGCGAGCGCGCGCGGCCGAGGATGAGCGTGGACATCAACGCGCCGTCCGCGCCGGTCCTGCCCGGCCGGACCTACAGCTGGCCCTTCGCGGTCACCAACACGGGCCCCGACACGGTCGAGAAGGTCATTTTCTCCGCGCCGCTGTCCAGGCACCTGGAGGTCGCACCCGGAGAGGATGACTGCGCGTGGCGCCAGCGCACGGCGGTCTGCCGGCTGGGTCCGATGCGCCGAGGCGAGACCCGGACCGGAGTGCTCATGGCCAAGGTGGCCGACGACGCGTGCGACGGCGACACCATCGGCGGCACCGCTGCGGTGACCTGGAGTGGTCCTACGGCGATGAGGCGGATCAATGCCGCGTTCCCGCCGGTCAAGGTGGCCGAGCTCCCCGACCTGTCGGTGGTGGAGAAGGCCCCCGCGCAGGTGCGGCCCGGCGGTGCGGTGCCGTACGAGATCACCGTGGTGAACCAGGGGATGGCCAGGGCTGAGCACGTCGTGCTCCGCCAGATCCTCCATGCCGTCCTGTCCGACGCGGACGTGGCCAGGCCACCGGTCACGGTCACCGAGGCCCAAAGCCCGTGTGCGTCCCGGCGGGCCGGTGTGGTCTGCGACCTAGGGTCGCTTCAGGCGGGTGAGTCACGGAAGATAAGCCTGAACGTCCTGGTCAACCGGGACGCGGAGCCGTGCGAGATCAAGGCGCCCGCGCAGGTGACGTCGTCCACGGCAGACGTCAACAGGGCCAACAACCAGGTGCGGCCGGTCACCGAGGTGCTCCCGCCGCTGCCCGTACGCGCGGCCATCCCGGCGAGGGGACCCGGCGACGGCGCCCGGCCGGAGCATCCGGCGGCGGGTCACCAGCCGGCCGACCGGCCCGGCGACGCCGTCGTCGCGAAGCGGGCCATGGGGCTGCCGCACACCGGGGCGCCGACGCGGGTGATGGTCGGCGGGGCCCTCGGGCTGGTGGGCGCGGGCCTCGTCCTCGTCTGCCTCGGCTGGCGACGGCGCAGGTCCGTTTGAGCCGGCCGACGTCCACCGCGCGCAGTCTTCCGGGGTCCGGTACCGATCGCGGTACCGGCCCCCGGTCGACGTGTGCGATCACAGCCGTACGAGGATGGCACCATGCGTCTTCGGATCTTCACTGAGCCCCAGCAGGGGGCGAGTTACGAAACATTGCTACGTGCCGCCAAGACCACCGAAGAGGTGGGCTTCGACGCGTTCTTTCGTTCCGACCATTACCTCAAGATGGGGGACGTGTCCGGCCTGCCCGGCCCGACCGACTCCTGGGTCACCCTGGGCGCGCTGGCCCGTGAGACCAAGCGGATCAGGCTGGGCACGCTCGTCACCGCGGCGACGTTCCGGCTGCCCGCGCCGCTGGCGATCTCCGTCGCGCAGGTCGACGACATGAGCGGCGGCCGGGTGGACTTCGGCTTCGGCACCGGGTGGTACGAGGCGGAGCACACCGCCTACGGCATCCCGTTCCCGAGCCTCCGGGAGCGGTTCGAACGGTTCGAGGAGCAGCTCGAGATCCTCACGGGTCTGTGGGGGACGCCGCTCGGCGAGACCTACTCCTTCAACGGCAAGTACTACCAGCTGGCCGACTCGCCCGCCCTCCCCAAGCCCGCGCAGGCCGGCGGGCCACCGGTGATCATCGGCGGCACCGGCCCGAAGCGGACGCCGCGGCTGGCCGCGCGTTACGCGACGGAGTACAACACGCCCTTCGTGAACCTGGATGAGGCCGGTCCCGCGTTCGAGCGGGTCCGCGCCGCCTGTGAAGAGGCAGGGCGGACCGACCCGATGATCTATTCCGCGGCTCAGGTGGTCTGCTGTGGCCGGGACGAGGCGGAACTGCGCCGGCGCGCCGGCGCCATCGGGCGTGACCTCGACGACCTCCGGGACAACGGCCTCGCGGGCACGCCGGCCGAGATCGTCGACAAGATCGGCAAGTTCGCCGAGCTGGGCTGTGAGCGGATGTACCTGCAGCTCCTCGATCTCGACGACCTCGACCACATCGAGCTGCTCGCCTCCGAGGTCCTGCCGCAGGTGTGACGCTTCCATCGGCCGCATGATCCGGGCCGCGGCGTCGGGGTGGCGGCGATGGCCGTACGTACGCTCCCCTCCGTCGCGGCAGTGGTCTCGTCCGTGGCCTTCATCGAGCCACCGGCCGACCCGCGGCCGTTGTGACGCCGGGTGGCGACCCGGCGATGCGAGACTGTGCGCGTGACCCTGGTGGATGAGCTGGCCGCGATGGCCGGCGGCGATGACGAGCCCGTGGTGCTGTCCGCCCGGCGCGGGGTCCTGGTCGTACGGGCCGGGGCGGTCGTGGTCAAGGCGCATCGGGAGGGCACGGAGGAGATCTCGCTGCGGACCCGCCTGGCCGTCGGCGCGGACCCGCGGCTCAGTGAGATCCTCGTGCCCCCGCTCGGGCAGGTGCGCAAACTCGGCGACCGGCTCGTCACGCTCTGGCCGGCCGGGCGCCCCGTCGATCCGGCCGCGCCCGGCAGCGTCCCCTGGGTGGACGGGGCACGGTTGCTCGCGCGGCTGCACGCGGCTCCGGCGACGGCCTTCTCGGTTGGGGGCGGCGCCGGGCTCCCGGCGGTGGGCGCGCCGGCCAGGGTGGCCCGCGCCGTCGCGCGGCTGCCCGGCCACGACCCGG
>JAOPYH010000112.1 GCA_025964715.1 Streptosporangiaceae bacterium | reverse complement strand
CCAAATCACACCCCGCTGCCGAACGCACCAGAGGGTGAGTACGGCTGATGAGGGTGAGAAATCCTGTTATCTCGTCGGGCGTAGTCAGGTGGCTGACGGCGGGTTGGCAACAGGACAGGGTGGCCTTCGGCAGGCGCGCCAGCAGGTCAGGAGACGATCACGGAGCTGCGCTCAGCGGCCCTCGCCCCTACCTTGTGGCCGTGGTCAGTAGCAGCGGCGTTTCCCCGGTCAGTCGCCGGAAGGACGGCCGGGAATGGCGTATCGGCACCGACGCGGATGTCGCGTGGATTCAGGAGTCCACCGCGCCGGGCCTGAGCATCACGTCAGCGATCCCGCCGGTCTTCGCGGCGTACGCGACCATCATCGTGCCCAACAGCTACGAGGCCAGGGTGGAGAACGCCCATCTCGTGGTGCAGCTGCTCAGCGAGCAGTCCGGCGATCGGCCGTGGTGGCTGGGCTTCCTCGAAACCGGCGATGACGCCGACGTGGTCTTCCCTGACGCGCCACGGGTCACCCTGTGCGCGGGCTGGCCGTACGTGCTCGTCCAGGCCGGTCCAGAACAGGCAGCACGGTGGCGGCCCGATCCGCAGTCGTGGCGGATCGGGCCGGATCTGGTCTTCCCGGCCGACCGCTCGTGGCTGCTGTCCTGGCTGTGGGACGACGACTGGCGCTGCCTGGGAGGGCCGACCGCGCTCATCGAGCGGTTCCTGGACCAGTCGCAGCTGGAGGTGCGGCGCGTCGGTGTGGGTGAGGATGCGACACCGCCGGGACACGTAGCGCACTGACTGCTCGGTCTCCGCGCTGAGCCTGCGGTTAGCAGGGCGCGATCACCCTCATTAGCCGTACTCACCAGAGGGCCCCCCTTACGGCAAGAGTGTGATGGAGGCGCTCGAGTTCTGCGGCGCGTGCGCCTTGCGCAGGTGCCACGAGATCTGCAGGGCAGACTGAGGTCGTGCCCCCTCACTACCGCGCCCCCGGATGGTTCACCCGCAACGTCTTCAACCGAGCCGTTGCGTTCCTGACTCGACATGGAGTGAGCATCGTCGGCTCGCGGGTCCTGGCGGTGAGGGGACGAACCAGCGGCGCGTGGCGTACAACGCCGGTGAACGTGCTCAACCATCAAGGGCGCCGCTACCTGGTGTCGCCGCGCGGCGAAGGCCAATGGGTGCGCAACCTGCGGGCCGCTGGGACGGGCGAGTTGCGGGTCGGCCGACGCACCGAGGCATTTCGCGGTCGAGAGCTACTGGATGAGCAGAAGGTTCCGGTGCTGCGCGCCTACCTGAAGCGGTGGAAGTTCGAGGTGGGCATGTTCTTCGACGGGGTCGGACCCGACTCCAGCGACGCAGAGATCCTCGCGATCGGCGGTAAGCACCCGGCGTTCGAAGTCCTCCCGATTCATTGAGCGCTGCGATGCGTGACTTGACCGCGCCCGCGAACGGGGCCCCATCACACTCTCACCGTAAGGGGGGCCAGAGGGTGAGTACGGCAAATAAGGGTGAAGGATCCTGCCAACTCGACGCGGCCCGAGGCCCCGAACTCGCCTCTCCCACCGGTGTACGGCCCCTCCGAATCCGCAGCAGAAGCCTCTCCAAATCCGCAGAACTGCTGGTCGCAGCCCGGCGAAGCACCCACTGCTGCTCGGGAAACCGACTCTCCCCGCCGGCTTACAACCGGCCCTGGAGTTAGCAGGACGGCTTCACCCTCATCAGCCGTACTTCACCAGAGGGCCCCTTACGGAGAAAATGAGATGGCCTGTACGCCGGGCCGCTGCCTGGGACTCAGCGCCCTTGCGGGGAACGACCATCCACGGTCACGTGACGCGAGGCGGTGACGTGGGCGCCGCCGTCGGCGAGGAGGCGCAGGGCCCGGTCGCGGCTACGGTCGGAGGAGCACGCGACCGCGTCCCCCAGGACCTCCACGGTCAGCCCCCGGCGAAGGGCGGCTTCGGCGGTGGCACGGACACAGCCTTTGGCGAACAGCCCGGCGACCAACAGATGCCGAATGCCTCGGGCGTCCAGTGCGGCGCCCAGCGCTGGATTGGTGAACGCGCTCCCGGCGGACTTCGGGACGTAGAGCGCGTCCTCGACGTCGATGCGGTCGTCCCACACGGTCCCGGCCGAGCCGGAAACAGCCGCCCGGCGGCGCAGCAGGTTGCCGACGATGTCCCCGCGGCGGAACTCGTTGCCGACCTTGACGATGAGGTCGCCACGGAGCCGCGCTTGGTCCACCGCGCATCGGGCGGCGGCGAGGACTGGCGCGACGTGCTGACGGGCGACGGGCATCCGCCCGTCGTCGGCTAGGAAATCGCGCTGGAAGTCCAAAAGGACGAGTGCCCGTCGGCCCGGGTTCGCGGCTGTGGTCATGTCCTACTCCATTCGACGAAGCGCGGGCGCCCAGCCACGCTGCGGTCGCAGACGTGGCGGGGCGCCTTCATCTCACTTTCACCGTAAGGGGGGCCAGAGGGTGAGTACGGCTAACAGGGTGACAGATCCTGCCAACTGCCAGGTCGCAGCGGCCGAAAGGCGATGGCCCGGTCCTGAAAGCTGCGGGGCGCCGGCATCCACCCCGGGCCGGTCGGTCAAGGCCAGTCGGTCAAGACCTCGGCGCCGTAATGCGCGGCGAGCGTGACGACCCGGTCCAGGTCGGGCTCGGCGGCGTCGACCGGGAGCGTGCGCGCCGGCGCGGGCTTGCCGAGCTCCACGAAAAGAGCCTCGACGCCGCCCGGGCTGCATAGCGTCAGCATGCGGACCTCGTCGGACTCCACCGTCAACAGGTGCGGGATGCCGAGGGGGCAGAAGACGAAGGCCGCAGCTTCGGCCGCGAACATCTCCTCGCCCACGCGGACAGTTAGCGCCCCGTCGAGGACGAAGAACGCCTCGTGCTCACGGCGGTGAACGTGCGGAGGAGGTTCGGCGCCCCTCGGCAGCCATTCCTCCATGAGGCTGAATGCGCCACCGGTCTGCTCAGCCGAGGCGATGATCGTCAGGAGCTCCCCGAGGGACCAGTACGCAGGAGCCTGATCGAGGCGAGCGGCAAACGGCCGTGGCGTCATGGTCGCCTCCTGCAGGGGCGTGAGACCGCTGTTCGCAGCATCCCGCAGGTGATCTCGAATGTCGACGGCCGCGCGCCTGGCCGGGCGGGCAAGTCACTGCCGCGTCCACGTGAGACAAGCAGTTAACAGGACACGATCACCCTTGTTAGCCGTACTCAACCGAGTGCGAGTACGGCTAATGAGACTGATGGATGGGTCCGTCTCGGAATGTCCCGCCGCCGGCCACGCCGTTCGAGGGACCTGTCCGGACGGCTCGTTCTCTCGTCGCCGGTCCTGCTAAGCCGTCAGCGAACCGAGGCCTGTGAACCCCGCGCTCCGGGCAGGCTGGCCGGCATGGAGCTGATCGAGGTACTGCCGAGACTGCGCATGCTCCGCTTCCCTGTCGGAGCGGCCTACCTCTGGCGAGACGGCGACGACGTGACCCTGGTCGACACCGGGACGGCACACTGCGGCGCCGACATCGAGGAGGTGCTGGAGGGCCGGCTGCTGCGGATCGTGCTGACGCACTGGCACGCGGACCACACCGGGTCGGCCGCTGAACTGGCCGCCAGGCACGGGGCCGAGGTCGTGGCGCACCGGCTGGAGGCGCCGGTGATCAGGGGACAGGTGGCCGGGGCACCCGCGGTGCTGGAGGACTTCGAGGAGGCGATCTTGGCGACGGTCCCGCCAGTGCCGCCCGCTCCCCCGTGCTCGGTTGACCGGGAGGTGGAGGGTGGGGAGGTGCTGGAGTTCGGCGGCGGGGCCGTGGTCCTGGCAGTGCCCGGGCACACCGCCGGATCCATCGCTCTCCACCTGCCCGAGCCGCGAGTGCTGTTCACTGGCGATGCAGTCGCCAACGTCAGCCGGCCGATGATGGGGGTGTTCAACACCCACCGGGCCCGAGCCGTCGTCTCGCTGCAACGGTTGGCCGAACTGGACGTCGACACGGCGGTCTTCGGACACGGCGACCCGATCGTCCACGACGCGGCGAGTGCGCTGCGGGTCGCTGCCGACGCGACTCCCTCCTGACGCTCAGAGCTACAGCTAGTGCCCGTGAGCAGCGGCCGGAATGGACCCATGTAATCAGACTCATTTGCCGTACTCACCGAGTGTGAGTTCGGCAGCAAGGTGAGTTGGTGTGTACGAATCCGGCCGGCTCCCGGGCCCGCGTCACGCAGACTGAGCGCCGGGCGGGAACCCGCCCTGAAGGCGGCTTCTGAGCTACCGGGTTACGTCGCCATGTTGCCCCCGCCGCCGATGGCGCGGTCGCCCCTCCGCGGCTGGCACCGCGTCTTGTGCACATCGCCGGATCTCGGTGGGTGTGGGTTCAGGCCGCGGGTCGGTAGTCCATTCGCATCAGGCGGCGGACCTGGCGCAGGGTGTTCTCGGCGAGGTCGTTGGCGACGGCATTCCCCGCGACTAGGACGTCGAGGAGGTGCCCGGGGTCGGCGGCGAGTTCGGACCGCCGGCGCCGCAGGGGTCGCAGGCGCTCGTTGATCGCCTCGGTGACCACCGCCTTGAGCGCGCCGGCGCCGGCGTCACCGATCTCCTCGGCGATCTGCTCGGCGGCGCGGTCGGTGCACAGCGCGGCCAGCCGCAGCAGGTTGGCGACCTCGGGACGCCGGCCGGGCTCGTGGGTGATGGCGCGCTCGCCGTCGGTGCGGGCCCGTCGGACGAGACCTGCAGTGCGGTCCTCGTCGTCGCGCAGGGCGATGGCGTTGCCGCGGCTCTTGCTCATCTTCTGGCCGTCCAGGCCGAGCAGCAGTGGGGTGGCGGACAGCAGCGCCTCGGGCTCCGGGAACAGCGGCGCGTCGATCGCGTAGCGCTGGTTGAACCGGCGGGCGATGGTCCGGGTCAGCTCGAGGTGGGGGAGCTGGTCGCGGCCGACCGGCACCAGATTGGCGCCGCAGAAGAGGATGTCGGCGGCCTGGTGCACCGGGTAGGTCAGCAGCAGGCCGGACATCGCCCGGTCCCCGATCACGGCGGCCTCGGCCTTGACCGTGGGGTTGCGGTGCAGCTCGGCGACGGAGACGAGGCCGAGGAAGGGCAGCAGCAGCTGATTGAGCGCGGGCACGGCGCTGTGCGCGAACACCGTCGTCCGGGCCGGGTCCATGCCGGCCGCCAGGTAGTCGGCGAGCAGATCGAGCACCGCCTGCGGGATGCCGTCGACGGAGTCCCGGTCGGTGATCACCTGGTAGTCGGCGACCAGCAGCAGCACCTGGACGCCGGCGCGCTGCAGGCGGACCCGGTTGGCGAGCGTGCCGAAGTAGTGGCCCAGGTGCAGGGGCCCGGTGGGGCGGTCGCCGGTGAGCACGCGGAAGCGGCCCGGTGCGGCGGCGATCTCGGACTCGAGCTCGGCGCTGCGGGCGGCCGCGCGCAGGAACGACCGGTGCTCGGATGTGGTGGACATCGGTTCTCCTCGAACAGGAGAGCCGCCCGCCGTCAGCCGGCGCGGGTGCGTCCCGAGTCGAGCTGCCGGTGGAGGGCAGCTCGCAGGACAAGTCAGGTCACGGCTGCCGGATCGACAGCTGCCACCAGGTGCGCACGGACAGAGGCACGAGCGCAGGATAGCCGCGGCCGGCCGGCCCGGCCCCGCCACTGCTCCCCCATGTCGCCCAGAAGGGCCGCTTAGGGACACGCGGGCCACCGCCCGCGCTTGATAGGCAGGCGAACGTTTGCGGCCGCGGTACTAGTACCGCGACCGGCAACCTTCGCATGAAGGCGGCTCAAGGGTCAGGTCGCCCTCGTGGCTAGTGATTGGATGAAAGTCGAAACTCCTGCAGGATGCGCCATGACCTCGGCGCCGGTGCGCCAGCAATTAGAAGGATGCGGTCGATGCGAGTTCGCACCGGCAGGAACGGGGTCACCTGGTTCTCGGCATGCTCAAGTTCAGCCAGAGTGCCGAGCCTGCGTTCCGCCACGGTGAGGTGTGGCACCACTTCGTCATAGGCACCGGCGTACGGCGGGTAGTCAGGAAAAGCCTTAGAGACGGCAAAAGTCAGGTCCTGGAACGGCTGAGCCGGGTCGGGCGCCAGCCAGAGAACGTCTTCGTCAAACCAGGAGGTCTGGCCGAAGCTGCACTCGAAAGCTTCGACCTCGCTGACCGCCTGAGCCATCGCGGCGATCGATCCTTCTTCTTGTGCACGCTCCGGCTCTAGAAAAGGATAGAGCACTGTCACGTGCGCTGGCACTCCCCATGACGCTGCGGCGTCAAGATGCTTTCGGTGGTGGCTGACAGCGGGCTCGGCGGCTGGCACAGGAACCATCAATGCCGTCTGGGTGGGCGGAGGTGCGTCCGGCGCTGGCGTCAGATACGACATCTCGGAAGCTTAGGAGAGCGCACCTCGATACTCCTCCGACTTTTCCGGGACGTGTCGCCCCGAAG
>JAOPYH010000007.1 GCA_025964715.1 Streptosporangiaceae bacterium | reverse complement strand
GGCGCGATCGACGGCGAGATCGTCGACGACCCCGCCGACGTCGAAGCCGCCTGGCATCAGATCGTCACCGCCGCCAGCACGCACGGGATGACCACCGCCGAGCTGGAGAACGAGTTCGCGGGAGAGCACGGCGGGATGCACCCGTCGTCAGCCAGCGTCGCGCAGCTCAACGCCTTCCTCACCATCCTGAAGGGAGCCCGAGCATGACCGCCTTCGCCACCGCGCGGAAAGCCACCTGGGACACCGAGACAACCGGCACCAACGTCCACGAAGACCGCATCGTCACCGCCGCGTTCATCGTCCGCGTCCCCGGCGGTGAAGACCGCACCTTCTCATGGCTGATCAACCCTGGAGTACCGATCCCGGAAGAGGCCGCTGAGATCCACGGGATCTACGACGCCAAGGCACAGGCCGAAGGTATGGAGCCGAAGGCCGCGCTGAACGAGATCGCCAGCCACCTCACCACGGCCCTTGCCCACAGCATGCCGCTGATCGCGTTCAACCAGTCCTTCGACTGGTCGATCCTCCACTACGAACTCATCCGCCACGGCCTGCCCACCATCGAGGAGCGGCTCGGCAAGGAGCCCGTGACGCTGGTTGACCCGATCGTCATCGACAAGCAGATGGACAAGTACGTCAAGGGCTCGGGAGCGCGGAAGCTCAAGCCGACCTGCGGGCGGTACGGCGTTGAGCTGGAGGACTGGCACACCGCCGAAGCCGACGCGCTGGCCGCGCTGTTGATCGCTGAGGCGCAGTTCGAGAAGTACCCGCGGCTGAACCGGTACTCGCCGGGTGAGTTGTTCGAGGCTCAGCAGCGGTGGCGGGCGGAGCAGCAGGCCAGCTTGCAGACCTGGTTCCGGACGAAGGCCAGCAAGGAGCAGGGCGGGGACCCGGAGATGGTCCTCGCTGGCGAGTGGCCGCTACTGCCCGTAAAGGCGGTGAGCTGATGTTCGGCTCGCTCCGGCGTGAGAACGCCCACCTGAAGCGCCTCGTTGAGACGCGCACCGAACAGCGCGACGACGCCCGCAAGCTCGCCGGGATCCACCAGGGCAACCTGACGCGGATGGCGCAGGCCCGCGCCGCCCAGCACGACGAGGTGACCCGTCTCCGTACGGAAGCCGAGCAGCTGGCCAACGCCCACGCCGCCGAGCTGGAGCGACTCCGCGCCAGCCGCGACGCCGTGCCGAGCGACATCGGGAACCTCCACCGCGAGCTGGCCAAGACCCGGCGACTGCTGGCCGCGACACAGAAGCAGCTCGACGACGCGACCGGCCGAGGTGACGCGGGCCTGCTGACCGTACGCCCGCGCCCTGCGGACAAGAAGGAGGCGAGGGCATGAGCCTCAACCCGGAGATCTACCAGGTTGCCGCTGCAGCCTTCACCTTTGGCGGCGCAGCTATCTGCGCCGTGGCCTACGACCGTCTGACGGCGGGCCGTGGCGTACGGCGGGCCCCTCGCCCACGCGGTGAGCGCGTGCCGGCCACGGTCGGCCCGGAGCCCGTGGTCCCGTACGCGGGGTTCCATGACGGGCCGCTCGCCCTCACTGCGGGTGACGAGTACGTCGCCATCGAACGCTCGGCGTGGTGCGCGGAGTGCACCGGCTACCGGGCGTTGAAGGTCTACGCGGACGGGTCCATGAAGTGCCGCGTCGGGCATGTCACCCCGGCAGGTGAGGCCCTGTGAGCCCCGTCGACATGCTCGTGTGCCTGCTCTGGGTCCTCCTCTTCACCGGCGCCGTCGTCTGGTCCGGCGTGCTGTTCCTCGCGGTGGTGTTCACGTTCCGCCGCATCCGTGGGGGCGCTGGTCGTCCCGCTCTTGCCCGTCCCGTAGAGGAGGACGTCACCCATGCCTGACCTGACCGACACCCAGCTCGACCAGCTCATCGCCAGGCTCGGCCTCGCCGAGCCCAAACACCCCGGTCGCCCGCTCGCGCCCTGCGGAACCGAATCCGCCTACAACCGGCACGTCCGCAAGGGCGAGCCGATTGACGACGCATGCCGCCGAGCCAACACCAAAGCCAAGGCCGAACAGCAGCGGCAGCCCGTGCAGGACTCTTCCCGGCTCAAGCCCATCGCGCACGGCGAGCCGCGCGGCGCGAAGCAACACCGGTACCGGGGCGAAGAGCTGTGCGACGCGTGCCACCGCGCCGAAGCCGAGTACCAGCGTGAGCGGGCGTCCGGTGCGCCCCGGAAGGCCAGGACGCCGAAGCCGAAGCAGTACCTGACCGAGGAGGAGTGGCAGGCGCGTCGCGCGGCCCGCCAGAGCGGTGGTGCCCAGTGACGGCCCTGTTCGACCTCGCTACCCCTGCTCCCGGCCTCGCGCCGGGGGCAGGCACCCCGCCCCTCATCACCATCGCACTCCCCGCCGGCCTGCCCCTCCTCAACTCCAACCAGCGACTCCACCACCGACCCAAAGCCAAACTCACCGCAGCACTCCGCGCCGCCGCCATGGAAGCCGTCAGTGAAGACCCCGCCCTCATGGCCGCGCTCGCCGCCGCCAAACCCGGCCCGCTCTACACCCGCGCCCACATCCTCGGCATCCTCCACCCACCGACCCGCCGCCGCGCCGACCCCGCCAACTGGTACCCCTCCTTCAAGGCAGCGGTCGACGGCATCGTCGACGCCGGCGTCCTCGAAGACGACGACCACACCCGGGTGATCGGCCCGGACATGCGCATCGGGACCGTCGTCAAGGGCGGCCGGATCGTGCTGGTGGTGCGGGGACTGGAGCCCGGCGAGCAGTGGCCCAACCTTCAGGCGGTGGCCTCATGAGCCTCACCTTCACCGACATCTTCTGCGGCGCCGGCGGATCCAGCACAGGCCTGGTCAACGCCGGGTTCGAGCTGAAGCTCGCCGCCAA
>JAOPYH010000517.1 GCA_025964715.1 Streptosporangiaceae bacterium | reverse complement strand
AGGCCCAACAGCAGACCGAGGAGCGTCGTCTTGCCCGCGCCGTTCGGGCCGACCAGGCCGTGGACCTGCCCGCTCGCCACGTCGAGGTCGACGCCGTCGAGTGCGACCACATCACCGAAGGACTTCCGGATCCCGCGGCCCCGGACTGCGGGGCTCCTGTGCATGTCGGTCTCCCTTAACTTGATCTTCAGCAAGAGAAACCTAGAGATCGCGGTTTGCCTCGGGAGGGCGCGCGGTCGAACATTTGGGCAAATGCCACTGAACATGGCGATATGCCACTTAATCCGGCGATCGCACGGTCGCACTGGTCAACGCGCTCGCGCCCTGGATCTCACCCGATGCCGAGGCGAGGTGGCGCTGTGCCCGCGGCCCGGAGGTACCTGACGCTGGACGAACGAGGCAACTTCGAGATCTGCTCCGTCTGCTTCTGGGAGGACGACGGCCAAGACGACCACGACGCCGGCCTGGTCCGGGGCGGCCCCAATGGGAACCTCAGCCTCACCCAGGCACGGCGGAACTTCGCCGCCATCGGAGCCAAGCGCGAACGCAACCTCCCGCACGTTCGGGACCCACTCCCCCATGAGCACCCTCTCCACGAGCAGGAGTGACCGCAGATGCCGGACCGGCCGGCGCGGGATAAAGGTCAACCCCCGAGGAACTTACGGGGCGGACCACTTGGCGTTCCCCGATCGGTGACGTCTGCAGGAAGCCGCGGACCTGTCAGCCGGGCGGCGCGTCGGCGGGGAAGCGCTCATGCCCGAGCACGGCGAGCAGCTGCAGCTTCTCGTAACCCTCGGTGCGAGGGGGAGCGGTGAGCACGAGCAGCGCCTGGGACTGATCCTCGGTGAACAGCACCTGGCAGTCGACCTCGATCGCGCCGAGCTGGGGATGGATGAGCGTCTTGTGGTCCTCGAAGCGCTTGGCGACCTCGTGCCGTTCCCACAGCTCGGCGAACTCCGCGCTCGCCTTCCGCAGTGCCCGCACGAGCTCGCCTGCTCGCGACTGCGGGCCCATCGGCCCGTACGCGACGCGCAGGTTCGCGACGTGGGCCCGGCTCTGCCGGTCGCGGTCGTCTTCGGGGTAGCGCAGCCGCTCGGAGGGATCCGTGAACCAACGGTAGATCTCGCTGCGGGCGAGGCCCGTGTAGCCCGACTTGTCGCCGAACAGGGCTTCGGCCATCCGGTTCTGCACGAGCGTCTCGCCCAGGTTGGACAGGATGAGCGCCGGGGTGTCATCGAGGCGGTCCAGCACCCGCAGCAGCGCGGGGGCGACGTGCACCGCCGTGGACACCGATACCGGTGGGTTGTGCCCCGCCATCCGGAACAGGTAGTCGCGCTCGTCGGCCGTCAGCCGCAGCGCCCGGGCCAGTGAAGCCAGCATCTGCTCGCTCGGCTGCGGACCGCGCTGCTGTTCGAGCCGCGTGTAGTAGTCGGTCGACATCACGGCGAGGGACGCGACCTCCTCACGCCTGAGTCCCGGGGCCCGGCGGCGCGCGCCCGCGGGTAGCCCGACGTCCCCCGGCTGCAGCGCTTCACGGCGGCGGCGCAGGAAGTGGGCCAGTGCTGCACGGTCCATACTCCGAGTATCGGCCCAGCGCCAAGGGCCAACCAGGGATCGCGGATCCCCCGATAACCGCTCTCTGCACCCGTTGGCGCCGACCGGCCAAGCTCGGAGCATGAACATCTCCGGAAACACCATCTTCATCCCCGGCTCCACGAGCGGCATCGGGCTCGCCCTCGCGCTCGCGCTGAAGGCCAAGGGCAACACCGTGATCGTCGGCGGCCGGCGCACCGAGCTGCTCCAGCGGATCGCCGCAGAGAACCCCGGTATCGACACCGTGCAGATCGACACGACCGACGCCGCGAGCATCGACTCCGCGGCGAAGGAGGTGCTGGCCGAGCATCCGAACCTCAACGTCCTCGTCACGATGGCCGGCATCATGCGCATCGAGGACTGGCACA
This sequence comes from Streptosporangiaceae bacterium, assembly GCA_025964715.1. Lineage (GTDB taxonomy): Bacteria > Actinomycetota > Actinomycetes > Streptosporangiales > Streptosporangiaceae > Actinomadura_C. Next base: position 2,144 of record JAOPYH010000517.1, on the reverse strand, counting down.
AGCCCGAAACGTTCCTCGCCTCGGCTGAGTCGGTCATCACGACCAACGTGCTCGGCCCGATCCGCCTTATCGCCGCGTTCATCGAGCACCTGCAAGCGCAGCCGGACAGCACGATCGTCACCGTCTCCTCGGGCCTGGCGTTCGCGCCGCTCAAGGTCACGGCGAGCTACAACGCGTCGAAGGCGGCGATCCACATGCTCAGCGAGTCGATGAGGCTGCAGCTCGCCGACACGAACGTGAAGATCGTGGAGCTCGAGCCGCCGGCCGTCCGCACCTCGCTGCTGCCCGGCCAGGAGGAGAGCGAGTTCGCGATGCCGCTCGACGAGTTCGTGACGGAGACCGTCGCGCTGCTCGAGTCGGAGCCCGACGCCAGGGAGATCCAGGTCGAACGCGTGAAGTTCCTGCGCTACGGCGAGGCGCGCGGCGACTACGACCAGGTCGTCGCGACGCTCAACGCCTCCGACCCCCACGGGGAATAGCCTCGGCCAGCGGGGACAGCGACACCTAGTGCGAGGCGAGGAGGCTTCTCCTTCGCGTACCGGCGTGACCAGCGGGTACGCGAAGGAGGATCGTGGGCTCGGTCGCGGTTAGCGCGGAGGATAGGCAAGCCGGCGTGCCACGGGGATGTCGATGTCGTCCCCGATCGGCACCACCCACAGCGGATTGCCGAACCCCAGCAGCACGCCGGAGGAATCGTAGACCTCGACGCGCATATAACGGCCGTTCTCCCGATCCAGGCGGAAAGGCAACGGTCCCCGCTTGAAGGCGTCGGCCGGGTACGGGTGCTTCTCGATCGAGGGTGAGGTCTGCCCCGTACGGTCACAGACCCCCACAACGATCTGCACCGTCGAGCCGGCGGGCAGATTCTCGGCGACGACGTCGACGGGAACGCTGTCGGCCGCTGTGCGGATGACCCGGCCCATCGCACGGTGGCCGCCGACGGCCAGGTCGAGCCGTCCGTTCGGCCACAGCCGTTGGTGGTACCACCAGGCCTGCCCGGCCGCCAGTGCCGCGATGAGGTCCTTCGCCTTCTTCGAGGCCGACCACACCGAGGTGATGTAGAGGTGGGACATGCCGAGCCAGTCCCGGCCGGCGTGGTCATCGATCTGGCTCGTCGCGGTCAGGAAAATGGCGTTGCGCGCCGCGACGTCGTACAGGTTGATCCGGTCGTGGATCACCTGGAAGCCGCCACCGGCATCCGCGATCTCGATCAGGTCGGTTCCCAGTGCCCGGGTCTCGGCGAGCTCCGTGGTCGACGTGGGCGGGTGGTTGTACTGCACCAGCGCGCCACGCTCCTGATACCAGCGCACCACCGCCTCGGTCCCTTCCACCGAGTTGTCCAGCGTGGGCGCCTTGCCCGCTGGCGGGTACGGGTAGAGCTCGAAGTGCTCCATGAAGACGTTCAGGTGCCGCACCATCGACACCTCGGCCGACAGGAGCTGGGTCACCTTCGGGTACCGCTTGCCCAGGTCCCGCATGAGCTTGCGCTGGGTGCGGACCGGCAGTGCAGCGGGTCACGGGTGCGGTCGATGCGAAGGTGGTCGAACACCGCCTGCGCGGTGGCGCTGTTGCGGGCCCGTACGCCGAAGCGCAGCCGGGCGAGTCCCGAGTCCTCGGCCACGAGGTCCGGCCAGAACGCCCGGATGTCATCCAGCGGGCGCATCGTCAGGGTCTGCCAGCCGCCGGTCGCCGCGACGGTCACGACGCCGGTCAACGGCTTCTCCAGCCCGCGCGCCGCCTTGGCGCCGACGCGGTATTCCAGCACGTAGACGCCGGCGGGCCGGCCGGCGGTGGCGGGCCGGTAGGAGGTCTCGAGCTGGACCACGAGTTCGGCGTCCGGGCCGATCTTCTCGCCGAGCACATCGATGGTCAGCGTCGTATCCGAGATGTTGGTCGAGTAGAAACTGTTACCGGGCTTCGCCCACAGGTAGGAGACGGCCCACTCGGCGGCCGATCCGGTCGCCGCGACGCGCATCGCCTTGCCCGGCTCATCGGGACTGCGCGGCTCGTCGACGAAGGCGTACGCGGCGCCGGTGACAGTCCCCTCGTTCTGCACGAACCACTGCAGGCCGCCGTCCTCGTCGGTGCCGTCGAACGCGATGCCGCCGTAGTAGCCGTACGCCTCCATCCGCCAGTCGTGATCG
>JAOPYH010000533.1 GCA_025964715.1 Streptosporangiaceae bacterium | reverse complement strand
AGCCAGTCCCACACTTCGGGGTGCATGGACAGGGCGGTGTTGAGTTCGGTGGCCAGGGGGCTGAGGTCGTCGAGGGGGGCGGTGGTGAACAGGTTCACGCGGCGCTCCACTGCACTCGGCGGGCGAGACGCTGGTAGTCCTCGTCGTCCAGGCCCAGCTGAACCTTTGCCAGGTGCCAGGCGTGGTGCTCGAGGATCGTGGCGTCGTTGGCGTGGTGCCGGCCGGCGGCGTGGCGGGTGCCCATCGGGCGGGGCCGGGGGTGGGAAGCTCGGGTAAGATCAGATGTAGACGTGCTCATGGTGGCTGGCCAGCTTTCTTTGAGTGCGTCGAACAGGCCCGTGGCGGAGACGCTGCGGGCCTTGTTCGTTCAGGGAGGGTCAGGCGACCTTGTTGTCGGCGGCCGGTTCGGGGTTCGGGACGTCCATGGCGAGCAGCCCCGCCAGGAGGGTGAGCTGTGCCTCGGTGAGCGGCTTGTCGATCAGGCTCTGCGCCGCCTGTGCCCGGAGCTTGTCCACCAGGTCTTTGCCGAGCACTGCTTCGGCGTCCTCGAAGAAGCTCATGCGGCGGACCTGTCCGTGCCGGCGATACGGCGTGAGCGTCCGGGGGTGGAGAAGTCGTCGGCGGTGCAGCCGAGGGCGACGGCGATCTTGTGGGCGGTGACGTCGGAGAACTGGCGTTCGCCGGCGTGTACGTACTTGATGAGGCTGTAGGACACCCCGGAGGTGCGGGAGAGCTCGGCCATCGTCATACCGCGCCGTGCTCGCCACGCGATCAGGGCGGCGATGTCGATCGTCCGGTCATGCATGTGAACTCGCGCTTCCTGCTCGGCTGTCGTGCATTGGCCTAGTGTGGCCTGTTTTGGCTAGCGCGTCAATTCATAACCGGCCAGAGCTAGACTTATTCGTCTCTGACCTGCGAGGATCAAGGAGTGACGGGGATCAACGGGGTATACAGCCATGTCTAGAAACACCGAGGGCGGCGCGCACGAGTGGCCACTTGTGGCCTTAGAGTGCGCACTTATGGTCACGAGAGGGCAGAGGATCCGCCGCGAGCGCGAGCGCCGCCGCCTCAGCCGTGAAGAACTTGCCAAGATCACCGGCGTCGGCGAACGCACCATCGGCCGCATCGAGAAGGACGACAGCCCCGGCTCCCCCAACATCGCGGTCCTGGAGGGCTGGTTGGGCATCGGCGAGCAATCCGCATCCGAACCGGTCGGCGTCGACGAGGCTGACAGGGAGCGGGTGCTGCGCGAGATCGACGACGTAGCTTTCTGGAACGAGGCCACCCGCCGCGCCATCCGCAACGCCGCCCATGCCCGGCCGCTGCTGCCCAGCGAGGATCTCGACTTCTTCACCGAGGACGCACCCCGGACCGGCCTCATCAAAATTGATGATCCCACTGAGCGGAAAGCGTGACCTACCGCGACAGACGATTGCCTCTCCGTCCGACTCACAGGCAGTGACGGGGGTGCGTCCACCCGAGTGGTACCGGTGAGCGCAACCGCTGACAGCCCCCTCACATAGTGAGAACTGTCATCCCTTTACCGTAAGTTGAACAACCCAGGAGGGTCCGGACCACGCCCCCAACGTGGAGCCCCGGACCTCCCTCCGCAGCACCTAGGGGCGTGCCAAGGGCTGCACCAAGGCTCAGCTTTAAGGTGGAGGTTTCAACTTGTCGTTCGCACTGCCCGCTCCCCTCGACCCCGCCGAATGCGCCGACGGCTACCGCGACGTCTGTATCCGGCTCGCCCGATTCGGCATCACCACCGCCATGGCGCCACTCCCCGCGCACAAGGTCGCGACCTACGACCACGCCACCGAAACGCTGTGGCTCCGCGAGGACGCCCCCATGATCCAGAAAACATGGTCGGTGATCGAGATGTGGAAGCGCGTCGTCTGGGGCCCCCACGGCTCCGCCGCCGCTCCCCGAGCCGTCGCACCCGAGGCCACCACGACCCGGCGACTGGCGGTCGTCCCCCGACCCCGCGCCAGCACAGAGAACCACCGCGCAGCCGTCACAGGCGGATGATCTCGATCGACGAGTCGTCGAACCCGCGGGCCCCCCGACGCTGATTCGACCGGTGCACCCGCACCCGCACCAGGGACCGCACGATCTGCCGGCGCACCAGTATGTCGCGGCCCTCCCATTTCTTGTCGGCGTCCGGGCCGGCTGCGTCGATCACCACCTGCGGCAGCTTCGAGGTGCTCCCGAGCTCTGTCCGCAGTTCCACGAGCTGCGCCAACCACTGGCGTTCCATCCGCCCGAACCGCTCCGGCGTCAACTCGCCTGCGACAGCGGCAGCCTCGAACTGCGCGATCCGGGCCTCGACGTCAGCGATCTCCTTGACGATGGCCTCACCACGATCGTCGGCGCCCGCCTCGATCGTCGCCACCCGTTCGAACAGCTTCGGGTCCATCAACAACGCCACCACGTATGTCTCGACCATCGTCTCGAGCGGCTCGGCCCGGCGAACGACATGCCCCGGGTTGGTGCCGCTCTTGCCGGCGCACCCGTAGGACGGGAAGCCCTTGTTGGGGAAGTACCGCATCCATCCGTCGCATACCGCGCACTCGGCGATCCCGGACAGCAGATACTTCGGGGCTGTGCCTCGCTGGGTTCGCCGGGTCGGATCGTTGATGATCGCCAACGCAGCCGCGTGATCGGCGGCGGACACGATCGGATCCCACCCTGCCTGGCCGTGCACCTTGCCTTGGTGGACGCGCCAGCCCGCCATCGACGGCGAGGACAGGAGCTTGCGCAGCTTGGGGTTGTTCCAGCCGCCCCGCGTCACGCCTTCGCGGCCGAGCCTGCGGTCGCGGACCTGCTGCGGTGTCGGCACGCCGCGGCGGTTGAAGTCGACCGCGATCTTGTGTAGACCCTCGCCTGCGATGACGCGGGCGACGATCTCCCGGACGATCGGCGCGGTCTCCTCGTCGGGCACCTGGGACGGTGCCTTCGACTTCGGGTCGTACTCGCGGCGGTACCCGAACGGGATGCTGCCGAACGGTCGTCCGGCGTCCGCCGCGGCGAGAGTGGCCCGCTGCACCCGCTTACGGATGTAGGCGGACTCGCGCACGGCCATCGCCATGCCGAGGTCGAGCACGAAACCATCGTCAGGGTCGGTGACGTCGTGCATCTTGCCGTCGACGCAGATGAGGACGTGGGCCTCCGCGCAGGCCGCGATCAGGGCGGCCCACACTGTCCGGTCGCGGGATGCCCGCGACGCCTCCCACACCCAGAGCACGTCGAACCTCCGGGCGGCGATCTCGTCCATGACCCGCTGCCAGTCCGGGCGCTGCTTGCGGGTGTCGAACGCCGACACGCCGTCGTCGCGGTACTCGCCGACGATCGTGTGCCCTTCCCGCTGTGCCCAACGCCGGCCGACGTCGAGCTGCGAGTCGACGGATCTTCCTTCGCGG
>JAOPYH010000500.1 GCA_025964715.1 Streptosporangiaceae bacterium | reverse complement strand
TGCGGGCGTTGTCACTGGTACCGCCTTCCGGGCAGCGAGCCGTCCATGGAGTAGCCGCCGTCCACGTCCAAGGCGGCGCCGGTGGTGTAGCGGGCCTCGTCCGAGGCCAGGTAGCAGATCGCCGCGGCGACCCACTCGGGCTGCGCGACCTCACCGAGCGGGATCTTGTCCGACAAGGCGGCGAGGACTTCGGGCGTGTAGATGGGCCGGCTCATCCCCGACCAGGTCGCGCCGGGCCGCACCGCGTTCACGGTGATCCCGTGCGCTGCGAGCTCGGACGCCATGGTGCGGGTCATCGCCTCCAGGCCGCCCTTGGAGGCGGTGTAGGGCGCCGCGTCCGGCTCGGAGACGACGGCGTGTACGGACGACACGTTGACGATCCGGCCTCGTACCCCTGCCTTCACCATCAGCGCGGCGGCGGCCTGGCACAGGAAGAACACGCCGCCGAGGTTGACCGACAGAACCCGGTCCCAGTCGGCGCGGGTGACCGCGAGCATCGGGGCGATCTTGAGGATGCCTGCCGCGTTGACCAGGATGTCGAGACGGCCGTGGGCCGCGTCTACCGAGTCGATGATCGTCGCGGGGGCGTCGGGGTCGGCGACATCGGCCGTCAGGTTCGTGACGTTGCCGGCGTACTCGGCCGGCCACGGCTCGCTGTGGCGCAGGTCGACGGCGGTGACCAGGGCGCCTTCTTCGAGCAGCCGCAGGGCCGTGGCCCGGCCGATGCCCGAGTCCGCGCCGGTGACCACGGCGATCTTGTTGTGGAATCTCATGCGGGTCCGATCGAAGCGACAGGGTGGTGAACGGGTTGGCCGGGCGGCCCCGGGGCGTGGTCTCGGCGCGCAGCACTGAGCCGGACAGCGGCCACCGGGCCAGCTGTGTCTCGGTCAGTTCGCGGGACGCGCTGGTGATGAACATGGTGGTCAGGTCGGGGCCGCCGAAGGTGAGGCTGGTCGGCCGCAGAACCGGGACCGAGTGCGTCTGGCGAACGGTGGCGTCGGGGTCGAAGCAGGTGATGTTCGCGCCTTCCCAAGAAGGCACACCACAACCTGCCCTCGCCGTCCACCGCGATCCCGTCGGGGATGCCGTCAACGGCCCGCGTGTCGGCGAAGGCCTCCCCAGGATCCTCGGTGAGGGCGAGGCAGCCGACCTCGCTTTCCACCGGCGTCTCCGGGGTCTCGCCCGCCAGGCCACGGCGCAGGATGCGCCTGCCGAGGATGTCCACACACACCAGCGTCTCGGTACGGGCGTCCCAGCGCGGCCCTTCCGCCAGCCGGTACCGTCCGGCATCGAACACCGTCGCGATCACAGCACCGCTCCGATCCGCCACGGGGCGATCTCCTCAGTGCCGAACCCGAGCAGCTCGGACTTGCTCGGCTCGCCCGACGCCAGGTCCACCAGGCGCTCGAACAGCCTGATGCCTGCGGCGATCTGCTCCTCGCGGGTGAACGCCGCCCCGGCGTCGAAGTCCATGTCGCCGACCATGTGCCGGTACAGCCGGCTGGTCGTGGCGATCTTGAGGCAGGGGGCCGGGCGGGATCCGAACACCGAACCGCGTCCGGTGGTGAAGGCCAGCAGGTTCGCCCCGCCGGCCACCATGCCGGTCGCCGATACCGGGTCGTAGCCGGGGGTGTCCATATAGGTCAGACCCGGGGCCTCGACACGCTGGGCGTAGTCGACGACTGCCCGCAGCGGGCTGCTGCCGCCCTTGAGGACCGCGCCCAGCGACTTCTCCCAGATGGTGGTGATGCCCCCGTCGCGGTTGCCGCGCGAGGGATTGTTGTCCAACTCGGCGCCGCTGGCGCGGACGTACTCCTTCCACCACTCCAGGATCTCGTCGAGCCGATCGGCCAGGCCCGCCTCGGCGGCCCGCGCTGCGAGCAGATGCTCGGCCCCGAAGATCTCCGGGGTCTCCCCGAGGATCGCCCGGCCGCCCGCGGCGACCAGCAGGTCGGCGGCCACTCCCAGGACGGGGTTGGCGGTCAGGCCGGAGTAGGCGTCGCTGCCGCCGCACTGCAGGCCCAGGATGAGTCCGGACAGCGGCAGCGGCTCCCGGCGAAGTCCGGCGACCCCTTCTGCGATCACCGCGACCCGGCGCAGCGCCTCATTCACCGTCGCGGCGGACCCGCCCAGCTCCTGGATGGTCAGCTGCTCGACCGGTCTGTGCAGGTCCTCCAGGAAGTGCTCGGGCTGGTTGACCTCACAGCCCAGGCTGACGGAAACGACCCCGACCAGGTTGGGATGGGCGGCATAGCCGTGCAAGGTACGGCGCAGGATCTCATCGCCCCGGCCGCCCTCCGCCAGGCCGCAGCCCAGGTCGTGGCCCAGGGCGATCACCCCGTCCAGGCCGGGGGTCCCGGCGTGCGCGGCCTCCGCGGCCTGGGCGACCATCCGGGACACCGTGGCTGCACAGTTCACCGACGGCAGGATTCCGATGTAGTTGCGGGTTGCCACAGCGCCGCCGGGCCGCTTGTAGCCAAGGAAATGGTCGCGCGTCGGGGCCACCGGCGGCGTCCACGTGACGGTGGTCTGCCGGGCGTCGCTGCGATTGGGCGAGGCCGCACCCCTGACCGCGACGTTGTGGACGTGGACATGGCTGCCGGGGATGATCGGAGCCGTCGCGTACCCGATCACGGCACCGTATTTCACGATCGCCTGGCCCGCCGGGATGTCGGTCAGCGCGACCTTGTGGCCGGCCGGGATGTCCTGGGCGATCGGGATCCGCGCCGGACCGGCGTCGCAGGTCGCCCCCTCGCGTAGATCAACCAAGGTCAACCCGACGTTGTCGGCGCTGCGGTCGGCCACCAGCAGTAGGGGCCGCCCCAAAGGCGGCACTGGGCCGGCCGTCGTCTCATTCACTCGAGCTCCTTCAAACTGACGTGCGGAGTCCGCTGCCGAAACCGGCGCCTGTCGCTGTTGTGTCGCAAACGCTAGGCGGCGGCTGCTGCTGTCGTGAAGCGTGACAAACGGATGGAAACATCTGTCAGACGACTGACACAGTCAATTGCTCGGGCAATCGGCCATCCACCCGGAATCCGGATCGCATCGATCAGTAACACGTGTCGGCGACAACACGCGCTTCGCGCACCCGTTCCCCATGATTACGTTCAACCGACGACCACCCCGCGAGGAGCATGATGATCGGCACGAAGACGCCCCTCGAGTCAAGGGCGTCGCATATCATTGATATGGCCTGGCGCGAACTGCCGCCCCCTGTCGGGCACTCCGAGTTCAGCGTACGGTCGGGTCCCGCAGGGACCGCCGCCCGTCTCGGTCCACTATCCGTCGCTGGGAAGACTCCGCACGCCCGCCGCTCCGCTCCAGCCACACGCAGATCAGATCGGCCCAGGCATGGACCTTGGCCGCCCCGGAGATGTCCAGCGCCATCAGCCGCAGTAGCCTGTCGGCGCGCGCCTGATTGCCGAAGCTCGTACGCCGGGTACCCAGCCGTTCGTCCAGCTCGCGCCGCGCGGCGCGCACCGCATAGCGTGAGCGGTGCACGCCCCGTGCCCGCGCGGCGAACTCACGGGACATCACGGGTTCCGCGCGGGTCAGCCACCTGTCGAGTTCGGGATCCCGGTAGCGGCGCGCCTCGGCGGTGAACCGGTCCCAGTCCTTCCTGTCGCGCCACGCGCGTTGCAGCAACAGCCAGAGCCGTCCGTCACGCCGGTCAAGACCCCGGTCCCGGCAGATGCGCCCCGCCTCCGCACGCATCAGGTGCTCGTCGGCCCAGAGTGCGGGAGCGGCTTCCGGTCCGTCCGCTCCGGCCCAGACTTCCCCACCGCCCGCGTCAGACCCGCCGAACCATCTCCGACGACGTTCGCTGGCCGCCCCCGCCGTTCGCGGTCCAATTCCCGCAAGAAGGCGGCCCAATACCGCGCGCCAGTCCCTGCCGAGATGTGAACGCCGAAGACCGCCGGCCGTCCGTCGGCCCCGTACGCCATGGCCACGAATACCGAGAAGACCAGCTTCGGGGCGGACAAGGGCGTGGTCACGAGGCTGCCGGTGCGGCGGGGCTGATCTGCCGGCGGCGTGCAGTGCGGAGGAGGATCTGACCCGCCGGTTCCCGGCGAGGACCTGTAGGGCTCGAGCAAGGCGCGGGCGTCTTCACCGAGCCCGACCCCGACCACCCGGTACGGCGGTTCGTTGCCCAGCCCGGGCGCATCGGCCGTCGGATGGGCAGCGTCGACGACGTCACGGACGCCGCCGAGTACCTCGCTTCCGATCCAGCAGCATGGGTCAGCGGACAGAGTCTGCTGGTCAGTGGCGGCGCACTCCAGTAGTCACAGCGAACACCGAGGCCGGCAGGCCGGCAGGCCGGCATCCACGATCCAGCCGCAACGGGCGACAGCCGCAGTCGCATTGAAGCGGTCGGCATCTGTCATGCGGACGTCGTCGCCGCCCAGGGCCAGACCCCGTTTCCACTAGATCGATCTATGCAGATATCCGCAAAGATTGATGAACTCGGCTACATGGAACTCGACCGCAGGGGCGCTGAGCTGCTGTTCCAGGTCCTCACCGAGCGCGAGGAAAAGAACAGCGTCGCGATCCCTCCAACGAATCGTTCGGCGGCTGGACCAAGACCTTCACCGACCCGCGGCTCTGCGCGGCCATCGTCGACCGCCTCACCTTCGGCGGGAACATCACCCAGACCGGCACCGACTCCTACCGCCTGGCCAGCACCCGGGCCCACACCGGCCCGCACGACGCCACCGCGAACTGAACCCCTACTTTGCAGAGGTCACTTCGCGCACTACGGCAAGACAACCACTGACCTGGGCTGCATCCGGGCCATCCGGATGCCAGGCGCCCATCACTACACCGGCCACGCCTGGGCCCTTAAGAGGTCCGCCCACGGTCACCACGCGTTTCAGCTCGACGACCACCGAGTCCATGCCCAGATCCCCTGCCAGCAGCCGCTGACCACGTGCCTCAGCCGGCCCGACTCCTCGCTTTCTACTCGGCTCGGAAACCGAGTCGGACCGGACCAGGCCCAGGAGTTCGCTGAGCCAGACCGGATCAGCCAACCCGTCGTAGATCCAGCGAGTGCCCAGGACGCTGTGCTCCGCAGTCGTGATGAGCGGTTCCGCGACACCAGGCACCGTGTCCTGAAGCGGGGCGTCCCGATACGTCATCGGGACCTGATACAGCACCGCCCCGTCTGTCACCAGATGTGTCTCAACGCCGACCCCACCAGCAGGGTCCTCGAACCGGAAGTACCCAACGGGTGTCAGAGACGGGATGCCGGTGCCGACATACCACTCCTGCCGAGCGACCCATGCGGGCAGAAAGTCACGGAAATGCGGGACGAGAGTTGCGCCTGGATGGATCTTCGCCATGTCCGCACGCTAGTCCAAGCCGCTGACACCAGCCCACCCACCTCTGGCGTTGCTACTTCTCATCGACATTTCCGGGCGCAGCGATCGCGTCGTGTTGCCCGAACCCATCGACAAACGTTGCTGACTCTCACCTACGAAACCAGTCATCCGCCGATCGAGTCCGCACCTCCTGACCAGCACTACGCCGCCGAGGATCGACGGGCCCAAACTCACGTAGAAGCTCGGCCGCGCCTGTGTCAGGCCAGAGGCGGAGTACCGAATGAGCAGCTTGGTGAACTGGACGCTGTCCTTCTCCTGCTGGGTGCCCTCGACCTGTCCAATCAACTCG
>JAOPYH010000499.1 GCA_025964715.1 Streptosporangiaceae bacterium | reverse complement strand
TCCGACCGCCGGCTCGCTGAGCCCCTACCTCGCCGACCTGGCCGATCCGGGCGCGACCGAGGCGCTCGTGCCCGCCGTCGTCGCGGCGCACGGCCGGCTCGACATCGCGGTGCTCAACACCCCGGGCCCGCGGATCGCGGCCTTCCTGGACACCACATCGCAGGACTGGGCCGACGCCTACGACCTGCTCGTGCGGCCTGTGGTCCAGCTGGCGCGTGACGCTGCCCGGCAGATGGTCGACCAGGGTGGCGGCAGCATCGTGTTCCTCACCTCGACCTGGGTCCGCCAGCCTGCGTCCGGTGGGGTGCTGTCCGTGGCCATGCGGTCCGCGCTGTCGGCCACCGCCAAGCAGATGGCCCTCGAGCTCGCCCCGCACGGGGTGCGAGTCAACCAGCTCATGCCGGGGGCCACGGGGACCGGCCGGATGGAGGCGATCCTGAGCTCGAAGGCCGCAGCCAACGGCACCTCACGCGACGAGGAGCTCGCCAAGGTCGTCGAGAACATCCCGCTCGGCCGGTGGGCGGAGCCGGAGGAGATCGCCGACGCGGTCGCGTTCCTGGTTTCTCCGCGCTCCGCGTTCGTCACCGGTTCGGCGCTGGCCGTCGACGGCGGCGCCATCCGGTCGACCTTCTAGACCGCAACGAACGAGGAAGGGACACAAGGCAATGCCGAAGACTCTCCGGGAGCTGTTCGTCGACCAGTTCCGGCTCTGCGCGGTCAAATCCGACGAGACCGTCGGAGTGATCAGCGAGCTGGGGCAGAAGACCGAGTACGTCGAGGCGGCTGTGGCCGCGGCCCGCGACCTCGGCGCCGGGGCGTTGGTGCTCACCGCCTCCAGCCTGTCCAACCCGATGTTGCCGCCCTACTCCTCCGACGGCCGGGAGGTCGCGGCGCTACTGGCCGGCGCCGGGGAGTGCGACCTCGTCGTCGACGTGACCGTGGGCGGGTTGATCCACTCCGACGTTCGAACGCGGATCACCGGTGCGGGCAAGCGGATGCTGTTCGTTGCAGAGCCGCCCGACGTGCTCGAGCGCCTGATGGGCTCGGCCGGGCTGCGCTCGGTGGTGGAGCAGGGCGGCAAGCGGCTGAAGGCCGGAACGACGTTGCGGGTCACCAGTGCCGCCGGGACCGACCTGACCGCCGATATCTCCGGTTCGGAGCTGCCGGTCACCCATCAGTGGGGTTACGTCGACGAGCCGAGTCGGTGGGATCACTGGCCCAGCGGGTTCGTGGCCTGTTTCCCGCACGACCGCACCGCCGAGGGCACTTTCGTGCTGCAGCCGGGCGACGCACTGATCCCGTGGCAGCGCTACGTCCGCGAGCCCGTCACGCTGACCGTGGAGAAGGGCTTCATCACCGACATCAGCGGCGGGGCCGAGGCGTTCCTGCTGCGCGACTACTTCGAGAGCTGGAATGACCCGGAGGTCTGGGCGTTGTCGCACATGGGCTGGGGCATGCACCCGGTCGCCCGCTGGTCGGCGTTCGAGGTCTACGAACCGCGCTCGCTCTACGGCCAGGAGCTGCGCTCCTCCGCGGGCAACTTCATGTGGTCGACCGGGTCGAACCGGTTCGCCAACCGGGAGACCCCGGCGCACCTGGACATCCCGATGCACAGCTGCACCGTGACGATCGACGACGTGGCGGTCGTGCGCGACGGCCGCCTCCTGGAGGACTGAGCGCGATGGACGCCAAGACCCTCGAGACCGCCATCCTGGCGCTGGCCGGCGACCCGGAGCTGCTGGCGCGGTTCCGCAGCGACCCCTCCGGTGTCGCTCCCGAGGTCGGCCTGGACGCCGAATGGGCGGCCGTCATCGCCGACGGCGACCGGGACCGACTGCGCTCGGCAGGCCTCGGTGACGGCATCACCATCCTGGTCAGCCGCTGGTTCGCCGACGACCTTGGCGACTCGGCCAGCACCGGCCGGTTCCACGTCGAGCAGGGTGGCGCGCTGCCCGACCCCGACGTGCCCTCGGAGGTCGTCTTCGCCGGCGGTTGCTCGCACGTACCCGACCTGCTGGCCCGTCCCGAGATCGATCCGGCCGACGGCGTAGCGCGATTGAGCGCCGGGTACGAGCGACTGGCCCGCGACATCGCCGCCGCGAACCCCGACGTCATGATCGTCACGGCGGACTGCCACTTCCAGAGCTTCTCCACCGGGGCCTTCGTGGTCGGGAGCGGCGAGACACACACCGGGTCGATGGCGTTCTTCAAGCGGCCCGACCTGGACCTGACCGTGCAGGGGGACCCGGCCTACGCGCACGCGATCGTGGACGCGATGCGGGCCGAGGGGCTCGAGGTCGAGGAATCCACCCGGATCGACCTCGACCACGGGCTGATCGTCCCGCTTCGCATGCTGCTGCCGCGCCCGGACATCCCGATCATCCCGATCATCACCCAGCCCGCCCGCGGGTTCTCGCCGTTCGGGGCGCGCGCCTTCGGCGAGGTGCTGCGGACGGTGGTCGGCTCCGCCGGGCGCCGCGTGGCGATGCTCGCCACCGGGGGCCTGTCGCACTGGCTCGACCCGGGCAAGTTCGGGCACGTGGACGAAGAATTCGACACCTACGTGCTGGAGATGCTGCGCGCGGGCAAGGGCATTGAGCTGGGCAATCTGGAGCCCTATGCGCTGCTCGACCACGGCCAGTACGAAGTCCTCAACTGGCTGATCATGCTCGGGTTGATCGGTGCAGGGGTGCGCGGTGAGGTCTATGCCTACGAGCCCATGACGGCCTCGGGCGGGGGCTGGACCGTGGTCAATATGCTCCTGCCGGAACGGCAGCCCGCCGGTGTCTGAGAGTGCGGCGCAGCGGCAGTTGCGGGTGGGCCTCACGCAGTGGCGGCCCACCCGTGACGTCGCGGCGAACCTGGCCGTGGCCATCCGCCTGATCGGCGAGGCCGGGCCCCGTGCCGACCTCGTTCTGCTCCCGGAGAACGGCCTCATGCTCGGCAGCAACACCGAGATGCGGACCGCCGCGCTCTCCCTCGACTCACCCGAGATCACCGAACTGCGGTCGGCGGCGAGGAACGCCTCGACCACGGTGGTTCTCGGCGGTTTCAAGCGCCGCGACGATCAGGGACGGATCTTCAACACCGCCCTCGTCATCGGACCGGACGGGACCATCGCGGGCGGATACGACAAGATCCACCTGTTTGATGCCCGGGTCGGTGGGCAGTCCTTCGAGGCTTCGGCGGTGGAGCAGGCCGGTGAGCGGCCGATGATCGTCGAAATCGGCGGAGTACGGGTCGGTCTCACGATCTGCTACGACGTCCGCTTCCCGGAGCTCTACCGGCGCCTCGCCCTTGCCGGGGCCGAGGTCATCCTGGTGCCGGCCGCCTTCACCCAGAAGACCGGCACCGCACACTGGGAGGTGCTGCTTCGGGCGCGGGCCATCGAGAGCGCGGCCTTCGTCGTCGCATCCGCCACCGTCCGCGGTGACGACGGCACCGATGCGTTCGAGACTTTCGGGCACGCGCTCGTCGTCGATCCCTGGGGGGAGATCCTCGCCGACCTCGGGGTCGGCGGGCCTGCGTCGCAGGTGCTCGATCTCGCGCTGTCGGAAGTGGGCAGGGTGCGCGCCGCCCTTCCGGTACTGGCGGGCGTCCGACCGCAGGCGTACGCCGCTGAGCCTGAGATCATCGGCGTCAGCTGATCTGAGCAGGGGAGAGGGGTTTCATGAGCGTGGGGGATTCCGATGAGGGAATCGTGGGTGCCGGGGAGCCGTTCGGCATCGGGAACGAATTCACCGGCGTGCAGGTCCGGAAGGTGCGGACGAAACAGGGGGAGCGCCTCGAGCTGATGGTTCCCCGCAGCGGCTATCGCATCCTGCTCGACGCGATGCAGTTGGAGATCATCGCGGCCCAGGAGCCGGAGCGGTTCACCGA